>SUWI01000026.1 GCA_015061565.1 Lentisphaerota bacterium
CTTCCGCGGAAGTTTTCCCGGGCAGACCGTGGGGATTGTGGAAATGGGTGTTTTTCATGCCGATTTCCCTGGCGCGGCGGTTCATCCGGCCGACGAAACCGTAAACATCGCCCTGCCCGAGGAATTCGGCGACCTGATAGGCGGCATCGTTGGCGCTCTTGATCGCCACGGCTTTAAGGAGTTCCTCAAGGGGGAAAGTCTCCTTGGGATCGAGCCAGACCTGGCTGCCGCCGATCTTCATGGCGGCGGACGAGACCTTGACCGGGGACTGCAGCGTGATGCCGTTCCGGCCGGCCTGGATATCCTCGCAGGCCAGCAGCAGGGTCATGAGCTTGGTCATGGAGGCGATCTGAACGGGAGTCGAAGCCTGTTTATCCCAGAGGACGTTGCCGGTATCGGCATCGACCAGGATCCCGGCACGGGTCCCTGCCGAAGCGGGAAGATCGGGAATGACGCCTTTCCAGGCAGTCTGGAAATTGAACGGCGGATACTGCCGGTTCCGGGATTCGGAAACGGGCTGCACCGCAGCGACGCCGGAAGCGGGATTCGCCGGCTGCACCGTCGCGGAACCGTCGTTTTTGACGACGTTTTTCGGGGATTCAAGCTTTTCCGGCACATTCGAAGTTTTGCTGTCGTCCGGCTGATAGAAGCAGACGAACAGGATGATCAGATGCGCCAGGACGATCAGGCCGATGGTCAGGATGATGTATTTGAGTTTCATAACAGGCCGCGCTCCTCCAGGATGGACCGGTTCAAAGCGGAAAAGAGAGCGGCAATGGCAGCCTGGTCAATATTGGAGTGCTCGCCGACGCCGTAGAAAAGGCGTTTGTCGCTTTTTCTGCGGATACCGACGAAGGCGATGGCGTTGGCATCGGCGTTGGTGCCGAGCGTGCGTTCGGAGAAATCCTCCAGGATGAACTGATAGAGGCCGGCTTCGTTGCGGATGCCGTGGACGGTGGCGGAGATCGGGCCGTTGCCGGTGCCCTTGATGCTCATGGGCTTGCCGTCGAAAGTCAGCTCCAGACCGACCGTGATCATGGAATCTTCCCTGGTTTCGTCATGGTCGTCGCCGCCGGAGATCCGTTTGAATTTCTTCAGGTCGAACGGACCCTTGATATTGACGAACGTATTGTTGAAGATCTTGAGAAGTTCGGCGCCGTTGAGCTCGTCGCCCTTGCGGTCGGCATAAGCCTGGATGGCCGCGCCGATCTCGGGATGCATGCCCTTGGGCGGATAAATCCCATAGTCGTGTTCGAGGACATAAGCCACACCGCCTTTGCCGGACTGCGAATTGATCCGGATGAGTTTCTCGTATTTGCGTCCGACCGTGGCGGGGTCGATATGGAGATACGGCACTTTCCAGTCGACGCCGAAGATCTGCCGCGCGGTGTCGATGCTGTCGAGACCTTTGCGGATGGCATCCTGATGGGAGCCGGAAAACGCGGTGAACGCGAGCTGTCCGGCATAAGGATGACGCTCATGGACTTCAATACCGGTGGAACTTTCCACGACCTTGACGACGTGCGGCAGATCGGAGAAATTCAGCCCGGTTTTGATGTTGCGGGATTCGAGATTGAGCGCCATGGCGCAGAGGTCGACGTTGCCGGTGCGTTCGCCGTGGCCGAACAAGGTGCCTTCCACGCGTTCGGCGCCGGCCATGACCGCCAGCTCGGACGAAGCGATCGCACAGCCCTGATCGTTATGCGAATGAATGCTGATCGTGGTTTCGTCCATATACGGATAGTGGTCGATGAACCAGGCGATCATGTCGGCATACTGATGGGGCGGACGGCGTTCCACGGTCTGGGGCAGATTGAGGATGAAATCTTCCTTTTTGCTGGGACCCCAGGCTTCCTTGACGGCTTTGCAGACTTCGAGGACATGGTTCAGATCGCTGTCCGTGAATTCTTCAGGTGAAAATTCATAACCGATCTTGCCGTAGAGTCCGGCTTCCTTGAGGCAGCGGATAACTGATTTGGTGCCTTCGACCGCGGTCTTCAGCGTTTCCTCATGATTCTTGTGGAAGACGATCTGCTCATGCAGTTCGGAAGTGGCGATATACAAATGAAGGATCCCCCGTTCGAGTCCGGCGAGGGACTCGACGGTGCGGCGGATAAGGGGTTCGCGTGCCTGTGTCAGCACGGAGATCCGGACATCCTGCGGAATCCTGTTGCCTTCGATCAGCTCGCGGACGAATTCGAAATCATCCTGCGACGCGGAAGGGAACGAGACTTCAATTTCCTTGAATCCGATCTGGCACAGAAGCTGGAAATAAGCAAACTTTTTCTCCGGGTTCATCGGCATCGGCAGAGCCTGATTGCCATCCCGAAGATCCACTGAACACCAGATCGGCGATTTCTTCAGTTCATGATCCAACCATTCGCGGTTTTTCACCGGAATGCTTGCGGGCTGCGGGTACTTGTTCATTTCAGCATCCATTCTGTTTCCAGAGTTGACAATTTCTTCCGGCGGATCCGGAAAAAACTTTAAGATGGAAATATACACCGTTTTCGGCAGAAAAACAGGGGCAGATCCGCCTTTTTTCTAATTTTTTTTAAAAAAACCGGTTTATCGCACCATGATCCCGTAAAATCCTGCGGACCGGACCGAAAAGACGGACGGTCATGCGTTGATCATTGTCCGCCGGAAGAACCGTGCTTCCTCCGGTAATCGCGCGGCGACATCCCCGAATACCGTTTGAAGGCACGCGAAAAATCCATCATGTTGGCGAATTTGCAGTTGTAAACGATCTCCTTGATCCGCATATCGGTCATGGACAGCAGCTCGGCGGCGCGGACCATCTGCTGGTTCCGGACGAATACCGCAGGGGGAAGACCATGCATCTGCCGGAAGAGACGGCGGAAATGATACAGCGTGATCCCGTTTTCAGCGGCCAGCCGATGGAAATCGAAATCCCGGAACGGGTCCTTGCGGATCTCGTCGCCGATCTGCCGGATGTGATACGGGTCTTCCTGAACTCGCGATCCCTGCCGAAGCGTCCGGTTGATCTCCAGCATGATCCGGTCGATGCATTCCGCGATCTCCGCCTGGTAGAATTCCCGGTCCATGCGGTAATAATCGACAGCCTCGACAAAGATCTCGGTGACCTTCTCCGGATCGGCGGGACGCAGAAAACCTTCCGGACAGACTTCATCCAGCCAGGCCAGCATCCGGTCCGCTTTTGCCCCCAGAAAATCGCAGTAGAGATGTTCACAGGGGTTGTGCGGTTTTTCAGGCACAGAAAACTGGAATGCTTCGCCCCGGCGCATCCAGAACAGCGCCGGAGCCGTCAGCAGCATGGATTTGCCCGGACGATTCAGAAATAACTGTCCGCTTCGGATAAATTCGATGGAGTGCGTGACCGGGATGGCAAACGGATATTCCCCGACCGAAAATCCGGGATAGAAAAACCGCCTCATCAACACCCGAACATTCACATCATCAAAATAATTCAAGACGACCTCCCTTTTTTCCGATAATTATATCCTGCCGCGATGAAAAATCAAATAAAAAAACGCATAAAAGGCAATAAATATTCTTTTTTGATAAGTTTTTGCCCATTTTTGCTATTTACAAAATCAGGCGGACAGATTATAATATGGAACAGACGAACGGTCATGTCTGAAAAAGGAGAAAGACAAGATGTTTAAAATTGGATGTTCGGAAACGGTCCTGGAAGTTCCGCTCTTCACCGAACTTTACGGCTACGGTCCGTTTCAGGGCCGCCGCAACCTCGGGGTGCACGATCCGCTTTACTGCCGGGCCGTTTTTTTCGACGACGGGCAGAACCGCGCCATGGTCATATCCTCGGACCTGTGCACCATGGACCGGCTGTATTCCGCCGAAATGCGGGCGGCGATCTCGCAGGAACACCATATCGCGCCGGAATGTATTGCCTTCACGGCGACCCATACGCACAGCGGTCCGGCACTGGGCGTCTCCTGCGGCGTCGGATCCGGAGAACCCGATCCGCGTTTTCAGGAAATCTGGAAGAAAACGGTTCTGAAGACCGCGGCCGAAGCGCTCCGCGATCCGGAAGAAATCGCGTTTGCTGAAGCCGGGCGTGCGCCGCTCACCCGGAAACTGGGCAAAAACCGCGTGGAAACGGAGAAAAACGCCACGGACGAAAGCATCCGCTGGATCCGCTTTGTGAGACCGGACGGCACCTGCAAACTGCTGCTGCACAGCCACGGCATCCACGGCATCGCGATGAACCTGCCGTTCCATAAATTGGTGTCGGCCGACTGGATGGGTGCGGCCAACCGGAAGATCAAGGAACGCAAGCTCGCTTCCATGCCGCTGTTTTTCCTCGGCCCCTGCGGCGATGTCAACACCTATACCAGCTGCCATGTCCTGCAGAATGACACTGCCGCCGACGTGATTGCCGACCAATACCTGGCCGACCTGGAAAAGAGTCTGGCTTCCGGCGGGGAAAAGATCACCGGCCTCACCATCCGCGGCATGCTCAAATCCTGCGAAATGCCCGTGGTGGAACAATCCGCCGAAAGTCTGCGCAAAGATGCCGAAATTTTTCAGCCGATCAGCGTCCAGCACGCTTTCCGGCTCATCGAAATGGCGGTCGCTCTGGAACACGGGGCCGATCTGCGGATCATGAACGATCTGCAGGTGATCCGGTTCGGAAAAGAGATCTCTTTCCTGTTCATCCCCGGCGAATATTTTGTGGAGGACGGCGCCGCGCTGATGGCACGGTCGCAGGCCGAATACAGTTTCGCGGTCACAGTGGCCAACGGCAACGGCGCCTATTTCCCCTCGGAATCCGATATGAAACGTTATCCGGATATTAAAAGCGCCCTGGACTGTCCCAACAACTGCCGTTTCGGTTTTTATGAGATCTACTGCTATCCGGGACGGCTCAAATTCAAGTATCAGGATCAGATCGCAGAATTTATCGCAAACAACCTTATAAATATGGAGAAGTCATTATGAACAAACTGGCAATTGACGGCGGAACCCCGGCTTTTCAGCCGGATGAACTGGCAAAGCTCGTACCGGCCTGGCCGCTGGTCTACCCGGAAACCGATCAGAAACTGCTGGAAGTCTATCATTCCGGGAAATGGGGTCTCTGCGGCAAATATGAACAACTGCTGATGGAGGAATTCGCCGCCTTCCAGGATGCGAAATACTCCGTCTGGATGTGCAACGGCACCACCACGCTCGAATGCGCCCTGCTCGCTCTCGGCGTCGGACCGGGCGACGAAGTCATCGTCCCCGGCGTCACCTGGATCGCCACCGCGGAAGCCGCGATCTACGTCGGAGCCAAACCGGTGATCGTGGACATCGATCCGGAGACGCTGTGCCTGGATCCGGCAAAGTTCGAGGAGGCGATCACGCCCCGGACCAAAGCCGTCATTCCCGTGCATCTTTATTCTGCTTTGGCCGACATGGACAAGATCAACGCCATCGCGAAAAAACACGGGATCCACGTGGTCGAAGACTGCGCACACGCGCATGGTGCCAAACAGCACGGCAAAGGCGCGGGTTCGCTCAGTGAATACGGCAGTTTCTCCTTCCAGCTGTCCAAGCTGATGACCGGCGGCGAAGGCGGCTGTCTGATCACCAATGACGAGCATCTGGCCGACCTCGCTTTCCGCCTCAGCCATATCGGCAATTCCCGGCTGCATCCGAAAGATCCGCTTCAGACCGGACTTGAGTGCCATCAGTACCGCTTCACGGAATTCCAGGCGGCGATCATTTACGACCAGCTGCATCATCAGGCCGAGGTCCGCGCCCGGCATCAGGCCGCGGTCAAGATCATCTGCGATATTCTGAAAGACATTCCTCTGGTTCAGCTTCAGAAATCCTCTTACGAGGACGATCTCCGCGATTATTATTTCTTTACTTTCCTGCTTCGGAAAGATTACCTGAAAGAAGGACTTGACCGGTCCTGGATCTTCAACGCTCTCAGGGCAGAAGGCACTCCGCTGGGCTCCGGCTGGGGCTCTCCGCTTTACAAGAGTCCGGCCTGGAATATCCCGGAAAATCAATTTATCAAAAAGGATACATCAGTCTGCGAGGATGTGATGTACAACCGGCTGATGGCGACTCTGCATAATCTTCTGCTGGCGGAACCGGCCGTGCTGACCCGCTGGGCGGAAGCGGTCCGCAAAGTTCTGCTCGCAGCCATGAAGTGAACTCAAACCGGGAGAAAATCATGAATTATCAAATCGGAGTTGCCGATTACGGCATGGATGTCTGGTACGGCGGGAATCTGAACCTGGAACAGCGTCTGCTTCTGCTGAAAAGCTGCGGGATCGGCGGGATCGAATGGCTGAAAGCGGCCGATATGGCCGAGGCGGTCCAGAATGCCGCTCTTTTCCACCGCATGGGGATGGATTTCGCATCCTGCAATATGAGTTCGCCGGAACTGACCATGAAATGCGCCTGCGCTTTCGGGAAGGAATATGTCTGGATCACCACGCCGGCCCGCAGAACTGTCCCGTTCGAGACCTATTGCCGCCAGGCCAATGCGTTTGTGGAAGCCGCGGCGTATTACGGACTCAAGGCCGCATTGCACAACCATCTCGGCACCAGGGTGGAATCCCAGCAGGAACTGGACGATTTCATGGCCGCGGTGCCGGGCGCCGCGCTGCTGCTGGATACCGCCCATCTCCATGCCGCCGGCGGCGACTGCATCGGAACCATCCGCAAATACCACGACCGGCTGGCCGCCGTACATTTCAAGGATTACTTCCTCAAAGATGAAAGCATCGGCCTGGACCGCTGGCCGGAGCGTCTGCGTTTCTGCGAACTCGGCGGCGGCAATGCCGGTATGGATTTCGCTCCGATCGTCCGCGAGCTCCGCGATCACAACTACAACAAATGGATTCTGATCGAACACGATACCCATCTGCGCGAACCGGAAATCGATTTGAAAAAGAGCGCGGATATCCTGAAAGATCTGTTCGGGATCCGGCAGTAACAGAATTACAGCGGGGGGACGATCCCCCCGCAGGATCAGGCAAGCGTGATTTCCACTGAGGTGTTCTTCGTCAGATCCACCGTTTTCGATTCGCATTTGCCGTTCGCTTTATGGATTGCGATCCGGTGCTTGCCGGTGCCGTGACAACGCACCTTGCCGGACTTGAGCACTTCCAGATGCAGTTCGGAATCGTCCGGTTCCAGAACCATGTCCGGCAGGACCGTCAGGATCTTCGCTTCCCGTTCGACCACCTCGGTTTCGAAAAGGATCCTGCCGGTGTCGACCGTGATTTCCTTCCGGTTCCCAGCCTCGGTCCAATCGGTGTTCAGCAGCATCAGACGGCGGACATTGTTATCCTCGATCCATTCGTTCCAGAACACTTCTTTCGACGGATCTTCCACCCGGGTCTGCGGCAGATTCTGCGCCGCCAGATACGCGACCAGCGCACCCATCACCTGACGCAATGCTTCGTGTCCGGGATAAGCGTAAGCGGTGACCGTGTAGACCGTGCCTTTGCCCTTGCGGAAACGGCAGACCAGCGGTTCGCCGGTCATGGCATCCCAAATCACCGGTTCGGCGCCCGCCAGTTCGAGCTTGGCCAGACGGCAGGGACCGTCCTCGTCCGGCGACTTGCTCGGTACGCCGGAAAGGTCGGGAATGACATAATCTTCGCGTCCTGCGGCATTCCATTGACCGGAATAACATTTGCCCGGCCCTTTGACTTTCAGTCCGCAGAAATCGCTGAGATCGCCGCCGTTCCACAGGTCGAGTTCCATCATGTCTTCCAGAAATTCGCGGCGGACATGTTTGCTGAACTGCGGCAGACCGATCAGGATCGTTCCGCCTTTTTTCACGAAGCGGAGAAGTTTGTCGTAATCCTCCTGGATCATGGTGTTCCAGCCGAGATGCAGCAGCAGGGAATAACGGTCGAAATAATCTGCCTTCGCCTCGGTCGGGACTTCATCGAAATCGCCGTAAGGCGTGCCGGAGAAGAAGAATCTGCGTTTGGTGTAATCCTGACGCAGGGGCTGTGTGCTGGCGCCGGGCATCAGCACATCAAGCAGCTGACGGCATTTTTCCGGCTGGCGGTGCCCCCACAGCGGATCGTTTTTGCCGAAGAGTCCCCACACGGCATAATCGGGCGTCTGGTCGGTGTCGCAGATGAAACCGTTGAACGGCGCGGCGTAACGGCCTTCCACGAACGCGATCTTCCTCGTCGGCGCACCTTTGCGCGGATGCGTCTTCACGAACCGGAAGAATTCGCGCGTCATATCCCGTTTTCCCTTGGTGAGCAGATCGTCCCACGCCTGGCGTTCCTCCTTGAAAAGCAGGAACAGGCTGTCCTCTTCGTAGATCATGGAAGCGCCCATCATCCAGGGCTGGAACAGCGAAAGGAAATACTGACCCAGATGCGTTTCGAAATAGGGCTGGAACGGGTGCTGGATGGCGATATGCACGCCCCATTCGCCGTCGGACAAAGCCTCGGCGGCGGGCCGGGCCTGCGAGCAGAGATGCTGGGTATGCGGCACCATGGTCTCCGTGCGGATGAAATCCGCGCCGGCCATGTAGCAGTAACGGTGTCCGCCTGAAGCGTCGCCGAACGCGGCGCGTTTGCTGACTTTATGGGCACGGTCGATTTCGATTTTCAGCCGTTTGAGACAGTGTTCCATGGCGGTCTTCATATCTTCGGAACGCCATTCGAAACCGGGGTCGAACGCATAGACGGCGCCGGGCCATTCGTGGCGGCCGACGCTGTGCAGCATTTTGCCGGCGCTCTTCGTAAGCGCGCCGCTGTCGAAACTGGTGGCGGCTTCCACATATATCCGGTGGTCGCAGCAGAATTTTCCCCAGCGGGACAGCAAATCGTCCGGGACTTCCGCCGTGGCATAGGAATCGGGACTGACCTTGCGGAAGGAGCGGAAAACCACCAGATTGCCCAGACGGGTCCGCCAGGTGTAATCCAGCAGCCAGTCCATGAAACCGTTGCCGTCATGCGGAACCACGGTCATGTCGTAGCCGACCGTGACTTCCGGCGTTTCATCCTTGAGCGCGTAGACCGCCGGAATGACGCCCTGCGTGGACGGCGTGGAAACCGGAACGTCTATCCCCGGTTTGGCAATGGAGAAACGGAATTCGTTCCAGCCGGGCTTGAGGTTCAGTTCGAGCTGTTGTTTTTCCCACTTGACCGTGGTGCGGGCGGCCTTCGCCGCGAAGATGCGTCCGATGAGCGGTTCCCCGGCCAATGCCCAGGGCGGCAGCGAAAATTCCAGATGCCGGTGTTCCGACTGCTGCATCACCAGACGCGTCACCAGCAGGAAGAATCTGCCGTTGTTGTTCTTCAGCGCGAAACGGTGCTTGCCGGAAACCGCGGGGAAACGGAGCCACACATCTTCCAGCAGCTGCATGAAACTGTCATGCTTGCGGAAATAGTGGACGCCCTGCGCGACGGGCTTGCCGTCGCAGAACAGGGTCAGCGGAAAATCGTCGTGGATCTGCTTTTCGTGTTCGGGCGTGTATTCCGGAGCAGCCATGGCGACCACATGCAGCAGCGTTTCATCCTGGTCGCCGCGGGTTTCCGGCAGTTCAGCCGTGAATTCGGCCTGCTTGCCGGGAGCGATCCAGGCGGTGCGCATCCGCGCCCAGTCCCGCACCGGGACCTTGGAAGACGCCAGCTGATCGGCCTCGATGACAAATTGTCCCGGCCGGGCGGCAGGCAGGAACCAGTAATAACCGGTACGGGTCACGATCACATGGCAGCCCAGATATTTCGGTCCGACCGGGAATTCGATGCGTCCCTCCGAGAGGATCTCCTGCGCCTTGAAATCAAAAGTTCCGGAAAGCGTGACCAGTTTGAAAACGGCATTTTCCGGCACGTCGGCTTCGATCCGGATCCCGGCGAGACCGCGGTGCGTGGTGCTTTTCCAGCTGGGGGAGTCCAGCAGGGTTTCCTTGGCGCAATGGCCCGGGCCATACCAGATCACCGGATAATCGAGCTGAAAAACTTTTTTGATCTTGCCGGCCGAACATTCCAGATGTCCGTCCCAATGATAATACGGATGGTAATGCCGGCGGGAATACAGGTACTGATACCCCCAGTCGATTCGGAAATTCAGTTTCATGAAAACACTCCTTGTTTCAGTTGGTTCATCGTCATATTATTCTTTCGTAAAAAATGCAAGCGGAAATCAACCTTTCATCCGGGCCAGCATGTTCCGGATCAGGTCCGGATCGTCGGCGAAATAGAGATGGATGTAACTGCCGAACACCTTGCCGCGCATGCCGCCGCAGTCGGACTGACGACCGTGCGCATCGGAACTGTGCCACAGATAGGGACCCGGCGGCGGTTCGATCAGCGAGGAATAATGGAACTCATGACCGCGTCCCCTGCCCCATGGACCGGTCACTTCCCGATAACCCAGCGAAGCCAGCTTGCGGTTCATGACCGCCCGGCCCGGCAGCAGGCCCAGTCCGGGCAGCGTTTCTCCGGCAAAATTTTCCAGGCTTTCCAGCAGATAAAGATAACCGCCGCATTCACCGTAAACAAAATGATTTTCCGCAAAGTTCCGGATGGATGCCGTCATGGTCTCGTTCGCATTGATATCCTTCATATACAATTCCGGATAGCCGCCGCCCAGATAGATGCCGTCCAGATTTTCCGGCAGGGCCGGATCATGCAAAGGAGAAAACGGCACGATTTCCACGCCGTGCTGCCGCAGGGCGGCCAAATTCGCCTCGTAATAAAAACAGAACGCTTCGTCGTGCGCCACCCCGAGACGCAGGGTCGCGGGGGGGTCTTTTTCGACCGGCAGACAGGAGATCTCACCGCGCGTCATATCCAGCAGCTTTTCCAGGTCGACCGTTCTTTCGATCTTTTCGGCGAGCTCATTCAGCCAGGATTCATCCAGTTTTCCGACCGAAAGGCCGAGATGCCGCTCCGGCAGGATCAGGTGTTCATCCCGCAGCAGGTACCCCAGCAGCGGCGGCAGTGAAGCGCTTTCCAGTGCCTTCTGCAGGATTTCCGCATGACGGGCCGAACCGACCTTGTTGGCCAGAACGCCGATGATCTTCACCTCGGGATGCCATTGTGAAAATCCTTTCACCAGCGGCGCGATGGATCCGCCGATCCCCTGCGCATTGACCGTCAGGATCACCGGCAGGGAAAGCTTCGCGGCCAGTTCCGCACAGGAGGCGTCAAGACGGTCCGGATAAATGCCGTCGAACAAGCCCATCACACCCTCGACCACGGCCGCATCGCATCCCTGCGTCCGGCGGCAGAATTCCCGTTCCGAACCCAGAAAGACATCCAGATTCCAGGACACCGCGCCTGCGGCCTGACGATGGAACAGCGGATCGATATAATCCGGGCCGCATTTGAACGGAACCACGTTCATGCCTCGCTGTTTCAGCGCCCGCAGGATCCCGAGCGTCAAAGTGGTCTTGCCGCTGCCGGAATTGGTTCCGGCGATCATGAAACGGGGAATTGATTTATTCTCCGACACCGTACTTCTCCCGATAGCCGCGCAGACAGAACATTCTGCCGTTGGCGATTCTGGTTTGACTGTTTCCGATCAGCACCAGCGTGGTCATCTGAACTTCGTCGAACGGGAACTGATCCAGGGTAAAAAACTGTATTTTCTGTCCTTCGCGCCAGGCATCGCGCACGAGCGCGCCGGGCAGCTGATCCCCGCCATATTTCCGGAACACCTCCACCGCATATTCCAGCAGGACATGCCGCCGGCGGCTTTTCGGATTGTAAAGCGCCACAGGCAGATCGAGCTGCGCGATTGCTTCCAGACGCCGGCGGATCACCGCTTCCGGGGTCATCAGTTCGGAAAGGCTCAGCACGGCAAAATCATTCATCAACGGCGCTCCGGCCAGGGCGGCACAGGACAACGCCGCGGTAATGCCCGGCACCACTTCGATCTCGATTCCGGAAAACCGTTCTTCCTGCGTCAGCTCCATCAGCAGTCCGGCCATGCCGTAAACGCCCGCATCGCCGGACGACACCACCGCCACGGTCTCACCGGCCAGCGCGGCTTCCAACGCCCGCGTGCAGCGTTCCACTTCCTGCCGCATCCCGCCCGGAATGATCTTTTTTCCTTCGATCAGCGGCGCGATCTGATCCAGATACAGCTGGTATCCGGCCACGGCAGTGCACATCCGCAAGACCTTTTCCGCCTGCGGAGTCAGCAAATCCAACGAACCCGGCCCGATCCCGACCGCATATACCTTAGCTGCCATGATTTCCTCCCGCGATGGCTGCTGTCACATCGCCGCAGCGCTGTTTTTCCACATACAGCCGGGCGTTTTCCCCTGCGGCCAGCAGGGCGGACGCCTCGGAAACCGACCGGATCCCGAGATTCCGCTCCGCCGCTTGGGACGGATTCGGCACCTCGACCGCGTTCAGCTTTTCCGCGGGGAAAAACTGCAGCGGCAAATTCATTTTCCGGGCGAATTCCAGCAGACCGGTTTCCTCCCGTTTCACCTCCGCCGAGGCAATCGCACACAGATCCTCCGGGAAGAATCCGGCTTTTTCCAGAACGGCATCAACCACCTCGCCGATGCGGTCGGCGGTGATCCCTTTCCGGCAGCCGATCCCGAGCACGAAACGAGGCTGGTGCAGACGCAGTTCCGATCCGCCGGACCGGACCAGGATCAGACCGTCCGTCCGTTCTTTGACCAGAGTCACGTCGGGATATCCGGCAAAATTTGCCTCGAACAGGCGGGCGGACATTTCCACTTCGACCGGTTCGCCGTTGACCACCGCCGCCGCGATCCCGGTCAGGGTCTCCGGCGTTTCGATCACACAGTGATGCTCTTCGGCGAACACATCGAACGCGGGCAATTTCTGCACATCGCTGGCGGTGGTGATGACCGCCTGTCCGCCGGTGATCCGGGCGATGTCGTGCGCCAGCGCGTTGCCGCCGCCGATATGGCCGGAAAGCAGGCTGACCGCGTAATTGCCTTTTTCATCGCAAACGACCACGGCCGGATCGCGTTTTTTATCCTCGCAGAGTTTTCCGATATGCCGCACCGCAATGCCCGCGGCCATGACGAACACGAACGCATCGTAATTCCGCCAGTTCGAATCCAGGGTCTCACCGAATTTTCCGGCAGCAAAGGAACTGGTATGCAGACTCGGCACCGCATCGGCAAATTTCTCCGGCACGAACAGCACGGCGTCCGACAGCCCCGAGGCGATCTCGGCCGCTTTCAGACTGGCCTGACGCGTCAGGGCGAAAACCGCCGTCTGGCCGCGGAATTTATGATGCCGGTAGCCGGTGGCAAATTCCGAATCGTAAAGTTTGGAGAGCGCACCGTCTTTGCGCAACACATCCCCGATCACGATCATGGCTTGCCGTTTGATGCCGGCTTCGGCGACTTTCGAAGCAATGTCGGCAATGGTGCCGCGCACAATGAGTTCGTTCTCCCAGCTGGCACGATAGACCACCGCGGCGGCGGTATCGGGCGAACGGCCCGCAGCCAGCAGTTTCCGGCACAGTTTCTCCATATCCGACACGCTCAGGAAAATGCACAGCGTGCTGCCGTGCGCCGCCAGCAGTTCGAGCGATTCCTTTTCCGGCACGGGAGTCCGGCCCGCATCCCGGGTCAGGATCACGGTCTGGGAGATCTCCGGCATGGTCAGTTCGGTCTGCAAAGCCGCCGCGGCGGCGAAAACGCTGCTCACGCCCGGGATCACGGTATAAGGAATACCCGCCTGGTCCAGCAGGTGGAACTGTTCCCCGACCGCACCGTAAACCGAAGGATCGCCGGTGTGCAGACGCACCACCATTTTCCCGGCCAGATAATCGCGTTTGAGGATCGTCAGCACCTCGTCGAGCGACATTTTCGCACTGTTATGGAATTCGGCATGGCCGGCCAGTTCCAGGATCTTTTCATTCACGAGCGAACCGGCATAGACCACCGTATCCGCCTCGCGCAAAGCCGCGGCGCCTTTCAGGGTGATCAGTTCCGGATCACCGGGACCGGCACCGACAAAGGTGATCTTTCCGCTCATTTCCCGGCTCCCTTCCGCCAGACGCCGACGGCGATCGGATTTTCCGCCCGGATCATCGAACTGCCCGGCAGGATCTCCTCGGCCCGGCTGATCTGAACCGTCAGGAACTCCTGCCGGTGTTCGCGCAGACCCGCGCTCATCATCCCGATAGTGTCAAGCATGACAGCCGTCATCACGAGAATGCCGCCGGGCGCCAGCCGGTCGAAAGCTTTTTCAAAAATATCTTTGCCGCCTCCGCCGATGAAGATCCGGGTCGGGCGCGGCAGTTCGTCGAGGAGCTCGCCGGCTTTGCCCTGACAGATCCGGACATTGGTCAGGCCTTCCCTGGCAATATTGGCAGTGATATGCTGAACCCGTTCGGGGTCTTTTTCAACGGCGATGACCTGCAGTCCTGGACACGCTCCGGCGGCCTCGATCCCGACCGAACCGCTGCCGGCGCCCAGATCCCACAGCACCCCCGGAGCCAGCCGCAGTTTGGAAAGCACGATGGCGCGGATCTCAGGATGGGTAATCATATTCCGGTGATGGTCGTATGAATCGTCCGGCAGACCGAGCGGCAGGCACGGCTTTTCCGTCCGGTCGTCCGGCAGCAGCGCCAGTACGGAAAGCGAAACGCCGGCCGCGGGATCCGCGGCGATCTCCGAAAGGGAACCGCGCAATACATGTTCATCCGGCAGACCGAGATTGCATCCGCAGGCCGCCGCCCGATCCGCAGCCGCGGGAAAAGCGGCAATCAGTTCAGCGGCGATCTTCCGGGCCGGACGCTGCGTGTCACCGTAAACCGCCGCCAGGGATGCGCTCAGGATAGCCCGGAAAGGCACGGGATCTTTCCGTCCGTGCAGAGAAAACAGCCGGACCTGTTCCCAGGGCTGCCCCAACCGGGCAAAGAGTTTCTGGAACGCGGTCGGCGCGGGATGGAAAACGAGCTGTTCCGCGGGGACGAAGCGCAGCAGGGTCGAACCGATGCCGTAATAAAGCGGATCGCCGGTGGCCAGGACTACGGTCCGGAGTTCCCGGGCCAGCAGTCCGGGCAGACGCTGGACGATTTTGCCGTCCACAGCGGCTTTTTCCGCAGCCGTGGGGATCTGCGGCAGTTCCAGCAGACGCGGGGCACCTATCACCAGCTGAGCCTGGCTCAGCAGCTGTTCCGCCTGGCCGCTGAAACCATCGTCCCAGCCGACCACATCGATTTTCCGTTCTTTCATTCTGTCGTTTTCTTCAGCAGTGGAATTAAGATTTTTCCATAATATAATGCAGTATTGCCGATTTTAAAAGTCCATAAACTGAAAAAATGCCGTCATCCCGGCAAAAAAAACGGTCCATATCATCTTTCCGGCTTGAAAGTTCTCATTTTCACGGATATATTGTCCTGTCATGAAAATAACATTGACCATGAAAGGATATATTATGAAAAAGAGATTTTTGTCCGGAGTTTTTGCCGTCCTGCAGCTGGCCGGGCTGATGCTGCTGACCGCCTGTCAGGATCTGCTGCATCTGGAGCCGATGGAACCGGCGGACATCAAAGTGCCGGAACTGATTGCAAAAATGGGCAAAGCGACCGATCCGGAACAGCGTTACCGCAACTGCAAATCCTATCTGATGAAGCAGACCTTTTCCGTGATGCAGTCCGGCTCCAAGGAAACCCTGTCGATCGAGACCCGTTTCCAGGCTCCGGACAAAATGCGCCTCACCACCTACCGGAACCAGAAGCCCACCGTGATTCAGATCTACAATGCGGGGAATGCCTGGAGCTATGACTGCGCCACCCGGAAAACGACGAAGGTCCCGAAAGGGATCCCGACCGAACTGATGCGGATCTTCACGCAGATGGGCACCCCCTCGCTCGATGCGACCAAGATCTTCAAGACCGTTGAGATCGACATGCAGATCGAGAACGGCTACAAGACCTACCGGCTGATCTGCGATGCCGGAGTCAAAGGCATCGCCCCGTACGTGCTGTATATCAACGGCAAAACCTATCTGACCGAACGGATGGAAACCATCATGTATATCAACGGCGAGGAATACCTGTATGTGAACGTGCCGGCGGATTACACCTGGTATGAGGACAACAGCATCCGGCTTCCCGCGACCTCGACCGTGAAACAGATGGAAACGACCCGGATCTCGAAGATGACCGATTTCAAGATCAATGTGGATTTCCCCGCCTCGGATTTCCTGCCGCCGGTGCCGTTCTCTCACCGGAACACAGCGGTGAAACCGGCAAAGAAAACCGAACCTGCCAAGGCTAAGAAGGAAGCGAAAAAACCATGAAAAGCGCTTATGAACTCGCTCTCGAACGGACCGGCGGAAAACTGAACGAACTCCCGCAGGAGAAGAAGGAAAAAATCGCCGAGATCGACCGGATCTACAAATCCCGCATCGCCGCGGCGGAACTCAGCGCCCGGCAGAAACTCGCCAAGGGACTCGACGAGACCCAGGCCGAAGAGCTGCGACAGGGTCTCACGGCGGAGATCGCCTCCCTGCGCGACCAGTGCGAACGGGAAAAGAACGCCGTCCGCAACAGCTGACCCTTCCGGACCGTCTCCCCCCATGTCCATTTATCTTGACAATGCCGCGGCAGTTCCGTGCGATCCGGAACTGCTGCGCTGCTTTCAGGAGTATGCCGCGGAATTTCCCGGCAATCAGGAATCGGCCGGCTGGCACGGCCGGACCGCTGCCGAACGCATCCGCAAGGACAGCGCAGAACTCTGCAAAGCATTCGGACTTTCCGGATTCGGCACGGTATTCTGCAACACGGGTACCGAAGCGCTCGCCGTCGCCGCCGAGGGCATCTGCCGCACGCTTCACGGCGGGGAAATCATCACCACCACGCTCGAACATCCCGCGCTGGAAAAAGCCTTCGAGCGCTCCTGCGCCAAATACGGAATGGAACTGATCCGCTGCAAATCGGACCGCAGCGGGGTCTCCATGACGGACCTGGAATCGCATCTTTCCGGCCGGACCGCGGCTGTGGCGGTCCACCATGTGCAGAGCGAGACCGGCGGCATCCTTGACCTCCGCAAGATCCGTCAGCTGCTGGACCGTCATGCTCCGAAAGCACTGCTGCTGTGCGACACCATGCAGTCCATCGGCAAGATCCCTCTGGAGACGCGGGAGATCCGGCCGGACTTTTTCACCCTTTCCGGCCAGAAGATCGGCGCTCCGGGTGGAGCGGTCCTTTTCTGTAACGAAAAATTACTGCGTCCGGTCCAGTCGCTCCGCAGTGCGGAACATTTCGGCGGCCGCTGTTCCGTTCCGGTCCTGCTGACCCTGCTTCAAGCCGGGATCAAAGCGGCGCAGATGCAGAAAGAACGTTATGGCCGGGCGCTGGAACTGCGCCGCCGTCTGCTGGACGCGCTGCGCCAAAACGGACTGGATTTCCCGTGCACCTTGCCGGAAGATGCGGTCTCGCCGTTCATCATCCATCTGCTGACCGCACCTTATCAGGGGGCGATCCTGACGCGGGCCCTGCATCGATACGAGATCAGTGCGGCTCCGGGCAGTGCATGCGAATCGGAAACTCCGTCCGGTTCGCGGGCCCTGACGGCAATGGGTTATTCCCGGAAGGACGCTTTCTGCGGACTGCGGCTCTCGCTGTGGCAGCACAATACCGCCGAAGAGATGGACCGTCTGGCGGAAAAGCTCGCCGGATGCGTGAAGAATTATTAAAAAAACTCTTCGTTTCCGAATTGCTTTCCGGACAGTTCTCCGCATGGGATATCTTGGACAAAATCCGAAGAAATGATGAAAAAAAAGGTTGCATAATCCTGAAAATGTTTTATATTCTTCTCTGACCGGAAAAGGAAAACGGGAATCATTTCCCATTGGGAGAATTTCTTCATGATCAAGATCATGCCGAAAATCATCACGCTGCTGGAACTCTTTGCCTCGGGCGGGGAATATTCTTTTTCGGAGATCACCGCAAAAACCGGTCTGACCCGTTCGAATGTGTCGCATCTGCTGCAGGCGCTGTGCGAAGAACAGATGCTGGAAAAAGTCCAATACGGGAAATACCGCCGCGGCAGCCGGCTCACCCGGTTGGGTCTGAGCGTCAACCCATGGAAAGAACTGATCGACAAAGCGGGCCGCTGCGCGGACAATCTGATGCTGTGGCTGAATGAACTGGCAGTCGTCGGGATGCGGGATCAGGAAAAACGGCTGACGCTGGTCAAGCGCAAACCGGTCAAGGCGCTGCAGGTGGAACAGGAAAACGGGAAACTCTATCCTGCGGACTGGTACAGCACGGCCAACGGCCGGGTCCTGCTGGCCTTTGCCCCGCCGGCAACGGTCCGCCGGATCGTGCGCCGCTGCGGTCTGCCCGCCCGGCAGGTCTGGCGCGAAGCCGCTACTCTGCCCAAGCTCGAACGGGAACTGGCCGTCATCCGGAAACAGGGTTATGCCGCCATGGAGGTGGACGAGCTGATCCGTGCGCTGGGAGTGCCGGTCCGGGACGCAGGCGGGGAAACGGTGATGAGCCTGGCCACCGCCTATCCGGTGTTCACCTGCCGGGAAAGCGAATCCGAGATCCTGGCCCGGATGAAAGAACTGGCTGCGGAACTGGAAGAAGAACTGAAAATCGGAGATATCCGGATCGCCGACTTGAAAAGCGGACTTTCCGGCAGATCCGGACCAACAAGGGGAAATTCGTGATGAAAAAACTGCATATCGTTCTGAAATATCCGGATTCCGCCCGCTTATGGCGGGTCTGGGCGGACAGTGAAAACGAGATCGATTTCCGCCATGATCCGGCAGCCGGAGCGCGCTGCACCGCGGCGTATGCCGCCTCGGAACTGAAATATTTTCTGGGCAAAGCCATGCCCGGTCTGGAAATCGGCATTGGCGAAAGACCGCCGGAGGATGCCTGCTTCATCGAACTGGAGATCCAGGGCAATGACTTCACCGGAAGTTTCGAACTGGAGCCGCAGGAAAACGGCATCCGGGTGACCGGATACGGACGCAACGGCCTGCTCAACGGAATTTATGAACTGCTGCGGATCCAGGGCTGGCGCTGGCTCGAACCGGGCATTTACGGGGAAGCCGCACCGGCAAATCCCACGCTGGATTTTCTGACGGCGAAGGGAAAATTCGCGCCGTCGTTCCGGCACAGGATGATCGACCAGTATCGGGAATCGGACGACTCGGCCGATCTGCTCCGCTGGTTCTCGCGTAACCGGGTCAACACGGTGTTCCGGAAAGCCGCCACGGGCAAATTGGCCGACAAGCTGGGCATGCTCTCCCGGAAAGGCGGACATCTGCTCCAGAAGATCATGGCGCCGGACACGCCGATGGAAGACGGACGCACCATCTGGGAAGCGCATCCGGACTGGTATGGTCTGCCCGCGGACGGCAAACGCGACAAGGCGCTGGCCATGAAGACGCAGCTGTGTCTTTCGAACGGGGAAATGATCCGCTGGCTGTCCGCCCGGATCTGCACGATCCTCCGAACCGAAATGAAAGACATCGACATCCTCGATCTGTGGGGATTCGACACCTGGGGCAAGACCTGCAGCTGTCCGCACTGTGCGGACCTGGGCAACGGGTCCGACCAGAATCTGAGGCTGCTTTCGGCGATCCAGGCTTACCTGCAGCGGCATCTCGACCGGCCGGTCATGCTCAATACGATCTCCTACGAAGGAACGGCCACGATGTCCCCGCCGACCAGGCCGGCGCCGCGCAATCTGATCGACACCGGCTGCATGGTGATCTTTTATCCGATCAAACGGTGTTACCGGCATCAGCTGAAGGACCGTTCGTGCACCTTGAATCAGGTTTATGACGATTCGATGACCGGCTGGCACCGCATGGCGCCGGAACTGGCCCTGTGGTCGGGCGAGTATTACAATGTTTCCAAATACGAGGATCTGCCGCTGGTTTTCGGACGGCTGATCCCGGCGGAAATGCGGTATTATCATGCCCGCGGCTGCACGGGCGCGACCTACATGCACAATCTCTCCCCGAACTGGGGTGTCCGCGCCCTGACCCAGCTGATGCATACGCAGTTCGCCTGGGATGTCGATATGGATGAAGATGCTTTTCTGTCCGAATATTTCGAGCGCAAATACGGCCGGTATGCCGCCCGCATGAGGAAAATCTACGGCCGGCTGGAAGCGGCAGGCAAGGATATCGCCCTGCGCCGCAACTGGGGCGATTCGCTCCTGACCCGCCTGCTGCAGATGGAAGGCAACCGTCCGGCGGAGGAGATCACGGCGGCCCACTATGCCGGGGAGGCGGAGCTCCTGCAGGCGCTGAAAGAGGCCGTCCGGAATGCGGATGCGGCGGTGTCCGGTCTGCGGCAGGTGCTGGCCGCGGAACAGCGCCGCAACTGGAAAGATCTGCCGGCGATCCGGGATATTCCGCCTGTGGTGACCCCGCTCGAGCTGGAAAAACTCCGCTATTACGACAAGATGGAATACCGGATCGGCGAGGATCTGCGCGGGGCACTTTACGGGGCGGAAATTCTGCGGCTCGAGTATGTCCTGCTGAATTACCACAATGCGCTCCGTCTCGGACGCAGGGGAAGCCGCGAATGGCTCGCCGTTGAAAAAACAGCAGCGAGGCTGAATGAATGGTATATCCCGCTGACTTACGAGAATCCGACGCCCGGCGTTCAGATCAAGGACGGCTTGAGCCGTTCCCAGCTGCGGATGTGCATCACCCGCTGCCGCGGCGCAAGGATCAAAGCTGTCAATTCAAAGATAAAACGAAAGGATTGAACCATGATCTGCCGTAATTTTCAAGAAAAAGACTGGAAAGAACTGTACCGGCTTTACAACCGGATGCTCCACGCAGACCGGGTGACGGAAGGGTTCTTTCTGGAACACCTGATCCTCTCGCCGAACTTCGATCCGGAAGGGATCATCCTGGCCGAGGAAAACGGCAAGCTGGCAGGCGCGGCCGTGGCACAGATCGTCACACGGAATGTTTCGCCCTGGGCGGATCAGGTAAGCTCCGCCAAGTCCGTCGGCTATCTGATGCCGCCGCTGATCGACAATACGGAAACAGGCAGAATGCTGATCGCCGAAGCGGAAAAATATTTCCTGAAAAAAGGCCGGACCATGGTCCGGGTCGCCTCGCTGGGACCGACCCTGTTCCCGGATTCAACAGATGAAAATGCCTATCCGGAAATCTGCCGGGCGCTGGAGGAAAGCGGATATACGATCGCCGCGCGGTATCATTCCATGAAACGCGGCCTGACCGGCTATAAGCCGTCGGAAAAGGTCGCTGCCAAAGCCGCCGAGCTGAAACAGCAGGGGATCGAAGCGAAAGTCTGCGAATGGGAGGATATTCCCGCGGTCAAACGTTTCATGATGGGATCCAGTCTGGTCGGACGCATCCAGAATCTGGCCTTGAAAATCCGGCAGAACGAGCTTGATCAGGTCGTCATCATCCGGAACGCGGAGGATGTGCTGGGATATTGCCAGTACAAATACTATGATGAACTGGAACGGGTCGGTCCGTTCGGCGTGACTGATAAAATGCGCGGACAGGGGATCGGTCAGGTCATGACCGCCAAGCTGCTCCAGATCATGGCACAGCGCGGCCTCCCGTTCGCCTGGTTCGCGTCCTGCACGGAAACCAATGCGCATTTTTACCGGAAAAACGGATTCGAGATTTTCCGGACGAAAAGGATCTATATGAAAGACCTGCCGGGAGAAGCAAAATGAACCTGTATGTTATCGGCGGACATTCCGGCGACGAAGCGGTCATGGCAGGCGCGCTTATCCATAAATATGCGAAACACGGGCATCGGGTTTTCATGGTGAGTCTGACCAACGGGGACGGCGGACATCCGGAACTGTCCCGAAACGAATACCGCATCCAGAAAGACCGGGAAGCCGCCGAAGCCGCCAAAATCCTCGGAGCGGAATGCGTGCTGTTCCCCTGCTCCAGCGGAGCACTGCAGGTCGGCGATGAAGCAACCGGACAGCTGGCGGAACTTTTTCAGGCAGCGAAGCCGGATCTGGTCATCACCCATTGGCAGGGCAGTGTTCACCGCGACCATGAAGCAGCCCATTGGAATACCATCCGCGCCATGAAACAGAGCGGCAATGCCGAAGTCCCGCTTTATTTCGCTGAAAACTGGGAAGACAAAAAAGGGTTCCTGCCGGAACTCTGGGTCATGGTCGATGAAGAGGACGTCGCGGCGTGGGAAAAAGCCTGTTCCTGCTTCCAGTTCTTCCGTGAGGGCTTTTACAAATTCCCTTACCGGACCTATTATAAGAATCTGTTTCAGAACCGAGGACTGGAAGCCCGCGGCAGTCTGGCATCCGCTCTGATGCCGTACCGTGTTTTGACCAGGCGGATCGAAAACGAAATCCCCGGCTGTCCGCTGCAGAAGGGAAACAATGCCATTTGAAAAAAACAACGGCAGGACACGAGACAGAATGCGGAAAGATTTTTCGGAATCGGCAAAGCAACTGCTAAAAAAATCTAAACCATGACAGGTTCAGGGCGGCGAATTTTATGCTCCGAGATCGAAGCAGATAGTCACCAGATCCCGCGTTTTCTGAATTGCATGGGAGATATCTTGTGGTTTCGTGAAAATTCATTGGAGAAATGGAATTGTGAGGAATATCCCAGCCGGAAGGCGATTTCCTTGATGGAAAAATCGGAGTGAAGCAGCAGGAATTCCGCAGTTTCACTGCGGCGCAAACACCAGTAACGGCCCGGACTCATTCCTTTGCCGTCATGAAACAGCCGGCCCAGCGAAGCACGGCTGATATTCAGATTTTTCCGGAGCAGTTCCAGGTTGACCGGAATATCCAGATGATTTTCGATCCAGCGGCAGGCCTCGGAAAGCCGCGGATCGGATTTCTCATTTTTCTGCCCGTTTCTCAACGCGCAGAGATGAAGCAAGCGGATGGCGGTCGCCGCTGTATCAGGAATATCATCCAGCTTGCTGTGCTCATTGGCGGGATGAATGACATTGAATGCGGTCAGGAAATCCTGCCATAGTCCCTTCCGCCAGCAGCAGACCTGATTGAGTTTCAAACTCATCACCAGGTCGTCCAGGAGCGTTCCCTGAAGCTCCAGAACTTTTTTTTCGTAATATCCTCCGGTGCTGTAGGATTCGAAAAAATAGCGGGTCCGGGGCGGGATCATAATGACATCCTGTTCCTGCAGCACGATTTTCCGGTCATTGAAAGTATACCGCAGGGATCCTCCGGAAAGGCCGCACAGGATCAGAAACGGATGGCTGATCCATTCGGTCCGGCGGGGTTCCTGCCGGATCACCACTTCGGAACAGAACGGATATATCGGCAGTTCTTCATTCAGATTGACCCGCCAGAAATGAGCATCATAATGTTCGCCGTTTTTCATAAAACTCCCGATTATATATTATTTTTGAGCAGATTATGTATAAAATAACCTGTTTTTTGCTTGTTTTCAAGTTTTTTCAGTATAAATTTCCAATAAATCGAATTTGACGGAGCATGGGAATGGAAATCGAATACAGTGCCGGAACCGGGCGGAAACGTCATTATGTTCCCCCTGCATTGGGAAACGGACAGCTTTCCCTGATGGCGGACTTCGAGGGGAATATGCCGCAGCAGGAATATTGCGGCATGACGCCGGTGATCGTACGTGCCGGATGCCGTTATGACAATGCTTCGAAACAGTTGATCCGGTTCGGATATTTCGAACAGCTCCTGCCTGACGCCGGGACTGTTGCCTATTTCAGCCAGACGCTGGATCTGGAACACGGGTGCTGCAGCTGCCATTGCCGTTATGCGTCCGGATTGGAGGTTTCCACCGTGGTATTCTGCCATCTGGAGCGGAATATCATCGCAATACGGAAAAATTTTTCCGGCTCAGGAGCGGGGCAGCAGTTCCGTTTTCGGTATACTTTCCCGGAATCTCCCTATTCGCGGGTCACTCCCGATAGAGCCGGGCGTCTGAACTGGCAGACCGGGGTCAGAACCGGGTTCGTACAGGCGGAATCTTCTACACTGCGTCCGGAATTCAGCGAAAACGGGACGACCGTCGTATTTTCCGGTCCGTTCGGGAAAACCGATTTCTTCCTGGCTTTCGATGAGGTTTTGCAGCAAGGCGATGATTTCGACACCCTGTTCGAATCGCATTGTGCGGCATGGTTCCGCTACTGGTCGGACAGCTGCGTGGAAATCCCCGACGGCGATCTGCTGAAAATGTATATGACAGCGCAATATCATCTGCGGATATCTTCGACGCCGTGGTCAATGCCGACCGGGATTTTCCCGACCCACTGGGAAGGGCGATATTTCGGTTATGACGAATTTTATACCCATGGTGCACTGCTGACCAGCGGTCATTTTGCCGAAGCGGAAAAGATTGTCCGGTTCCGTGCTGAAACTCTGTCGAAGGCCGTACGGCGGGCGTGTTTCATGAAACTCTGCCCGGAAGAAAATCTGGCGGCGCATTATCCCTGGGAAACCTTGGAAGACGGTTCGGAAGGCGGTCCGGAAGGATTCTGGCTGGATCGTTATGTTCACATGGCAAATATCGGTTTCGCCTGCTGGGAAAACTGGTGTTTTACGAAAAATCGGGAGCGGCTGGAATCGAAGTTGTATCCCGTGATCCGGGCTTGTGCGGAATATATCCGGAGGTGCGGAGTTTACACTGACTCGGCTGCCGGACCGTATATCGGAAAATGCACGGATATGGAACGGTTCGGGGAAATGGTGGAGCGGCCCTATTCGACTACGTGCGGCGCGATTGCCGTGTTTCGTGCGGCGGCGGATTGTGCGGAAATTCTTAAGCGGGATGACGCTTTGCGCGGGCAATGGAAAAAGTTGGCGGAACAACTATACCGCGCTCTCCCGGTTGAAAACGGACGTTATGTGCCTTATCCCGGCTGCCGTCAGCATTCGATTGCGATGTATCACGGATTGTTTCCTTACGGTGTCATTCGGTCTGATGATCCGAAGCAGACCGCGGCAATTCAGGAAACCGAAGAGAATTTTCAGGAATTCGCGGGACAATATTTTCATGGCGGGTCATTATCCGCCTGGTATGCCGGGGTGATCGCGACTGCGGAAGTCCGGCGGGGCAATGCGGAAAAGGCGTTGTCCCTGCTTTCCCGTGCGGCTGCCGATTCGACTGGTTGTTTTTATGAATGTTTCGAAGTTTACGAGCGGAAGAAACTGCCGTGGTTCACGACGGCATCGGGCGCGGTTGTTCGGGCGGTCAATGAACTCCTGCTTTATACATCCGCCCGGAATATTGAATTATGGAAAGGCGGAAATGGTTCTCTGGTTCTGCCGGAAAGGAGTTGAAATGGCTGATTTGCAGGATTGGAGTTGGAGAGCCGCAAATGCACCTCCCGGGTCGGGCTGGACGGAAAACGTTCTGTCAGGGGCGGAATTTCAGATTCCACTCGAACTGTATTGTTTTTACAGCGGCAGTGAACTGGGGTCCGATGGCTTTCCCCGGAACGGTTCGCTTTGGGAAGACGGCAGTTCTGAAGGCGAAGGTGCATGCAGTCTGTTCGATGTGACGGGGAAAAACGATTCCCTCGCACTTCTGGTTACTCCTGAGTCCGGAAATGGTGTGTGGAAAATAATCCGACAACAGGATAGAATCGAGTTTCTTCCCTCTGCCGGTCAATGGAAGATCAAAGTCTATGCCGGGAATGAACCGGATTGGCAGTATCATCCGTTCCCTTTCCTCGATTTGCCGGAAACTGACAGCCGCACGCGTCATGCCTTTGTCCGGGGACTGCTGGATTTCCTGGCCGGGACTCGGCGTTCCCCGGCCAACGGTGTTGTATTCCAGTCACCGCAGACATCGATTGGAAAAGGATACAGCGGCGACGGCATACCGGATACGTTTTTCCAGTTCTGCAGTGCATACCGGCATCTTTCCGAACCGCGCAAGGCTTATTTCCGTTCCCAGCTGGACTGGCTGGGAAACCATTTGCGTTTCGACGGCTGTGTTCCCTGGGGCGGCTGCCGGCAGGATGTTCCCTATTACCATGTCTGGAAACGCCCCGACTGCGGCATGTTTTTCGACGGCAACGGATTATGGTTGGAAATGCAGCGTTTGCTCTATCGCATTGACAAGATCATACCCGATCCGGAGAAAGTGATCCGGGCAGCGGATTTCTATCTTCATTACATGACCGAGAACGGACTGGTTGCGGCGGAATCCAAACAGCGGGGGTGCGAATGGGCCGATCTGCTTCAGAACGGCTGGCATTCGTCTCTGGTCAATGTGATCGCATACCGCGGACTGGATGCCGCTGCCGAATTGATGGCGGTCTGTAATCAGCCTGAATTGTCTGACCGCTATCGCCGGAGTGCGGCCCGGTTGAAAACGGCATTCAACCTGCCGCTGGAACAGTACGGATTGTTCACCGGTCGCGGCTTTGCCGACTGGCGCGATCCCGATGGCAAGGTCCATCCGCTCTGGCGTATCGATACGCACATGCTGGCGATTTTGTGGAATGTGATCGAGCCTGATAAAATCGAACCAGTCATGCAATATTTCACGGAGAAATATTTTGCGGATGAACCTGCCGTTCCGGCACCGTATCTGCTGGATGGCGCCTGGTATGATGAACAGCACGACGATATGCTGGAGAATACCCGGACTTACGGCTGCGGCACTGCGTCCATGCCGGGACGCATGGCCGGGCCCATGATCGCCGCATTGCGGAAACTCGGCCGAAATGATGTTGCCGACCATATATTCGACCTGACGGTCGGTTTGAGTAACCGTGAACAGGCACTCTGGGAATATTATGACCGTTCCGGTAAAGGTTACGGAGCGAAATCTTATATAGAACATGCGTTGACTCCCCTGTATGCATGGGAGCTGACCGAAATCAATAAAACGGAGGTAAAACCATGAAAAGAAAATCAACTTTCACCCTGATAGAACTCCTCGTGGTGATTGCAATTATCGCGATTCTGGCCGGGATGCTGCTGCCCGCGCTGAACACGGCAAAACAGAAAGCGCAAGCCACGTCCTGTGTCGGCAACTTGAAACAATGCGGCCTTGCCCTGGCTATGTATCAGAATGATTTCCAGGATTGGTTTTGGAGCGAGACTGCAATCGGATGGAGTCAGATGATTCGTTCCTGCGGTTATATCGGCAGTTATAAAGGGATGCGCTGTTCGCGTCCAAGCCGTGCCCCGCTGTATGACCAGCTGACGCAGAAGGCCGCTTTACAGCAGACTTACGGGGCAGCGTATGTGACCGACAGCATCGGCGCAATCAATATGCGGGGAGCGACCAGTTACCATACCGGAAAGGCCGATGAGGTGAAGCCCGACCCGTCCAGTATCGTAATGATCGGCGATTCCAGGTATGAATTTCCATCGGAAACCAGGGATCAGTATTATATCATGTCCCTGAGCGGGGGTACCACATCACTGGCCGCCAACCGCGGAGCATTGCTGCTGGCTCATTCCAAACGGGCGAATACAGTTATGAAGGACGGTCATGTTGCACAGCTCTCGGCCGGGGATATTTCCACTCACAAATTTTATTTCCCTGCTTATAATACTTCTTACGGCGGACCCACTTTGAGTATCGTTGCCGGCGCAGTGATGCTGAATAATTACGGCGCACGGCTTGACCTGTGAGGTAAACATATGAACCGCATTTTGTCTGCATTATTGCTTTTCCTCTTCGGAACAGCTGTTTTCGCCGCCGAACCGGATTCGGTGATGTTTCCCGCCTGTTTTCAGAAAAATACATTCCATATCTGTGAAGGGTTTCCAGGTCTGCTGGGGTTTTATCCGCTCAATGAACCCCCGTCGGACCAAGCGTTACTGGAACTTGATCTTCCGGATTTTCTGAAGTTCCGTCAGGCATGTTTTTACAATGGAGAGAAAGATGATCCGGCGGAAAGCAGATCCATCCGGCGGAACGGCTCGGTATATAAACGGTTTCGGATTACGCTTTCCAAAACATTTGTTTCCTACTGGAATCAGTTCAAAAGTGCGACCTCGTTTCCTCACTATCTGAAAGAGATGATCGTTCTGGATGCAGTCAAAGGTTCGGCAGGAAAAGAAGGTGCTGTCTACTGGCGGCTGATTACCGGACGGGGAACCTCCAAAGAAAAAATCTTCAAAGTCAAAGTCCTCCCTCCGATTCGGATGCCGGCAGCTCCGGCCGCGAATTTCACGGTCGGTTTTTCCTCTGTGGAGACTCCCGGCGGGAAATATGACGGATATGCCAGGGAATTCTGCAGTTTCCTGAAAGGATTGACCCAAGCGGAGATTTTTGCCAACCTGAAATATGATATTCCGGTTCCTGATCCGCAGTTCGCTTCTGCGAAAAGTTCCGGCTCGGTCTGCTTCTTCCCGAATTTCCGTCCCGATCCGGTCGAACGCGAAATCCGGCTGGGAAAACTGAACGGTAAATATCCCACGACTTCGGATCATCATAATTACCGAGGTCTGGCGCTTTCCTATATGGTGGATGATCCGGAGGGATTCTTTGCCGGGTATCTGAAAAACGGCATTCTGCGTTTCCGGAACGCTTCCCCCCGGGCCAAATACATCCGCTGGGATTATGAACCGCTGGCCTCGCAGTATTCTCAGTATGATCTTGAAGTGTTCTGCCGCCGCTGCCTGAAAACGGACAAGGTTCTGAGTTATCCGGAAATCATGAAAAAATATCCCCGGCAGTGGAGCGATTTCATGTATTCACAGTCTGAAAAACTGGTCAAAATCTATTCCGATGCGGCCCGCCGTTACTGGCCCGGAGTCAAACTTATGATGGTTTCCGGCTATATGGACCGCAATCATCCGGAAAACAAATACCGTTCGACTTATACCCCGCTGGATGTGCGTGAAACGGAAAAATATTTCGACGTGCATTCCCCGATGATCTATTATCAGGGAACGGATTTCTATGACGATGTTGCGTTGAACATGCGTTTCCTGAAGAAACCGTTTCTGCCTTGGATCGATCCATCGGAACACAGCAAGGTCTTTTTTGACCGCTACACTCCGGAAGGTGTCCGGCAGAATATTCTCGCCTGCGCCGCTCTCGGTGCCAGGGGGATTGTGTTTTACCCGGTGTCCGGTCTGGACGGACGTTATTATCCGGTCATTGCCGATGCGGTCGGACAGATTGCCGCAGCGGAACCGGTTCTGTCCGGAAAGGATATTTCCGCACAGTGCAAAGTCCGTGCCGCCAATGTGATCGAAATGGACCTCGCGGATTCCGCCGGAAAATCCGCCAAGGTCGTGATGCCCCGGCTGGATGACAAGATCCGCTGGCTCATCCGGGAGAAAAACGGACGCTTCGCCGCCGCATTGTTCAATTACAATGACGGCCCCGTATTCCTGCGTCTGGACATCCCCGGATTCGCGTCCGGCAGTCTGGTGAAACTCGGTCCCTCGGATGCCGTAATCCTGACCAGTCTGCCGGAACAGAAACCTCTGCTGACCGAACTGGAAAAGGAACTGGCCGCATTGCGGCAGAATACTAAGTTCAAACAAATCAAATACGGTGGTTCGACGGTTGCCTGGCGCGCATTGGACGGCAAGGCATATCCGGCATTGATTACGGGGCGGTGCACGTTATCCATAGAGCCGGATACCGCATCCCCGCGGGCGTGGGCGTGTCCTTTCCCTTCCTGGGATCCGCTGATTTTCCACCGTCATACCCGCGGTCATCTGGGACGGATTTTTCTCATGGACAATACCATGCCGATCCCCCTCCAGTTCACACTGCGGAAATTTGATCTTGACGCCCGGCGTCCGGCAATGATTCTGGAGCATGTCCAGAAGCCGTTCGGCGGATTTCAGGAAATGGAAAACCGGTTCGAAGGGCTGCACATCATTTCAAAGTGGATCCTCGATTTCAAAGGAAATAAAGCCATATTGCGTTGTACTGCTGAAAACCGGCATGATAAACGGTCCATTCCCGTGATATTGAAGATTCAGTCATTGCCCCGGATCGGCAATAAATTCGGCAAACCGGCGCCAGGCATTCTGCGAATCGACGGCCGCATCGTGGCCGGACAGTCTGACGGCAATTTCGTTCTGGTCAAACCGGGAAGACAATCCGGCATGTTTTCGCCCCGCCGTCCTGAATATGAATGGAAGAATCCGGGGGCAGCTGTGATATCCTGCCAGACCGACAAATATGACGAGATCCTGACCATAACACCAGATCCTAAAACCGCTGCATTTTACAACTGGTATGGGAATAAAGAGTTGACAGTTGAATTCCTGACGGAAGAAACTATTCTCACGCCAGGAGAAAAAAGCACTTCCGAATTTATTTTCGAATACAAGATGGGTAAAAGGTGAAAATAACTGATCTTGGTATTTTCACTTCCATTTCTCCTTTCTACGCTTGAAAAAGTCCGCTTCAATGCTAATATGATGGCTATGATCGTGCACTAAAAAAAAGGATTTGTAAAATGGCAGTGAAAATCAATGTGGATTTCCCTGGCGGGAGCGTGGTGGTGCGCGGTTACCGGGAGAGAAAGGTGCTGTTGCGGCAGGATACCTGGGGATCGTCCATAAAATTCCTCTATTTCTATTTCGAAGCGGAAAGCGATGATACGGACTGGTATGATTTCGATTTCGTCTCCGGTCACTCCGTCTCGTCCGGCGGCGTGGCCTACTCGCTCGACCGGGGCCTGACCTGGGAACATCTGCCTTTCGGAGCCGGCAGCGACAAGTTCGGATTCCGTTATTTTATGCGGAAAAACCAGCCGGTGCGGTTCTGTCTGGGACAGCAGTTCCTCCAGGCCGACCTGGAACGTTTTCTGGCGGGGACCCCGAACATCCGCAGGGAAGTACTGTGCAGAAGTCTCGGCAAACGGGAGGTGGAACTGCTCCGCATCGGTTCCGATGCCCCCGACCGGATACCGGTGCTGCTGACCGCCCGGCATCATGCCTGCGAAATGCACGGGACCCAGGTGATGATGGGTCTGCTGGCCGCGGCCGCCGCCGATCCGGATTTTCAGAAAAAATATAACGTCTATGCCGTTCCGTTTGTGGACAAGGACGGTGTCGAGGAAGGGCTGCAGGGGAAAGCGCGGATCCCGCACGACCACAACCGGGATTACGGAGATCCTTCGATTTATCCGGAAGTCCGTGCACTGAAAGCGCTGGATCAGGAAAAACATTTTCAGATCGTTCTGGATTTCCATTGTCACCGTCTGTTCCGGGAAAAGATCTTCTTTTTTTGGCAGTCAGTATCCCCGGATCGAACGCAATATCGAGGAACTCTGCGACCTGATCGGAGTGTATGGCCCGGCCTGGCTGAACTTCAACCGGGACGATCTGGTGAAATTCGGCTTCGGGCATAACCTGCCGTATCGGGACGGTGTTGCCTGCGCCCGTTACTTTGCCGCTCAGCCGTGGAACAAACTCTCGGCCTGCAATGAAATCTCCTATGATTTCGCCAACGGACATCTGCTGACTGTGGCCAAGCTCCGGGAATACGGCAAAGGCATTGCCGACGCCATGATGCATCTGACTCTGCAATAACGCAGAAAAAATGTCCCGAATTCGCTATTTCCGCTTGCGTTTTTCAATAGAAATGCTAGATTATCGACAGTTTTAAATTCTGCAGTAAAAAGGATGCTAGCCATGAATATAGAGACATTTCCGATCCGTAAAGTCGGTCCGGCCAAAATCAAAACGCCGCTGGACTTGAGAACCCCGTTCGTTTCCGATCAGGCACAGGTCTTCTATGACCGGGAAGCCGACGGAGCAAAGAAGGAATTTCAGGAAACCGGCAAGATCCATGCATTCGAAAAAGCCGGACCGCGGGAAAAAATCTTCTTCGATCCCAACTGGTGCAAGGCCGGCATTCTGACCGCCGGCGGTCTCTGCCCCGGGCTGAACAACGTGATCAAAGGCATTACCGAAACGCTGAAGAAGATCTACGGTGTTCCAGTGGTTTACGGGATCCCCTACGGATATGCCGGTCTCAATCCGGAGCTCGGATACGGTCCGATCATGCTGGATGAAAACACCGTGGACGGCATCCATGAACAGGGCGGCACCATTCTGGGGTCCTCCCGGGGCAGCCAAAGCACGGAAGCCATGCTGGAAACCCTGATGCGGATGGATATCAACATGCTGTTCTGCATCGGCGGCGACGGCACGCTGCGCGCGGCTCATGAGCTGGCGCAGGAGATCCTGAAACGCGAGCTCAACATCAGCGTGATCGGCATTCCGAAAACCATCGACAACGACATCTGCATGATTGACAAAACCTTCGGTTTCGAAACCGCGGTCCATGCCACCAACCCGATGATCACCGTGGCGCATAACGAAGCCAAAGGCGCACCCAACGGGATCGGACTCATCCATGTGATGGGACGGGACAGCGGATTCATCGCCGCTTATTCCTCCCTCGCCAATCCGCACGTCAACTACTGCCTGGTGCCTGAAGTGAAATTCTCGCTGGAAGACGGTCCGGACGCCTTCCTGCCCAAGCTGTACGACCGGCTGAAACGCCGTCACCATGCGGTGATCATCGTGGCCGAGGGCGCGGGACAGGACCTGATCCAGGGCGAACGCCAGAAAGACGCCTCCGGCAATCTGCTCAACAACAATATCGGCATGTTCCTGAAGGACCGGATCAAGGAATACTTCAAACGCAACAATTTCGAAGTCAATATCAAATATTTCGATCCGACCTATCTGATCCGCGGCATCGCGGCGGAAGCCTCCGACTCGGTGTTCTGTCTGCTGCTGGCCCAGAATGCGGTCCACGCCGCCATGGCGGGCAAGACCGACATGCTGGTCGGACACTGGAGCGACACCTTCACGCACGTGCCCATCGAAATGGCAATCAGGGAACGCAAAAAGATCAATCCGCGCGGCACTCTGTGGCGCTGCGTTCAGATGAACATCCGTTAATTTTTCAACCAGCAACATATCAACGAAAGGAAATCCGGAAAAATGTCTCTGGAAAAAATCACCGCGCTGTCCGTGAAATACGGATCCGACGCCCGCTTCGTTCTCGCCGGCGGCGGGAACACCTCGTTCAAAGATGAAAAATTTCTCTATGTCAAACCCAGCGGCGTCTCCCTGGCCGCGATCAAGCCCGAAAATTTCGTCAAGATGGACCGCGCCCAGATCCGCAAGATCTTCACCGAAGCGCTGCCCGCCGACGACACCGCCCGCGAAGCCGCGGCCAAGGATCTGATGATGGCAGCGGTCTGCTCCGGCGGCCGTCCCTCGGTGGAAGCTCCCCTGCATGAACTGCTCCCGTTCGCCTACGTGGTGCATCTCCATCCGGCCATGGTGAACGGCATGACTGCGGCCGAGAAAGCACAGGAAACCTGTGCAAAACTCTTCCCCGACGCCCTGTGGATCCCGTATGTAGATCCCGGCTATACGCTCTCGAAGAAAGTCAGCGATGAAATGGCCGGCTATAAGGCCGCCAAAGGCAAAGCCGCCGGCCTGATCTTCCTGCAGAACCACGGCGTGTTCGTCGGAGCCGACACTCCGGAAGAGATCGACGCCATCTACGCCAACGTCATGGGCACGCTCGAAAAAGCCTACGCCGCGGCCGGAGTTGCCACGGAACTGGCGAAGCAGGAACCCTGCATGGATGCCATCAAGCAGTATGCGCCGAAACTCCGCACCCTGCTCGGCGACGAGAACGGCAATTCGATCAAGGCTAAATTCGTAGTCTGCGCCGGCAATTTCGAAGTCACCGGCGGCCCGCTCTCTCCCGACCATATCGTTTACTCCAAATCCTTCCCGATGGTCTCCGACGATCCGAAAAGGCAGATGTGGACGCCT
>SUWI01000333.1 GCA_015061565.1 Lentisphaerota bacterium
ATTGAAAGCGGGATATTCGCCGCAATTAGGGCATTTTCTGGAAAACTATATCAATAATGCTGATTTTGACTACATTATGGAAGCAATCCTGAAAAAAAAGCCGGAAAAAGAAATTATAATCCGGAGTTTGATGCTGCCAGTGCTTGACTGTCTTCCACCGCCTGGTATTGAAATATCGCACGATGATTGGAAATTGGAATATCGAAAGGATGCTGAAAAATGCTATCTTGAATTTCAAACCACCAGTGGTGGATTCGATTTTGAAAAATATGCACAAATGCGAGAAGCTGCAAGAAAAATACCGTTTCCATTTCATTAAACCTTCCCGCCTGCAAACTTTAATCAGCGGCAGATCATTAAAGACAGAACCGGTCAAACTTTAATTCCGATTTACGCTTGCCCTCTGTGAAAACGGAGGGCTTTTTCATGTTCGAGGAAATCTGCCGGAAACACGGCACCATCAAAATACCGACCGGGGAATATGCCGATTCGGTCCCGGTATTCGACGACCATGAGGTGACTTACTTCACCATGACCGAAACTTACCGTTCTTTCCCGGCAGGCGTTGGCAGACTTCGCCGCAGCCGGATTTCTGACAGGAATCCTTGCCGAGAGCCAGGATCAGCGCGTGATATTCGCCGTAAAGCTCCGCATCGGACGGCAGAGCATCCATGAAGAGTTTCTGCAAAGCATCATACGGCAGACCGGGATCGAATTCCAGATGCCGCCCGGCCACGCGGCGGGTATAGGCGTCGATGATGAAGACCGGCTTCTTGAAGGCATACAGCAGGATGTCGTCCGCGGTTTCCCTGCCGACGCCTTTGACCGCCAGCAGCTGCCGCCGCATGGCGGGAAGGTCTGTCGATTTCAGGAAAGTTTTTTCATAGGCCAGAAAAAACTCCGCGACGGCTTTGAGATAAAGGGATTTCTGCTTGAAAAAACCAGCCGGGCGGATGATCTCGCGCAAGGCATCGTCCGGAACGGACATAATACCCTCGGGCGACATCAGATCGGCCGCCTCGAGATTGTCCAGGGCTTTTTCCACGTTCGCCCAGGCGGTATTCTGGACCAGGACCGCGCCGGCGGCGATCTCCCAGCGGGTGCCGCTCCGGCTCGGCCACCAGTGCTGTTCACCGTAAATATCGAACAGCGTATGAAACAGGGTCAGCATCGACGCCGGATCAGAACTCGAACTTTTCGATCTTCATCGTTCCGGCGTCATTGATGACCGCCACATATTTGACGAACGGTTCGGACGCGGAATGGGCGGCCAGCGCCGGTTCGTCGCGCCAGGTTTCGCAGATCAGCAGGATCCCCGGACGGGTCGCGCTTTCAAAAACATCGTAGGCAATGCAACCATCCTGTTTCAGCGAAGCTGCCGTCAACGCTTTGGCGGCGGCGAGCGCATCGTTCAGACGGCCTTCTTTGGCCTGAAAAAAACAATTGAGTCGAATCATATCACACCTTCTTTCGGTTGTTGTTCAAAGTCCAAGGATCTTCGCGCAGGCGGCGCAGGCGGTGCAATCGCACCATTTGCCGCCTTTGGCTATGACGTCGCGGGCATGGGCGGCCAGCGCTTTGGCTTTTTCCGCACCGAAAATCTTCGTGCCCATTTCCGATTCGAAAAACGCAAGGGTGTGTTCGATGGTGCAGATATCCTCGCGGGCTTCCTTGAGCAGGGCGTCCCAGGCGGCAGCTTCTCCGGCGGTGCCGACGGCATCGAGCCATTTCTGTCCGGCGTCTTTGAGTTCCTGACAGCAGGACGGGGCGGCGATCATGGTTTTGACCGTCTGGATGATTTCGTTTTGGTTCATTTTTCTTCTCCTCTGGTGAATGGATGGGAAACTATATTCCCGCCTGATGGAAAATTCAAGCGGGAAAAATGAATTTTTCCTTTTCCGGAGAAGATATCCGTGCTCACTGATTCGATTTCCGGACCAGGACTACGGCATCCAGATACAGGGAATTGATTTTGGAAGGATCATCTTTCCGGTATGCTTTCCCCTCGGCTTTCAGATGCAGGTAACAGTCGAACTGATTCGGCAGTTCACGGGAGAAAGCATCGGCGATGCCGATCCCCAGAGACCAGCTGGGAAAGACCAGCAGACAGGAGGAGCTGAGACGCTTGATCGTTCCCAGTTTCACCCATTGCCAGCCGGGTTCTGCCAGCTGTCCGGCGCGGATCGGTCCGCAACCGCCGCCACCCCACGTATCGTAATTGAAAAATTCGCCGCGGAGCGGATAAGCGAAAGGTTTGACCGGAGCTTTTTCCGAATGGTAGATCCGGATGCACCGTCCGTTCAGCGCGGCCGGGTCGTCCTGTTCGATCAGGCTTTTGCTGCGGCAGGTCATCTGCTGCGCATAGAAAACATACACCTCCGGACGATTTTTGAACTCATCCGGGATCAAGCAGAACTGATCCAGCTTATCCAGATATTTTTCCTGGCGGTCATAATACTGTTTGATTTTGGCGACCGTTTTCGGCGCATTTTTGATGGCATAGGGGGAATTGGCCTGTTTGACGATGTATTTGTCGATGTAATCCAGATGGACTTTTCTCGCCCGCTGACAAATCTTACGGAAATCGAAGGGGAAGGTGCCGGCTTTACCGCCGGCGCGGCGGTATGCCTGAGTCAGATGGATCTGTCTCGTCAAGGTGGCGCGGTCGAGAGCGGTCGATGCAATGTTCCAGCGCTCCAGTTTCACCGGATCATCCGCCAGAAGAACGCGGCCGCGGTCGAAAATGTCATGCGCCTTTTTCAAGGTCTCCAGATCCAGATATGCGAAGAGGCCCTCGGAAATGGGATACATCGGGACGAAGGATTTTTTGTCGAGAGCAGACCGGCGGAGCAGTTCGCGGTACTGCAGGAAAAGCGGACCGGCTTTCCCATAAAAAAGATCGGCAAAATCCTGCGATTCCTTACGGAGATCCAGGTCCGGATTTTCCATGAACCGGGAAATGAGATAAAATTTGTATTCGCGGGCGTCGGGGAAGGCCGTGGAACTGATCTCGCATTTGACGGAATCGGCATATTTTTGCAGATAACGGTAATCCTCCGGATAAGTGAATTCCGAAGGAGCCGGCAGATTGTTGGGATAATCGAAATTGTCGCCGTAATCCCAGAAGGCGAGCCGGGCGATTTTGCTCCAGCGGTCCAGACGGCTCCGGGTATACTCATTGAAGGGATCGGAAATGGGCATGAGCTGATTGCCCCGGGTATCGCAGAGCCGCACCCGCACATTGGGGCGTGCCTGGATATTTTCGGGAACTGCTTCAGTATACTGATAGGCGAAAGTGGAAAGCAGGATATCGGGATAATCATCTTTGATGCCGTCGGCAAGTTCATTGACCAGGTCCAGCATGATCCCCGACTGCGTGCCGCCGTATTTCGCGGCCAGCTTTTTGCAGTTTTCGCAGACGCAGTAATTCTGGTTGTCATTCTGCGTGATGTCATAAATCACCGGCGGCGGGGTCTTCTGCTGACGGGCCTTTTCCCGGTCGCGTTTGATAAATTCCCGCAGTCTCTGATGCATGATCCTGCGCACTTCCGGATTGCTGAGGCAAAGCTGACCTTTGAATTGTCCGCCGATGCGCTGACCCGCCTGGTTCAGGGAAAAATATTCCGGATGGGTTTTCTTATAGCGGTCATAGGAAACGTAATATGCGAAAGTATGACACGGGGCGGGACTGCCGAAACCGGAACTGCCGCCGTATTCCGGCGCGATCTTGCTCCAGCCCAGATCGTTGATCCTCCGCTTGGCGGCGAAGCTTCCCCGGTCTTTCGCAAAGAGCGAACCGAGCGAACGGACGGCGATCGCGGGTTTTCCCTGCAGGTTCAAGTCCGTGACCGGCAGCTCTTTCAAAGCGGGGACGTATTCGGCGTCGCCGGAGAGGAACCGCACTCCGCAGCAGTCTTCCAGATAATGGTATGCCGCATAGAGGACGCCGCGCGGACTGCCGCCGCTCAATTCAACGGATTGATCTCCGGACGAACGGATCTTCCATTCTTCGAAAGCCAGTCCGGGATCGATCTTCAGGATGATCCGGGCAGCGGATTTTTTGCCGCCGAGCATTTTGCCGCAGTATTCCCGCAATTCGCTGCCGGCATTTTTTATTCCGGGACCGGCGTTTTCCGGAAGAATGATCTCCTGGGCTGAGAGCAGGAAACCGCCAAGACATGCCGCAGCAGCAATTGTTTTTTTTATCTTCAGCATAATTGTTGTTCCTTTCAAAATTGTGGTCCGGATTACCAGGTCATTTTCCATTTCGAGAACGGATAGGGCGACACGAACCGGTCAAAATCCGGGGAGCGGTTGCTGTATGCGGTAATATAAGGTCCGGCCCGGAAGGAATGGACTGCGATATCCAGCGAAA
>SUWI01000027.1 GCA_015061565.1 Lentisphaerota bacterium
GAACAGCGGCTTTCAGAGGAAGATATCTGCCGGGAAAATCATGTCGAAAGCCTCGAAAAACTTCCCGGCAAGACGTGCTGGCAAATCATCAACGACCTGAAAAATGGATAATCTCTGGAAAGGACAGTGACTCATGCAAGAAAAAGAATTCGGCTTCATCATCACGCAGGAAATCTCGCACACGATGACGAAAAATAAGCTCGCGGAGAAAATGACCAATTTCCTGGCTGAACGGAAAAAGGATCTGATGAAGGATCTGAAACTCCCTGAAAACAAGATCCACACAGACTGCTATTATGACCGTGATTCCCGCGAATACAAGGGCTTTCTCCTGGTCAAAAAGCCATGCACGGACAACCGTATTGATCAACTCTATTACGAAAGCAAGGCGATCTGGACGTCAACAGACTGCGAGCCATACACGATATCGATATACAAGAATTATTGATTTTCCCAAAAAACAATGCCCGGCCTCATCCCTGACATATCGGGGATGAGGTTCGGTTATCTTTTTTATATTATCAACTCTTGAATTTTTCGATAGAGGTGATATATTGAGCAGAGAAAGGAGTTGGCGGTCATGGAGAAGAAAACAGAATCCGAGGAGAAATTGCTTTTTACGTCCTTCTGCATTGAAGAATATAAAGCGCAGCACGGCCTGACGGGCGAGGATGTGGTGAAGCTGTTTGAAAAATACGGTGTGACTGATTATCTGATGGCCGGATTCGATGTACTGCACACGCTTGGAAGAAAGATGATTCTGGCTGACATCGACAAGTTTATCGAAACGAGGAGACGCAAGAAATGAAACTGTATCACGGCGGTCTGATCGAGGTCAAAACTCCGCGAATCATGGCGACTGATCACATCGGGGATTTCGGTATCGGCTTTTACACTACGACCGATCTTGAACAGGCCCGGCGTTTTGTGGCGACCAGGTGCGATCGAAGCCGAAAACCTCAAGGCGTGATATCGTATTTCGAGGTTCCGGATGATTTTCTTAAGATGCAGGAACTCAAAATCCGGATTTTCAGGAAAGCCGATGAAGCATGGGCCCGTTTTGTGGAAGCCAACCGCCGCGATGTCAATTACCGCCACGATTACGACATTGTCTATGGTCCGGTTGCCAACGATCAGGTTTATGCCAGTTTTGCCCTTTATGAAAGCGCCCTGATCGACTTCAAGGAACTTCTGAATCGCCTGAAAGTCCGAAAGCTGACCGACCAGGTGCTTTTTCATACGGAACGTTCCCTTTCTCTTTTGAAATACGTCGGAAGCGAGGTGGTTCAATGCCCGCAGAAATAACCCAGGAAAATGTCCGGCTGCTGATTCCCGGCAAGGCGGCTAAGATCGCGACTTTGATCGCGGCCCGGCGTCACATCACACCGAAAGCGGCACTGCTGGCGTTCTACCGTTCCAAGACCTATCGAGAGCTGGAACGGGAATCCTCGAAATACTGGCATTACAGCCCCGAACAGCTGTTTGCGGTTAGCGGATTTTCACGCCGTCCCGATACCTGCGAGAAACACGGCAAAGGACGCAGCATCCTGATGCCGTTCCGGGATGAGATATTGAAGGCGTGGAACAATCGGCAGAGTGCGCGGCAGATCGCGGAGCATCTGGCGGATCAAGGAATCCACACAACCCCGCAGAATGTCTGGAAATTCATCCAACGGCATACGGAATCATGAACTATCCTTCGACTCATAAATCCCTGCTGGAACGGGTCCAGAACGGCGATGAAATTTCCTGGTCCGAATTTTATGACCGCTACAAAGGAATTATCCGTGCTGTCGGTGCGCTTTATCATTTCCGGGATGACGAGCAGGATGATCTGGTCCAGCGGGTCATGATGAAATTCTTTGCCAATGCGAAAACCTATGTTTACCGGGAAGGTCAAGTCAAATTCCGCACCTGGCTTGCCCGGATCATCCGCAGCGAGGCGGTGGATTTCATTCGGGCCAATGCCGCAAGGAAACGGGCGGAGGAACGGGCTGTGGGCGGTGATGTGGAGGACGATTCCTTCGAGCGTGAGTTCATGACCGAATGGCGCAAAGTCGTTCTTGCCGAGGCTTTGGAGGAACTGCGGGGACGGGTGAAGTTCAAGACCTATCAGGCGTTCCAGCTCTACGGCTTGCAGAACCGCCCTTGCCGGGATGTGGCGGCTCTGCTGGAAATTTCCGAACATCAAGTTCACCTTGCCAAAAGCCGCTGCACGGAAATGCTCAAGGAAATCATCGCACGATACAATACCGAAGATGGAGCGCTGAAGCTTGATGTATAAAGCGGGCGACAATCTCGGCGGCTGCCGACTTCTCAAGGAATGCGGTTCGGGCGCATTCGGTTCGGTGTTTCTTGCCGAGAACGAGACTACCGGACAGCGGGCAGCTCTCAAAATTCTGCCGAAGACAGGGAGACATTGGAACAAGGAACTTGCCGCGCTGGCAGCCTATCAGGAGAAATGCCGTCACGCCAATCTGATGCGGATTTACCACATCGGCCAGAATGAAGACTGTATTTTCTACACGATGGATGCCGCCGATCCTCTCCATCCCGAAGGCGATTACATGCCGGACACTCTCGGAAACCGTCTGCGCGAACGCAAACGGCTCGATCCGGAAGAAATCCGCATCATGCTGAACGAAATCCTGAGCGGGCTCGAAATCCTGCACGGCGCGGGACTTTTGCACCGCGACATCAAGCCCGACAATGTCTTGTGGGTGAACGGTCACGCGGTGCTGGGAGACATCGGCCTTGTGACCGAAGCGGACAAGGCTTCTTTCGCCGGAACGCGCGGCTTCATCTCGCCTGCCGTCTGGAAAGGTGAACGCAGTTATACGGTGCAGGACGATCTTTACGCCCTCGGCATGACCCTCTATTGTGCTTTGACAGGAAACGAGCCGAAAGGCAATCTGGAACTGCCGCTTTCGCTGACGTTCAGCGGATGCGGCGACCTGATCCGGATCTGTTATGCCATACAGGAAGAGGATTCTGCCGTCCATACCGCGGCGGATTTCCGAGCGTTGCTGCTGAACAAGCGGAATATACGGCGGACTGAGCACAGGAAATGGATATTGCCCGTCAGCGGTGTCATCCTGGCTGGCGCGGCCTTGTGTGTTGTCCTGTTCTTCCAGCCGGAACCGGAACGCAAAGCCGCAGTTACGGTGAAGAATGAGCCTGCAACTCCCGTCCAGGTGCCTCCTGTAAAAAAGATACCGGTAAAACCGGCGTCCGTTACGGACATTGCCAAGCCCAAGGCTCAAAAAAGTCCTGCTCCGGTTACGGTCAAAGTCCAGTCCCGAGCGCCAAAAAAAACAACCCCTGCTGCAAATCGAACCTTGCCGCAAAGAACGGAACGACCGAGATCCGTTTCCTCCCGAAAAAATCCTGAACCCCAAAAAACGCCGGAGAAAGAGAATTTGTCGCCGGAAGAGACCCTCTGGCTGAAATACGACAGGCTGGTGAGACAGGTTGAAAACGATCAGCCGATCGCGGATTCGCTCTATCCATATCTCCGTAAAATGGAGGATTGGTATCTCAAGCATCAACGCGATTATGAGAGCACGCCGGAGCCGGATGAACAAACTCTTCAGGAATACAAAAAAGACGCTGAACGCGAGATGCAGAGTCCGGCATTCATGGCTCAAAAAGCGTTTCTGAAAATGAAACTGAAAAAAGCTTCCGGTCCCGAACGTGCCAGGCTGCTGGAGCAGCAGAAATCCGAGGCTGGCATCGCGAATAGTCGTCTGGATCAACGGCTTCAGCAGTATCGGTCCCGCTATGCCGCCTATCGGAAAATTTCACCGTGCCGGCAGGCTGTGTTCAACTATGCCCGCAGAAAATTCAAGGCGGATTTGCTCAAACAGGATCTTCTGGTCACCAAACATCACAATTATGATCCCTTGAAAATGGCAAAACTGTATGAAGAATGGTGCGCGACGTATCGAGGGCTCAAACCGCTGGAAAAGAAATTGCTTCCGGTTTTTGATCCGGTCGAACTGGATTGACCTGCGGGGCCATTCATTTTTTCCTTTTTGCCATTTTTCAAAAAAATCCGTTTTTTTTTCGAAATCCGTGAGAGAGTAGTGTTCTGTCCTCCGTTAGATATGGTGTTCGATCTCAAAAAAAGATCGGGGCTGATTGAAAAGGTGACGTCAATCGTCGAAAAAAAATTCATTTCGGGAAATGGAAATGACTTGACAAACAGAGGTTTCGATGCTATTTTTACTAAGGTGTTTCAGCATCAGTTTAACAACAGGAGACGAAACAGATCTGAAAAATAGCTGAATAATTTTTGTTTGAAGAGAAAAAGTATCTTCGAGCAGGATTCGCTCATAGTGAAAACGCCAAATTTCAAAGAGCAAGTAATCCGTCAACTCGTAAGATGCGCCGTTTTTGCATACGGCGCATTTTCCCGTATGGATTACTTGGGCGATTGGCGTTGCCTACTATGAGCATGCGGTGGGAATGCGCCTCTTTTATTGCCCGCGTTCCAACCGATATACCCCATAGAAAGGAACGCGAAAATGGATTATTGACATGAAAAACGGGAATAGACATGAAGGCATCATGGCGTAAAAACCCGAATAATCAGAAAACCCCAAACTTGCGGTGATTTTTCCATTTCGAGAATGAAGGGAAACGAATCCGCATCAGAAAACCTTACGGTAAGGAGATTATAATGAATATGGAAAACGTAAAACAAGTATTGAAACAAGCATTGCTCATCACCAGAAAAACAGTGATTTTTATTGTCTGCAAAATCGATTACTGCTATAATCTTTTGCCATTGGACAAGATCAATGGTTTTTTGTCACAAAAAGGGATCAAGATAAACGTAAAATCAAAAGTATTCAAATATTCTCTGTCCACTGTTATTCTTCTGCTGTGTGTCTGTATATTTCGCTCAGGCAGAAATGTCGATGTGGGGGATAAAACGCATTTCTCAACTCCCTCATCAAATGTTTCCATGCCTAAATCAATCACCATGGTTGATCATAACCGGACTTCGACTGTTTCAGAAACAAGAAGACCTGCTTCAGAATCGCGCGTTGCCGCACGAAAAACTACTGTAATACCCTCAAAACAAAGTGTAACGACCCAAAAACAAAGTGTAACAACCCAAAAACAAAGTGTAACAACCCAAAAACAAAGTGTAACGACCCAAAAACAAAGTGTAACAACCCGAAAACAAAGCGTAATGCCCTCAAAAAAACAAGAATCTATCGAAAAAGCAGCAAAGCGTATTTCAGTGTCTGATGCGATAGCGAAGGGGCGCATTGATATTATCGCGTATTTGCTGAAAAATAATAAAATAAACATTAATCAAAGACTCTCCGCTGCTGGTGCCGATGTGATGCGGGGAATGCGACCGGAGAGCTATTTGAAAGCCGAAGAGTCTGCAAACGACGATACTCTTTTGATGCGTGCCATCAGAGCCAAAAGTCATAAATTAGTGGAGTTCTTACTGAGCAAAGGAGCAGATGTCAATTTGTCAAATTGTTATAATGAGACAGCTCTGCATATCGCAGTGAAGATGAATGATGTCAAAGTGTGTAAAATGATTCTGAAAGACAACACTACAATCAACCAGAGAAATACTCTCGATGAAACGCCTCTGCTTATCGCTGTGAAAAATGGTTTCAAACCAATAACCGAATTGCTCTTAAAGCATAACGCCAAAGTGCCAAAAAAAGCGGGAGGCAAACTATTGGTCGAGTTCATCAAGAAAAATGATATTGAGTCTGCAAAAGTCCTATGCGAGAGCGGCGCGGACGTTTCTTATGAAGTTGATCAATCCAATTACGGAATAGAATCGGAAATCCCTATTGAAGCCCCGATAACACTTGCTGTCAAGAACAATAATCCGGATTTGGTTAAATACCTCCTTGAAAAAGGAGCTTCTACCATAGGCAAAGGAAAGAATCTTTCAGGATATTGCGACTTTGTGCACATTTATGTCGCATCCCATAATCGTCCGGATATTCTCCCTCTGCTGTCATATAATCCGGCCACGACCGAGCGGATGTTGTGCTATGCTGCATATTACGGTTACATAGACGTGATGAAGTTTTTGCTGAAGCAAAAGCATAATATTAATCAATTCGTTTTTTTTGACAATGGCAGAGGCACGACCAAGATAAGTTCACTGTTTTTCCTCGTACAACGATGTTCTCCATTAGCTATGGCAATCGCTGGGCGGCAGTATGAGGCCGCAAAACTTTTGCTGGACAATGGTGCTGACCCTGAGTTCATAAAAGTAGAAACATATGAAGAAAATGCCCGTGTTAAAATCTTCGATCCTATTGTTGCGGGCGGTATATCGGATCATACTGATTGGTTGGAAAGACGATTCGATTGGGTTATGAAATGGCGTGCGGGATATTGTGAACCAAAATTCTACGAACTCTTGGCCGAATACGGCAGACAACCCAAAGGAATGGATTTATTTTTTGCCGCGGTGGTTGAAAATTCATCCCTGATGGATCGACTTCTGCAACAAAAGGTAAAACCGCCGGAAGATGTTAAAGAATGGGGCAATTATATTGTCGCTGTAAGACCGCCAACTGCCCTCAAAATACTTGCCTTGTTGTTCGATAAATCTATACTGCCGATCAACCAGAAAAAAAACCCATTTGAACATACGCTTCTGATGAATGCGATAACTTGCAAATGCGAGTATTTCAGCCATACTCCCAATGCACAAATCGAGAGAAAAGATATCGTATCTTTTCTTCTAAAACACGGTGCAGACCCAAATCTTTATACCGGAGATCCGAATAATGGTCAAAGTGCACTGTATTATGCAATATCTAAAAAGCAAGACGATATCATTAAAATACTGCTTGCAAACAATGCCAAGATGCCGTATAGAGATGCTGACAGACTTCTCGGAAGAGCCCACGGTTCGCTCCCAGAATACAAATATTTTTTCAGCAAAGGCTTAAAAATATCCATTGATCCGAAGCGGTTTTTCGGAGATCAAAGCATTAGGTTTGCAATTGTAAATGAACCTTATGTTATTTCAAAACTTGTCATTGAAAATTGTGAAGACCTAAATATTGTTCCTGAAGGAGAAAAAATAACACTGCTCGACTATATAGAGCCGCGTGTCAAAAACAAGCAGATAATAAAATTGATGCGGAATAAAGGTGCCAAAAAATATTCCGAATTAAAGCAAAATCCTTGAGTATGACACGATATGTTTTCCTTCCTCGAAAAATGAATCGCGAGAAGAGTATGGCGCTCGTTTTAGACTAGAGCGTTATTCAAAAAAAATAGACTTATATATCACTGACGTGGAATAAGTCCGCGATCAAAATTGGCCCTGCTGGTCCTTCGGGATCGGTGGGGTTTTTGCATTTTAAACCAAACAACCTAACCCCCAAAGGAGGTATGAAATGATCGAAGTGAACAAGAACACGTTGGCGAGTGCGCTGCCTGCACTCGGGAAGCTGATTTGTCGGACGTCCCCAATGACGCTCTTCAAATCTATCAAAATTGAATCTTCGGATGGAAAACTCAGGCTTGCCACCTGCGGAGCTTCGGAGGAAATCGCCTTCGAACTGGAATCCGGCAGCGAGGATGTCTTCAGCTGCATGGTCGGGTTCGATGAGTTCCGGGATGCCGTGCGCAGCGGACGGAACAAGACAGTCGGGCTGACTTATGAGGCTGGAACTCTGCTGGTGGGTGACCGGTATCTGATCACGGTCAAGGATGTGGAATGGCCGGATATGTCCCCGAAAGTGGAAGCCCCAAATTGTCTGCTGCCTGATGGCGTGGTCGAGATGTTTGCCAGAGCGGCGCAGATTGTGGACCGGAACGAACCGAGAGCGATCCTGCGCGGCATCAATCTGAGCGCAGACGGGATCACTGTAACCAACGGCAAGGAGCTGCTGAATTACGAATGTCCGCTGGATCTTGGCGACAGCATCACGATCCCGCTGCCGCTGGCCTTGATGCAGAGCAAGGCACCCCACGCCGGACTGCTCTATTACTGGCCAACAGAAAACGGAACCGGATTTTCCATTATTGTCGGTCCGTGGTGCTGGACTGGTAAGGCTCTGCAAGGGATCTACCCCAACTGGAAACAGGTCATTCCGGAATCGAACGCGCTGACACGTTCAATTACGTTCCCGCCTGAAAGCGTCCAGAAATTGGAAGCGTTCTTGAAGAATGTGCCGGACGATCAGCAGCGAAATGCCGTCGAACTTTTCGATGGTTCGGGCATGACGCTGAACGTGTCGGCTTCCGGAGAGAAGACCAGCATCACAGCTGAATTTACCGGAGATTGGACGCAATCGCTCGCGTTGAGCAAAACGGTTCTGCTCCGTCTTCTGCGTGAGGGTCACACCCGAATCAAGTGCGGAGACGGATATGTACCGATTTTGGCAATGGGCGGTGGCGGTCGATATATCGCAATGCCCATGTTCCAGCCTCGAATTGAACCCAAAGAAAACACTCAAATCCAACCCGAAAAGGAGGAAACTCAAATGGAAAACACGGAAATGAAAGTCGTGCCTGCCCTGGTGCAGGCTGTCGCCCCGAAACAGGAACCCGAAAATCTGAATCCGCCGGATGATCTGAGCGCATCCATTGAAGCGTTCAAGGCGAAACTGAAATCCTCGTTCGAAGAGGTTACTGCGCTCGCCCGCAAGGTCAAAGAAGTGCAGATCTCCCAGAAGCAGAAAGAACGGGATTTTATCCTGGCCAAACGCGCCATCGAACGGATTCGAATGGTCAGCGGATTCTAAATCCACCAATCAAACAGAACAACCGAGGCTCCGGCAGGCTATGAACCTGTCCGGAGCTTCAAATTTTCAGGAGAAAAGAAAATGCTGAAATTGAATGCATCCTACAGCAAGAAAGTCCCCGCCGAGGGAGAATACAGCAGTCAGTCCTACCATGCCAGTATCGAAGTCGAACTCTCGGATGGACTGACGACCGATCAGATTCAGGACCGGATTCACGAAACTTTTGCAATGGTTCGGGATTCGGTCGAAGCGGAATTGCACGGGAATGGAGCCGCCAATACGGAGGGTTCTGCCCCTCGCAATCAGCAGAATCAGCCCCGTCAAGGCTATCGGTCAGGAGCCTCGAATTACGGGAACAAAAGCAAAGGGCAGAATCAGGAAGATCCTGCGGCATCCCCGAAACAGATCAAGTATCTGCTCGATCTCGCCCGGACCAATGGCGTAACACCCCAGCAGATTTTGACCCGGTTCAAGGTCAATGCTTTGGAAGAACTGACCAGGAATCAGTGCAGTTTGGCGATTGACGAGTTCAACAACGGAAGAAAGGCGGCGTAACATGGCATCTATCCACGAACTCAAAGAAAAGCCCCACTGGTCCTATTCGGCTCTGCAGTGCTACCTCACATGCCCGATGAAATACAAGTTCCGGTATGTGGATGACGCCCCGGTGGAGCGGACCTGTTCCGCTCTGCCGTTCGGACGTGCTTTTCATGCGGCACTCTCCGAACGTGCCAGAGTCGGAATGGATTTGAAGCTGTCTGACACCAAGGACATTTTCGCCGACTTCTTCAAAGTCGAAACCGATGCTGCCGAAAACCTGCGTTACAAGGCGAACGAGACTTTCGATTCGCTTCTGAATACCGGGTTCGACATGCTGGCTGTTACGCTCGAAAACTGGCAGGATGATTTTGCCGTAAAGAGTGTCGCGGAAAGTTTCTCGGTAACGGTGCAGGGATTGTGGCGTCCCCTGATCGGCGAATTTGACTGTGTAGTATCGGACGGCTCTGAAACGACGATTGTTGACTGGAAGACAGCAAGCTCGAAATGGCCTCAGGGAAAAGCTGATAGGGATCTGCAGGCAAGCGCGTTCTGTTACGCCTACAAGCAGATTCACGGCACGAACCCGGTCTTCAGATTCGACGTAATCACCAAGACCAAGCAGCCGAGCATAAATTCGCACTACACAATCCGGACGCAGGACGAATTGGACCGTTTCGAGTTCATTGCCAGAAAAATCGAAAAGGCGGTAAATGCGGAGCTGTTCTTCCCGAACGAAAATATCATCAACTGCGCCGAATGTCCCTATGCAGACCGGTGCAAAAAAGCAACATGGAAAGGAGACTGAACCATGGGACTCTGCATGTCAGGAGGCGGTCAGATCGTAGACCGTCAAGCAGTGGCGCTGGTCAATACCCCGATTGGCACGGAGAGCTGGAAACCGGTGCCGCACATTGAGGTCATTGATGCCGTCACCGAGGTCGTCAAAGCACACAAATGGGAAATTACCGAGGAGCATTTTGGTCTGGCTCGTGAAGGGCAAAAGCTTTTCGGGGTCATGAAGATCAACAAGAGCTCCTGCCTGGACTGGACCCGCTGCATTGGTCTGCGTAACAGCCACGACAAAAGCTTCTCGGTCGGATTGACCGCAGGGATTAGCGTCATGGTCTGCTCGAACATGGCTTTCGGCGGGACCACGATCATCAAACGCAGACACACTTCCCGGATCGAACTTGCCCAGCTCGTTGATGTAGCAGTCAATGAGCTGGAAAACGAGTTCCTGATGCTGGAGAAAGTCTGCGAAGATATGAAGATCCAGTATCTCCAGAATGACGATGAGGCACGGAGCAAAATCGTCAGAGCAGCTGAAATCGGCGCGATCAACAGCAGCGATATTGTGCCGGTCTTCCGTGAGTTCAAGCAGCCTCGGCATGAGGAATTCGCTGAACCGACACGCTGGAGTCTGCTGAACGCGTTTACGGAGACGATCAAAAAGTACACGCCCCAGCGCGTGGATTACTCATACTCGGCTCTCAATCGCTGTTTTGGGTTGGACGGCAACCGACCCGAACTTTGGTAATGTGCCTGCCTCCGAGGTACCACCACCCTCTGGCATGGCAGAGGGCTCCGGCCGTAGAATCCATGCAAATCAAGATGGTCGGAGAGCGCCCGGTATGGAAGTGATGCACCCATATCGAAATTCCGAAGTCATCCCGGAGGTTTGAGGGTGGAAACATCTTCAAGCCTCCGGTCTTTTTAACCCCAAAAAACGAAAGGAAACGAAAAATGGGACTTGACATTTATTTAAGCAAGAAGACTTTTATCGGCGCGATGTTCAAATCTTGCGGCATTACAGGAGAGATTCGTCTGTTCAAGCGAGGGAAGAAAATTCCGATTAACCTTGACCGGGTTTCGTATGTAATCGAGGACATCTATCACGGCAGCAAAACACACTGGCTTCATCATTGGCTGGAAATGGAATTGCCGGAAGTTCTTGGAAATGCGGAAGATCAGGAAATCAGCAAGGGGCTGATGGATCGTCTTCATCAGGCTTGCGTCGATGTTTTGGCGCATCGAAATATGACCGATTTCAGGGAAGTTTGCAAGGAAAAGTTGCATTGTGATCTGAAACCGGATCTCAGCGATGAGGCTTTGAACAGTTTTCTCGATGAGGTGGAGGAGCTGGCAAGGGCGACCTCCCCAAGTGAGAAAACGGACGATGCGGTGTTCCTTATCTCTGCTTCATGGTGAGGTGCGATTATGAACTGTCCAATGTGTGGCGGCAAGGCTTATCCTGCCAATACATTCCGCGGCCCTGCAACACTGATCGGAACTGGTGCGGGCGGTTATGTTGCTGCCAGTGCCGGAGCCAAGACCGGAGCTGTTGTCGGAAGTCTGATATTTCCGGGGATCGGAACTTTGCTGGGCATCCTTGTAGGTGCCGCTGGTGGTGCCGTAGCCGGTAACACTGTCGGCAAACTCGTGGACGAAAACGTAATCCGCAACTGGAAATGTCCGGAATGCGGTTATACATGGAGGATGTAAGATGGAAAGATGCCCTGAATGCGGATCAGAAGACGTGATCGAGTGGGATGACGGATTCATTTGCCGGGATTGCGGATGTGAATTCGAAGGCCGCTGAAAAAAGTCTATATCTCCGCAGAACTCATTCTGGGACTATGCGGAGATTTTTTTTATTTTGCCGGGGATTTAAATGCGATGAAAATATCTCATGTCGGCTTTTTTCTGTATTGTCTTTCTGGCTGTTTTTCGCTAAATAACTCGCCTGTCTGAAACAGTCATTTTCCTGCTTCTTGGCTATATAACTTCGGGAGTCTATCATTATACCGTTTCTCTGGCTTTTTCCATTTCGGTCTTTCGTGCAATCATTGATCAGACCGCTACGAGTCCCAGCAGGATAACCAAGCGCAGAATTCAAAGCTTCATTAGCGTTTTTAATATGATTAAAAATTCGCTCCGTTTTCTTTCCATCTAAAAGCAATAATTCGTGATAATGTATGCCGCTTCTTTTGCTTTCTTCACGGACGGCCACATAATCGGGATCATACCCAGCCCTTTTTTCTTTTTTGATGAAATGTGCCTGGAAACGACTAAAAAGGCGATTATCCGGAACCTTCATGTCCTTGGGCATGTGAATATCGAAGCGCATGGCAAAAGTCTGTGGGCAACGAGACAACTTATCGTCGAGGTGCAAATAAATATTCATCAAAAGATTTTCGTCCAATCCAACATTTTGCTTCGTAAATTGCAGGATCGGATTGCCTAAAAAAGTTCTCTCATAAGTTAAACTTCTTTTTTTCATTAACAAAAAACCTTTCATTTTAATTTATAATTTTTTTGTATGCTTTCGGTGATTCTGTTGCCTGATCATTTGTATAATTAGTAATACATTATATCCCCCTTCATAAATTGATTTTTTTGTTGAAATCATACGGCCGATCGTCATTATTCATGCAAAAAAAAGCTGTCCGAAATATTTTCATATTATGGACAGCATTTTTTTGAAACAGGGAAATAATGGGGCCGCCACAAGAGGAATGGCGGCCCCGATTGGATATCATTAATTTTTAAGTTTCAGGCCAAAGTAACCGCGGTTATTATGACCATTCCGTTTGACATCAGTCCGCTTGGACAGACCATATGCTTGGTAAATGTATTCAGGCAGCAGATTCTCGATGTGACGCTGCGGCATCAGTTGCCATCCGCGTTCACTGCAAAAATTTCTGAAAGCTGTCAGGAGCTCGGCGGTCGTGACGGTTTCATTGTCATCAAATTCAATAGATTCATTGATAAAGCGGCCCAGTGCGTCGGATTCGTGCAGGAGGGCATCAACCAGCGCTTTCTGTTCATCAGACTTGTGAATCATTCCCCCGTTTTCGAGGAGAAGCACGGCACCTTCGACAAACCAGTTGAGGATGCCCGAGCCCTCTTTTTTCAGAAGAACGTCATCAAAATCGCGAATTTTATCCTTCGGAGGGGGATTGTTAAAGGGAAGCAGGATCAGACGTCTGCGCCACGCATCCGCGTCTCCATCGACCGCAACACGCAATGTATTGTTGGCCGTAATGATCGCATTGAACATGCAGCAGATGTCCGCAGTGTCGTTGCTGCCTTTATGCTCGATGGTGATCGTATCTTTTCCGGTCAGTGCTTTGATCTTGTGGGCTCCGGATGAATTAAGGAAATTCGAAGGAACATCCTTTGCCGTCAGGAGCGTCTTCCCGACAAGGCGTTGTGTTTCGAAGCGGCTGTTCATGTGTTCGAGCCGCAATTCCGTGCAGTTCTTCCTGTTGACGATTTTTTCGAGGACATTGACAATGGTGCTTTTCCCACCGTTCGCCGTTCCCGTCATGAGCAGGATCGTCTGGCTGGAATTTTCACCGAGAAGACACTGTGCGCCATACTGCTGGAGCATATTGATGCTGTCTTCGTTCAGTGCCGGTTTGAGCAACTTTTCCATAAAATCCGGACAGGTCGCTTCCGGGTCATATTCAATTTCGGTACGATTCCGGCTTCGATACTTTGGATCGAAGGGACCAAGCTTAGGCTTGATTCTCCCGTCCGGCTGTTTTTCGAATTCGAAACGCCATTGGCGCAATGAATAAATGGGATATCACCGCGTTGAAAGGCGTTTTCCTCCGCACAAGCAGCCTGGAGAAATTCAAGGATATTGTGGATCGTGCTCACATCACGCTTACTGTTCATGAAGGTATCGCCACACGCCTGGGCAAACTGCATCATGGTTCAGCTGATGCGGTCCACCATTTCCGCATTCGTTTTGCATTCACACAAGCCGTTTTCGGGATTGTAGAGGTAGAAGGCGCTGGATACCTTGTCATAAATAGGGCCAAGCACTTCCTTGCAGAGAGCCGCGACAAATTGTTGATTCAGCACCGGTTGGCGATTCTTTCCGCCAGGAAATTCTGGCGGACCAACGAGCGGCATCAGTTTTTCCCTGATGCCCTGAAAATCAGGTTTCATTACCATGATTTCCTCCATAAATGAAAATTTTTGAGGCCGGAAGACCGAAGTGCCTTCCTGTGACATGACGGGAATATAGCACGGCTTTTGTGGTTTTAAAATCGTAATTGCTTAGTAGTAAACATGTTACGAAAAATTCAATGGCGCATAATGAAGCATCTTGGAGCAGTATCTTGTAGCATGTTGGAGCATGTATCGGCAGGATGCCTTTTTTTGGTGAAATTTTTTTGGGGGGGGAAACGGAATGGAAATCAGGGATGCCGTTTTTCTAAAAAAGGAGTTCTGGAAGAGCGTATGAAGCGTATGTGCAGGATTCGATCCGGAGAATGGGAATCTTGTTTTGGGGGATCAAAAGGGGTGAGCTCGGAATTTTCCGTAATTTTTCCGTAATTTCTGCGTAAAAAGGCATGTTTTTGCACCTTTTTGCAGGTTGTAGCAGGTTGCGCCGAGAGAAAGAAAAACCGCTGACAACTTGCTGATTGTCAACAGTTTATTGAGTTCGAAAATGGTGGGTATAAGTGGGCTCGAACCACTGACCTTCACGATGTCAACGTGACGCTCTAACCAACTGAGCTATACACCCATTCGATATTGGCATGTAATATATCATGCACTTTCCATATTTCAAGCTGTTTTTTGAAAAAAAATGGTTTTTTTCGGAGCAACCGCCGCTGCCGGAGCAAAAAGTCATCAAAAAAACTGTTTTTCCGTTAAAACGGAGAAAAAAATCAGAGATCAGGACGTATAATAGATTGTGGAGAGCAACCCCCAACAACCGACAGGAGATCATGCAATGGACAAGAAATCGGCAGCATCACAGATCGAACAGGAACGTCTTTTCGGAGCGGACGTCGATCTGTTCAAATCGTATTATGCAGTGAAATTTCTGCACAACATCCTCAAGACCATCGGACTGCGGGAAATCAAAGACAATGATTTCTACCGTTCGGCGGCGGCTTATGTGACGAGTGAAGAGATTTCGGAAATCTACGACAGCATTCTGCCGAAAAAGAAACGCGAGGAAATTGCGGAATCGCGTTACCGGACACCGCCGGAAATCGGGGAAGACGATCTTGACGATGTGCTCTCCTACCTGGGGAGAAATATCAGCCGGCGGAAAAAGATGTGGAGCAAACTGGAACCGATCTACGCCGTCCGGGAAAAGGAATTCAAAGAACGGCTGAAAGAACCGAAACGCTATGTCTCGGCGGTGGAAAGACGGTTTCTGGAAATGAAGGAACTGTTCAGCCTCACGCAGACGGAAATGGAGATCCTGCTGGCGATCTTCTTCTCGGCGACCAGCTATCTCGAACTCGGCGATTTCAATCCGGGGCGTTACCAGCAGGGTGAAAAGATCGGAGCACTGGCCAAGACGGTCGGCAAGCTGGATGTGGAAATTGCGGAACTGCTGAACGAAAACCACAATATCGGCAAATTCCAGCTGGTGGACCGGGACTGCGACCTGGACCGGACGTTCCTTTCCTATCTGTCGGGTATCTCGTCGCAGGCACTGTCGGAGAAATTCTGGAACAAGTTCGAGGGAGAAGCCCTGCCCTGGAATTTCCACGGCAAGCTGGCGGAAAAGAACGGGAGCGTGCTGAAGCGCATGATCACGGCGAAAACACCGGATACCGGCCTTTCCATCCTGCTCTACGGAGTGGCCGGCTCGGGCAAATCGAGTTTTGCGGCCAGCCTCGCCAGAGATATGGGCAAAGACCTGTATTTCATTGCGCAGAACGATGATGACAACCGGCGGCTGAGCTACAGTCCGGCGTTCCGTTACGCTGCGCTGGCAGTGGCGCAGAAGCAGCTCGATCCCGACAAGTGCATCCTGGTGGTCGATGAATGCGACAAGATGGTGGAAAATGTCTCCATCGGCGGAGGACTCCTGAGCCTCTTCGGCATCGAGCCGGCCGGCGGACGCGACGGCGACACCAAAGGCCAGCTCAACACGGTCATGGACCAGAACCGGCATACGGTCATCTGGATCTGCAACAGCAAGCAGAATGCGATCGACCCCAGCAGCCGGAGACGGTTCGATTATTCCATCTTCTTCGACGAACTGAGTCCGTCGACCCGGGTGCATATCTGGGACAACGTTCTGAAATACCATCACTGCGAAGGCCGGCTCTCGGAGGAGTTCATCAACCGCATCAGCATCCGTTACCGGGTCAATCCGGGCGGGATTTCCGTGGCGGTCCGGAATGCGGCGCTGCTCTGCAGGAAGGATCCCAAAGCGAATTTTGAGGAAGAAGTGATGACCTTCCTGAAATCGCATTGTGCGCTGCTCGGCATCCAGGAATCACCGGAAGACAAGCTCGAACCGGCCAGGGATTATTCGCTGGAAGGGCTCAACATCCGGAGCGGCATCAAGCTGCCGAGGCTGATCGAGGTCTGCAGGAAATTCCTCAAGACCATGGAAAACATCCAGGAAAACCGTGACCAGCCGCGGATGAATCTGCTGCTGTTCGGGGTGCCCGGCGCGGGCAAAACCGAGTTCGTGAAATATCTGGCCAAGCAGCTGGACAAGCCGCTGTGCGTCAAAAACGCGAGCGACCTGCTGAACATGTATGTCGGCGGCACGGAACAGCGGATCGCGGCGGCCTTTGCGGAAGCGGAGGCCAATGGCGAGATCCTCTTCATCGACGAAGGCGATTCCCTGCTTGGCAGCCGCGAAGGGGCGAGCAAGAGCTGGGAAGTCAGCCAGGTCAGCACCCTGCTGGCGGAAATGGAACGGTTCAGAGGCATCTTCATCGTCGGCACCAATCTGGTCCAGCGGCTGGACGGTGCGGCCCTGCGGCGGTTCAGTTTCAGACTGCATTTCGATTATCTGACCGACGAAGGCAAGGAGATCTTCTACAAGACCTACTTCTCTCCGCTGCACATGCCGGAACTGACGGCTGAGGAGAAGAAGGTCCTGCATAAGATCGACCAGATGACTCCGAGCGATTTCCGGAACGTGCGCCAGCAGTTCTTCTATCTGGAAGATTCCAGCCTGACCAACGCGGAGATCCTGGAAGCGCTGGGAGCTGAAGTTGCTTCGAGGACCTCGGGCAGCAATTACACCGGTCTGGGCAAGATTGCCAACCGGATGGGTTTCTGACCTCAGGCAGCAGACGCACCGGCCTCTTCATTTCCGGAGTTGATTTTTCGGGAATGAAGAGGTATATTATAGAATCTAAAACGGAGCGTTTCTATGAGAGCAGTCATCAGTGTAGTCGGGTGCGATGCCGTCGGCATCATCGCCCAGGTCAGCAAAGGGTGCGCCGATTGCGGCGTCAATATTCTGGATATCTCCCAGACCGTGCTGCAGAATTATTTCACCATGATCATGATCACGGATATCGACCAGATCAATATCCCGTTCACGGAATTCGTGGACCGGATGGCCGCGCTCGGCAAAAGCCTGAATCTGGAGATCCACGCCATGCATGAAGACATCTTCAATGCCATGCACCGGATCTGAAAGGGCCCTGCATCATGCTCGAAAGCAACGATATTCTCGAAACGCTCAACATGATCCGGGAAGAGTGCCTGGACGTCCGGACCATCACCATGGGGATCTCCCTGTTCGACTGCCAGAGCGAAGACGAAAACCGTCTGTGCGCGAAGATCTATGACAAGATCATGCGGCACGCGAAGCACCTGGTCAGGACCGGCGAAGATATCTCCAAGGAATACGGCATTCCGATCATCAACAAGCGGATCAGCGTGACGCCGGTCGCGCTGCTGGCCGGCAGCCTCGGCCGCAGCGGCGTGATCCGGATCGCGCAGACGCTCGACAAGGCCGCGCACGAACTCGGGGTCAATTTCATCGGCGGCTACAGCGCGCTGGTGCAGAAGGGTTTCACCAACGGCAGCCGCACGCTGATCGAATCGATCCCGGAAGCGCTGGCCCAGACCGAGCGGGTCTGTTCCTCGGTCAACGTGGCCTCGACCAAGGCGGGGATCAATATGGACGCGGTGGCGCTGATGGCGCACATCATCCGCAAAAGCGCCGAGCTCACCCGCGACCGGAATGCGATCGGCTGTGCGAAACTGGTCGTGTTCGCCAATGTGCCGGAGGACAATCCGTTCATGGCTGGCGCGTTCCACGGCATGGGCGAACCGGAAACCGTCATCAACGTCGGCGTTTCGGGTCCGGGCGTGGTGGCTTCCGCGATCCGCCGGGCGGGCGAGCACAGCGACCTGACGGAAATCGCCGAAACGATCAAGAAAACGGCGTTCAAGATCACCCGGGTAGGCCAGCTGGTGGCGCGGGTGGCGTCCGAACGGCTGGGCGTGCCGTTCGGCATCGTGGACCTTTCGCTGGCGCCCACGCCTGCCATCGGTGATTCGGTGGCATATATTCTGGAATCGATCGGGCTGGAAAAATGCGGCTGTCCGGGCACGACCGCCGCGCTCGCCATGCTCAATGACGCAGTCAAGAAAGGCGGCGTCATGGCCTCGTCCCACGTCGGCGGCCTTTCCGGAGCGTTCATACCGGTGTCCGAAGATGCCGGTATGATCGAGGCGGCCAAAACCGGCGCGCTCACCATCGAAAAACTCGAAGCCATGACCGCGGTCTGTTCGGTCGGGCTGGATATGATCGCCATCCCTGGCGATACGGCAGAAGCGGTCATCGCCGGCATCATCGCCGACGAAATGGCCATCGGCGTGGTCAATTACAAGACCACGGCAGTGAGGCTGATCCCCGCAGGCAAAGCCGGCGACATGATCTCGTTCGGCGGTCTGCTCGGAGAAGCGCCGGTCATCCCGGTTTCAGGGTATTCTCCGGAGAAAATGATCCGCCGAGGCGGACGCATCCCCGCTCCGATCCAGAGTCTGAAAAACTGATCCGGTCAGCGGGAACGGCGCACTTTCACCAGCAGGACTTCCCCCCGAATACCCAACCGGCAGGGAAAACCGCACCAGATCCCGGTTCCGGAACTGACGATCATTTTCGCTTTGCCGCAGGTATAGAGGCCGGAGGTGTAATCCTGGGTCAGGGCAAACACCCAGTGCAGCACCGGAAACAGTCCGCCGTGGATATGTCCGGAAAGCTGCAGTCCGACCCCGTTTGACGCGGCTTCTTCAAAGTATCTCGGCTTGTGGCACAGCAGGATCACCGGTTTACCCTTCGGGATCTTCCGAACCGCCAGCGGGATTTCCGGCAGGTAAGACTCCCGGTTGCCGGGGGAAAACACCAGATTTTCTGCCCAGGAATCGTTCACCCCGGCCAGATAAAGATCGAAGTTTTTCAATTTCAGACTTTCATTGCACAGGAAAGGTATGCCGATCGAATCGATCCTCCGGAAATTCTCCCGTCCCTCCGGATAATATTCGTGGTTGCCGGTCACCGCATAAACGCCCTCCGGAGCGGATAATTTCTTCAGTTCCGCCAGGACGGCGTCCGAAAGGCCGTCGCGGGTATTGGTAAAATCGCCCAGCAGGAAAATCACGTGCGGTTTCAGGGAATTGAGCAGATCCACGATCCGGGCCGCATAGCGGTGATCGTAAACCGGATCGAAATGCAGATCACTGACGGCGGCAATGCGCAGCTCCCCTGCCCCGGCGGGATAGTTTTCCAGCTCGACAGTATAATCCCTCACGGGAGGTTCCATCAGGCTGAACGAGATCCCGGCCGCACTGAGCAGCACACTGCACAGCAGCATCCCGAAGAAAATGCGGTTCCGGTAATGCGGATAACGCCAGTTACAGCGCGTTTTCCGGCAATACCGTTTCGAGGCGTAATACAGCAGAAGCTCCAGCACGGCAAAGATACCCAGAAAAGCGGCACAGCAATAAAGGAACTGAGCCGCCAGCCAGACCGTGTACGGCCATTTTTCCACCCCGTCGATGAGCTGATAATTGGTGCACAAGCGCAGCAGATGATACGGGGAAATCAGAACACAGAGTCCGAGTCCGCCGGCAATTTTCCGCCATAACGGCCACGGCCGGCCCAGGAACAAGACGCCGAACAGCAGCAGCCACAGCAGAAATGGAACGAACCGGGTCATTGGAAGGACTCACCGCAGGGGCACAGTTGAAATGTAATTCCGGTCCGGAAATTCATTCCGCAGACGTTCGACATCCGCATCGGCCAGAACGGTCCCGACGGCCTTGAGATTCTCCGGCAGATGCGCCGGGTTCTTCATGGCGGTGATCGCCGTGACCTGTTTCTGCGAAAGCAGCCATGCCAACCCGAGCTGACCGAGCGTCACGCCGTATTTCCGGCAAAGTTCATCGGTCAGCGGACACGCCTCGACCCCGCGCAGCGGACGCCAGGCCTGCAGCAGGATATCGTGCTCCTGACAATATGCCAGCAGGCCGGAACTTTCCGGTTCGCGGAATTTGAGGCTGTAATGCACCTGATTGACCACGATCGGCGCACTCGAACAGCGCACGGCGCGGGCCAGACGGTCCGGCAGAAAATTGCTGACGCCGATATGTTCCGTCATACCGCTTTCAGCCAGTTCATTGAGCGCGCCGATCGTCTCTTCCAGCGGCACTTCGTCATTGACCTGATGATGCAGATAAAGATCGAAATGGTCGGTTCCGAGGCGTTTCAGCGAGGCTTCCGCCGAGCGCAGCACATCGTCGCGATGCAGATGATTCTTCCAGACTTTCGAGGTGATGAACAGCTTTTCGCGGGGGTATCCGGCAATGGCTTTTCCGACCAGCGTTTCGGCATATCCGGCGGCGTAATATTCCGCGGTGTCGATCAGGTTGAACCCGGCTGCGATCCCCGCCTGCAGAGCGGCGATCTGTCCGGCGTCGTCGTTTTCCGGGTTGCGTTCCTCGCGTCCGCCAAACTGCCAGGTGCCCATTCCCAGCACGGGCATTGCAAAACCGTTGGACAAAGTTTTCACCTGCATTTCAATTTTCCTCCCTTGAATTTTTCCGCCACAGCCAGCGGAGATTTTCCGCCGTGGGCTCCGTGCCCGCGATCCGGCTGAAAAGATGACATAAGACCACGGTCAGCGCCAGATTCACCACGGCGTAATAATGCAGCGACAGCGAATGCACCGCCAGCGCCAGGACCAGACTGCCGACGAATCCGAAGAGCGAACCCCAGAACATTCCGGAAGCATTGACCCGGCGGCTGAACATCGCCAGCAGCATCATCGCCAGCAGCGGACTGCCCAGGGCATTGACGAACTGATTGATGAGCGCGAAAAGCGAACGGTTCCGCGCGGTCAGCGGGATCAGCGTGAGCGCCAGCAGGATCACCAGTCCGCCCGCCGCGAAAGTCAAGGCGCGCACGGAAATATTTTTCCTGAAACAGCGGGCGTGAAAATCGGAATGATACGCCGCACAGCAGCTGTTCAGTCCGGAGTCGATGCTGGACATGGTCGCGGCGAACAGACCGGCAACGATCAGGCCGCCCAGTCCGGGAGGCATACGGCGGATCATATCGGCCATTGCCGCCATGAAAGACGGCTGAACGCCCGGTTCCGCGCCATGAGCCGCATACGCAGCATACATGGACAAGCCGAAAATGACCAGCAGACCGAGGGAGAACACCGAAACAAGTCCGTTCAGCCACAGTCCGCGCTGCGCCGACCGCAGATCGCGCGCAGAGAAATAGCGCTGCATCACCATCTGGTCGGCGCCGTAGCGGGAAAGGAACATGACGAAGGTGCCCAGCAGGCCGCTCCAGAAAGTGATCCGGATCGAGGGATCGAAGGAAAAATACGAGGCGTCCAGCGGGATCCACGGCTTCAATTTTCCTGCTTGCTCGGCGACCTGGAAAATGCCGCCCGGTCCCGCACGGCAGACGCACAGCACGATCCCGCCGAACAGAACAAAAAATTGCAGGACGTCGGTCCACATCACCGCTTTCATGCCGCCGACCGCGGTGTAAAGCGTCGCAATGACGCCGCTGACCAGGATCGCTCCGGTCAGCGGGAATCCGGTCAGTCTGGAGAGGATCTGCGCCGAGGCGAACAGCGCGGCGGACATCCAGAACAGCCGCCAGAAAATGAACAGTCCGCTCGCCAGCATCCGGACCCGCCAGTCGAAACGCTTTTCCAGATATTCGTAGACGCTGACCAGTTCCATGCGGTGGAAGAACGGCATCCAGATCAGCACGACCGGGACCGCCGCGAGGAAAAACACCGGCAGGGAAACCAGCACGTAAAGGCCGTGTCCGTAAACCTCACCCGGAAACGCGAGATAATTGAGGGCGCTGAACGTGGTCACCATCACCGAAAGGCCGATAGGGAAATATCCCATGCTCCTTCCAGCCAAAAAGAAAGAAGTCCCGTCACGCCCGGCGGAACGGAAAAACCAGCCGATCCCGAGCAGGATCAGCAGATAGATCAGCAGGACGGCATAGTCCGGGATGCCCATCGGATCACATCAGTTTGAGCCCGGGCAGATCCTGGATATCGACGATCCCGACCACTTTGCCGGCGGCATCCACCACCACGATATCATCGATTTTACGCTTTTCGACCATCCGCAGGACTTCGATCGCCAGGGCATCCTGCCGGATCGAGGCCGGATGAGGCGTCATCACATCGCCGACTTTGCGGGAGAGTATCTCCATATCCTTGTCGGCCTTGCGCCGGAAATCGCCGTCGGTGAAAATGCCGAGCAGCGTATCATCGGGACCCGCGATCACCGCGGAGCCGCCATGCGCGTGGGTCATGGCCAGAATGGTTTCCTTGATGGTCTTATCCGGCGAGACTTTCGCCAGATGTTCACCCGTGCGCATCACGTCGGACACGCGCATCGTAACGGCGCGGCCGATGGCGCCCGCGGGATGCAGACGGCCGTAATTTTCCTTGGTGAAACGGCGGAAATGCAGCAAAGTCATCGCGAGCGCATCGCCCATGACCAGAGTCGCGGTGGAACTGGTGGTCGGCGCGAGGTTGAACGGACAGGCTTCGCGCGGGATTTTGATCGACACATGCAGATCGGAAAGTTTCGCCAGGGACGACTCGGCATTTCCGGTGAAACTGGCCACTTTCACGCCGAGACGTTTCGCAGGCAGGATCACACGCAGGAGTTCATCGCTTTCCCCGCTGTAGCTGATCGCCAGCACCAGGTCGCCTTCGCTGATCATGCCCAGATCGCCGTGCATCGCCTCGACCGCATGCACGAAGATCGAGGTCGAGCCCGTGCTCGCCAGCGAGGCCGCGATCTTTTTGCCGACATGTCCGCTTTTGCCGATCCCGCAGACCACGATCTTGCCGTTTTTGCCGAGGATCTCCAGACAGAGTTCGACCAGTTGGGCGAACGATCCGTCCAGATGGTCGCGCATATATTCCAGACCTTCGATCTCGGTCCGTATGGTTTTCAAGCCTTCTTCGATAATTTCTTTGGCATCCACGGCAATGTTTCCTTTCCTAAAAACTCTGATAATGCGTCAATATAGCTTTTCACTGAAGGAAAGTCAATGCCATTTCCGCAAAATGAGTTTTTTTTAACCAAAAAATGTATTGCGGGACGGAAACGCAGGATCACCGGCTTGCTGCGGCTGCCCGAAATCTCGGGCAACAGTTTTGGCTTACGCACTTACCCCATAGGCCCTATAAGTCCTATACGACCTATAAAGTCCGCAGGGTCCGGAGAGACGTTTTTTCAGAAGACAACTTGAAAAAAAGGGAAACCGGGTTACATTAGTCCCGTTCATTCATATGGAGCAATCGGATGGAGCTGCAAATCGAAAAACAAATATTGTCATTCCGGGATATCCCCACGCTGGCGGACCGGTCGGAAAAATCCGTACTTCTGCTGCGTCATTCCATGCGGGTATCCCTGAACCATGGGACCGATCCCGTGCTGACCCCGGAAGGAACCGCTTTTGCCCGGCAATGCGGAACCCTGCTCGCCGGACTGTCCGAGGCCGGGTTCGGCGCTTCCCCCCGCAAACGTGCCATTCTCACCGCGGAAGCACTGAAACAGGAAATCGATCCGGCCGCCGGGGAAACGGCGGTCTTTCCGGAAATCTCCGATACGGCCATGTTCGTGAGGCCGGATATGCTGGATATCGCACTCAGGAACAGCAATATCACGGACCTTCTCCGGGAATATTACACCACGGGCCATACCGAAGGTCTGATCGACCGCAGGGATTTCGCTTCCGGGCTCCTGCAGTTCCTGACCTCGACGGATTTCAAAAGCAGAAACACGATCCTCATCACCCATGACATCCTGATCGTATGCCTGCTGACCCATCTGAAGGTGTATCCGTTCGAGTTCAACGACTGGTGCGGATACGTCCAGGGCGCGGCGCTCTTCCGTTCCGCAGACGGAGTCTGGTCGATCCGGTATGCTGTTCCAGATGCGGCGAACCGCCCGAAAACCGCATTGTTCGTCTGATGAAGACCGGCCGGTCCGGATCTTGCCGATCTCAGTCATTTGTTCAGGTAAAACTTCCGGTATGCCTGAGGCGTCATGCCGTTTGACTTGGCGAAAACCCGGCTGAAATAGATCACATTCGGATAGCCGCAGGCATCGGCGACTTCATAGATCCGAAGCGAAGTGGTCCTCAGCAGCTGACGGGCCTCCTGCATGCGGAGATTCAGCAGATATTCCGCCGGGGATTGCGGAAAAACCGTTTTCCATTCCCGGTAAAAGGTGCGGAGACTCATGCCGAAACGCGGCAGGATGTCCCGCAGTTCAAAATTTTCCGCGTAATGGAACTGGAAAAATTTTTCCACCTGTCGAATCCGCTCCGTACTTGAATCAAGCGTCACTTCCGGCATCTCCAGCGCAGAGAGCATCGCCTCAAGTCCCAGCATGACCGCCAGCCGGTCCAGGCGGTCCGCCATCCCGGGCGAACGGGAAAGCGGCAGCAGTTTTTCCACTTCGGCCAGCAGACCGGAAAAACGCTCCGTCAGCTTGAAATTGCAGTCATAAAAACCGAACTCCTTGAAGGCCTGAAGGCAGGATGCGTCGTAAGCGAAATACAGCTCGTTCCGAAGCGAGGAACGCAGATGCCGCGCGATCATTCCCGGATAGGTGACCCGCATGAACGGAGGATTGGAGTCGAATCGCCGAACCCCGTCCAGCTCCAGAATTTCCTCGTCCTCCTCGGCGAGCACAAAACAAAGATGGATCATGGTCAGTTTGCGCCCATAATGCCGGTATCGGTTGGAGCTTCTCCGCACGACCAGCGAAACCGGCAGGGGAAAATTCAGAAAACGGCTGCAGTTCTTCAGATCATACGTGTTGTTCGGCATGATGTCCTCCGGAAAGCGTTTTGGCACAAATTGTGCAGTTTTTTGTCACTATTTCCTCTTGAAATTTCATCTTTATGTTATAAAATATCATTGTATCGGCATAAAAACAAACAGGTTTCAGAGTTTTTTTTATGAACTGCAGAGAAAAATGGGAAATCCGGACGAAACCGGCTGGAACAAACTGCCGCCTCACGCCGACCGGAATTACCCGAAATCCGGCGGAATTCGATATCACCGAGTTTCTGCATCCGGCCAGAAAAAAAAATCCGCTGGACCTGGTCGTTTTTCCGTTTCGATCAAGTTTTTTCATTGCAATTCAAATAAAAAACAGTAAAAAATGAAAGGAAGGAAAACATGCTTAAAAAACCAAACAATTTGAAAATCTCTTCTTTCATCCCTCATCTTTCATCATTCCAGCGTAAAACGGACCGTTTTACGCTGATAGAGCTCCTCGTAGTGATTGCCATCATTGCAATTCTGGCCGGAATGCTGCTGCCGGCGCTGGCCAAGGCGAAACAGAAAGCACAGGAAATCTCCTGCACGTCCATGCTGAAACAAGTCGGGACAGGCTGTCTGCAATATGCTTTGGACAACAACGACATCGTCATGCCGGCGGAACTTCCCTGGCAAGGCTCCAAAACAGGTGCCGGCTACACCTCGAACGACCTGTGGTGCTACATTTCCAAAGACAATCCGGAACGCTGGCTGGCGCCCTACATAAAAACGAAACAGAATTACAGCAATGTCGGAGCAGTCAATTCTTCGATCTGCTGTCCCGTCTTCAGCGGGCTGCCCGCGGCGGACCGCGGTAACGGATGGGGGTATGTCATGAACTCGAAATTCAATGCCAGGGATAAGAATCAGTTAAAAATCGCCGGTATTTTCAAAATGTCCCGGCTGCGTTTTGCCAGCTCACTGCTCCACATCACCGAGGGCTGCGACTATTGGAAAACCCGGGCATCGGATATCTGGGCAACGACATCGGGCTTTTCCAAGCTGCAGTTCCGGCACAACCGGGCGGTCAATGTCCTTTATGTCGACGGTCATGTCAACAGCCGGCAAATGTCCGGATTTCCCACAGTTTCGAGCGGCAGTTTCTGGGCTCCGGAACCGACCAGCAACTGAGAAAGAGCAGCCATGAAAAAAATCATTTTCCTGCTCATGACAGGCTGGACCTGTCTGCATGCCGCCAACATCTGTTATAACGAAAATATGGCAGATCAGGCCATCAAATTCGCGGCGCAGGATATGGCCCGGTGTCTGAGCGAGGTCAGCGGAGAAAAATACGGTGTCCAGCCCGGCGGGAAAGCCATGCGCGGAGACATTGTTCTGAATCTCGATCCCCAGCTGAAAGAACAGGAATGGAAACTGAAAAATAAAGACGGGATCCTGGTCATCTCCGGCAGTTCGAGTCCGGGGATCGTTTACGGGGTCTATTCCTTTCTGGAGAAACACGCATCCTGCCTCTGGCCGGCGCCGGATACGGAGATCCTGCCGAAGCAGCCGGGCTGGAAACTGCCGCAAGTCGATGAAACGGGCAGACCCGCTTTCCTGCGCCGCGAAATGTATGTCGGCCCCGACTTGATGGACGCGGTCTGGCGGCTGCGGAACAAGGAAAACAACCGGGCCGCATTTTCGGTCAATTTCCGGGTAGGAAAACCGAAGGACTGCCATACTTTCGACGTCTACGTCCAGGCGGTCAAGGATCCCAGCCTGTTCGGGGTCACACCGCGCGGCGGGAAATGTCATACGCTGTGCATGACCAATCCGAAAGTGAGGGAACTGATTCTGGCGCAGCTGATCAGATATATCGAAACGGACCGGAAAAAAGCCGCCGGGAATCCCGCTTACATGTTCCCGAAAATTTATGACATCAGCCAGCCCGACGGTCCCAGCGGCGCCGAATGCTGGTGTGAAAACTGCCGCAAGCTGGCGGAAGAAGAAGGTTCTTATGCCGGACCGAACCTTGCATTCGTCAATTATCTGGCCAATGCAGTCAAAGCAAAATATCCGGACATTCTGCTGCAGACTTTCGCATATTCCTACACGATGAAGCCGCCGAAGACGATCAAGGCCGCGGACAACGTGATGATCCGGTTCTGCGATGCGAAACTTTTCAAGCCGCTGGTGCCCGGCACCCAGAACGGACGCGACCTTGAAATCTGGGGCAAACACGCCGCCAACAAAGCCATCTGGTCCTACTGGCGGATCTATGGCGGCAATCTTTACCCGTTTGTCCGTCCGAGCAAAGATATTTCCGCAGAATTGCGTTTCTGCAAAAAAGAAGGGGTCATTTCCTACTTTGCGGAGAACGAGGAACCGCTGTCACGCAGTTTTGCCATGCAGCAGCACTGGCTGGCGCTCAAGCTGCTTGACGATCCGAACCGGGACATCTTCAAGCTGAACGAACAATTCTTTTCCGCCTACTACGGCAAAGCCGCCGCCCCGATGCTGAAATATCTGGATTATCTGGAAAAACGGCAGAACGAACACCGGACCCATCTGGACCCGGAGTTCTTCGAAAAAGTCAACGCGTGGCTGGATGAGGCCGAAACTCTGGCCAAAGACGATCCCCGGTCGCTGGGTCACATCGGCTGGGAACGGGTGGTCGTGGACCGCACCATGTTCCAGAATCTGAACGATCTCATGAAAAAGGGATACCGGCCCGAACTGACCGAAATCGCGGCCCGGTTCAGGAAAAATCTGATGGAACAGCTGAAGAACTGGACGCCGATCAAACGGAATCTGAAAGACCGGCTGACCAGAGCGGAACAGGAAACGGAACTGTATTCCCGTTATCCGGTGAAAATTCCGGAACGGTTCGACGGCTGCGAAGTCATCGATATCCACTGGGCCCAGATGCGGGGCACTGCGGTGAAAGATCTGGATGCCGTCTGCGGAACCGCCCGCTTCAATCCGAAATACAAGCACAAATATCCTTATAACATCGGCTACTTCAACGGCCGGAAAAGGATCGGCGGTTCGATCAGTTTCAACCCGGAAGATATTCCGCAGGACGAAAAATTCCATCTTTACCGGCTCGGCAAGGCCAGGATCATCGCGCCGATCTATGTCCGTTACGACAGCACCTGGCATTACCGCCAGTGGCTGTCCACGATCGGCATTCTCGGGGAAGACCGCGACATCTGGGTCTCCATGAAATTCACCGGTCCGTTCTATGTCAAAGGCTCAAAAAACAAGAACATGGTTCTGTTCGACCGTATCATGCTGGTCAAAGATCTGGATCCGCTGCGGTTCTACGAACCCGTTGACGTCTCGAAAAATCTGCTCAAAAACGGCGGATTCGAAAACAGTTCCGCAAAATCGATCCCCCACTGGGGCAAGCCGACGCCGAATTGCGGGATCGATACCAAGACAAAACACAGCGGCAAGGCCAGTCTCTGCCTGAAAAACCTGCCGGACAGCCGGGCTGCGGTCTCCTGCGGACTGGGAAAAATCGACGACCTGAAGCATGATCTGCTGATCCGCGGCTGGGTCAAGTATCAGGATCTCGATTTCAGCCGGGGTCATTCGGCACCGGCGATCGGACTGCGGACCCTCACCTCAGGCGGCCGCAGGAGCAGCTTCATCCCCGTCACCGAATTTTACCTCGGTTCCAATGACTGGCATTCTTTCGAGACCATCATCGATATCGAAAATTTCAAACGATCCTGCAGCCGGGCAAAAATCAAACCGGAAACCGTCCGGTTCCATATCAGTCTGGATCATCAGCCAGGAACGGTCTGGGTCGATGATCTGGAAATCATCCCGCTGAATAAAAAAAGAAACGCCGAAAAGTGAAAGAAATCGCAGCAGCCATGTCAGCGCCCTCGGTCTGACCGTTAAAAAATCTGACGGCCGCGCGCTGCATGGCATGAAACGGGATCCGGCATCCTCCTTCCGGCAGAACCGAAATGCGCTTTTGCTTGAAATTTTGGAAATGACAGTGGAAAAAAGCCGTATTCTGTGCTACAGTATAAGGTTGAAATCTCAACCCGAAAAAGGAATGTTTCTTATGGATTTGAAAGATCGAACCGCGGTCCAGCTGTGGTGCGGCACGCCGCCAGCCGGGGAAAGCGATCCGGAACAGATACCGGTCATCACCCCGTATGCTCCTCCGGTGTGGAAAAAAAATCATCGTGCATTGGTCATCTTCCCCGGCGGCGGCTACACTGCGCTGGCTCAATATGAAGGCTATGGTTTTGCTGAATATTTCTGCGAACAGGGTTATTACTGCTTCGTGGTAAATTACCGTCTGGGTAAAGATCTTGGAAAAGGCGGCTGCCATTATCCGGCCCAGCTTTCCGATGCGGCGCGCGCCGTGCGGCTGGTGCGTTCCTGGGCCGATGAACTCGGTTACCGGACGGATAAGATCGGCGTGATCGGCTCATCCGCGGGCGGACATCTGGCGGCGAGCGTATCGATCCTGCCTCAACTCGGACTGATCCTGCCGGAAGAAGGCGACGTCGCAAAAATCTCCTCCCGGCCGGATTTCACCATTCTGTGCTATCCGGTGATCACGCTGGGAAAATATACGCATCAGGGGACGCGGATGAATCTGCTGGGCGAACATTTCGACCCGGCGGACGAAAAGCGGCTTTCGCTGGAAAACAGCATCAATGAAAAGACGCCGCCGGCGTTCCTGTATCACCGGCTGGGCGATACCGCGGTGCCGTGCGAAAACAGCATCATGTATGCCCGCGCATTGCGCAAACACGGGATCCCGTTCGAGCTGCATATCTACGAGAAAGGCAACCACGGCGGCGCTCTGGCGCAGGGCCATCCGTGGGTCGCGGAAGCATTGCGCTGGATCGAAACTCTATAATCGGATCAAGGAGAATAAGAAATGATTTTCGAAAACGGCAAGGAGATCCCGCTCTGGAACGGGGAGCCGGTGTTGAGTCACGGCAATCAGGAAGGAATCGACATTCCGACCATCACGCCGTATTTCCCGCCGGTGTGGAACGCACTGGGCAAAGCGATCGTGATCTATCCCGGCGGCGCGTATTCCCATCTGGCGGAACACGAAGGCCGCGGTTATGCGGAATATTTCGCCGCCAGAGGATTCCATTGTTTCGTGGTGAAATACCGTCTGGGCGCCGATAAAAAATACTTTCATCCGGTCGAGCTGGCGGATGCCGCGCGCGGCGTGCGTCTGGTCCGGTCCGCGGCAAAGGAACTTGGCATCCGTCCGGACTGCATCGGCGTGATGGGCTCCTCCGCCGGCGGACATCTGGCGGCGACGGTCAGCAATATGCACGGACAGGCGCTGAAAAGTCCGGATGAAGGCGAAGCCGCAAACGTTTCCTCGCGTCCGGATTTCGCGGTCCTGTGCTATCCGGTGATCTCCGCCGACCCGGCGATCGCCAACAAGGGATCGTTCCGCAATCTGCTCGGTCTGGCCGAATTCGACGAAGCCAAAAGCCGCGCGCTGAGCCAGGAGCTGCTGGTCTCGGAACAGACCCCGCCGACGTTCCTGTGGCACACCATGCAGGATGCCGGAGTCTTGTGTGAAAACAGTCTGGTTTATGCAGAAGCCCTCCGCAAAGCCGGCGTCGGATTCGAACTGCATATCTACGAAAAAGGCCCCCATGGACAAGGCCTCTTCCGGGGTCATCCCTGGGCGGAGGAATGTGTCCGCTGGCTGAACTGTTTCTGAAATACGGGAGGATAAAGATGAGTGAAGAAAAATTGCTGGAAACGCCGCTGGCGGCGGAACATGTCCGTCTGGGGGCGAAAATGGTGCCGTTCGCGGGCTGGAATATGCCGGTCCAATACACGGAAGGGATTTTGGCGGAACATCATCACACCCGCCAGTCGGTGTCGCTGTTCGACATCTGCCACATGGGCGAATTCCGTCTGAAAGGACCCGGCAGTGCGGAAAAACTGGATCATGCGCTGGCCCGGTCCGTCGCGGATCAGCCCTGCGGGGTCTGCCGCTACAATTTCCTGCTCAACGAACAGGGCGGCGTGATCGATGACCTGATCGTCTACCGGATCGGCGAAACGGAATTCTTCATCGTGGTGAACGCCGCGCGGCGCGGGATCGATTTTGATACTCTGAAAGAACGGCTGGGCGCCGGACTGGAATTACGCGATGAATCCGACGCGACCGCGAAACTGGATCTGCAGGGACCGAAATCGGCGGAAATGCTCGCAAGACTCGGTCTGCCGGCGGAAACCCTGCCGAAATATTACCATTTCATGCCGGTGAAACTGCTGGGACTGGACATGCTGCTGAGCCGGACCGGCTACACAGGCGAACTGGGATTCGAACTGTATTTCGATGCCGCGGAAGCGGTGCGCGTCTGGCGCGAACTGCTGAACGATCCGGAAGTGAAGCCGGCCGGCCTCGGCGCCCGCGACACCCTCCGGCTGGAAATGGGCTACCCGCTTTACGGACATGAGCTGAACGAAGAGACCACGCCCGTCGAAGGCGGATTCGGCGCCATGCTGAAACTGGATAATTCCGCGCGGGATTTTGTCGGCGGCGCGGCTCTGCGTCAGTGTCAGCCCGCCAAAAAACTGATCGGCCTGAAATTGGACGGCCGCCGGGCGGCACGCGCGGGAATGACCGTGCTGGCAGACGGCAAGGCGGTCGGGACCGTGACCTCCGGTGCCTTCGCACCGTCGCTCAACTGCGCGGTCGCGATGGCCATGGTGACCTCGGAAGCAGCGGAAAAAACGGCGTTCACGATCGACCTGCAGCGGGCTGAAGTCACGGCTTCGAGGCACGATTTTCCGTTCTATACCGAGGGAACGGCAAGAAAAAAATGATTTTTTTTCTGTATTTCACTTGACAGAACGGCAAAAACATGCTTTTATACCGGGTATAAGAAAAACAGAAAGTTCAATCCCCACAAGAGGAGAACCAAAATGGCAAAATATTATTCGCAGACCCATGAATGGGCAGAGATCGACGGAGATGAAGCGGTCGTGGGAGTATCCGCCTACGCGGCGAAAGAACTGGGCGACATTACATACGTCGAACTGCCGAAGATGCGTTCGGATGTGATCGTCGGCGATTCCGTCGGCGTGGTCGAATCCGTGAAAGCAGCTTCGGACGTCTATTCCCCGCTCAGCGGCACCGTCAATGAGATCAATAAGAATCTCGAAGACGACCCCGGTCTGGTTTCCAATTCGCCTGAGGAAAAAGGCTGGATGTACCGGCTGGAAAATATCGATCCGGACGAACTCGAAGATCTGATGAGCGAAGAAGATTACGCGAAATATCTCAAGACGCTCTAATTGCAAGGACGGACCGATCATGGACCAGAAACAGATCAAAGAATTCATCGTTCAGAAAATTCCGGAAGGCTATTCCCTGTCGAAAATCCAGGATATGCTGAAGGAACAGGGCGTTCATATCACCTTCATGGAACTCCGGCTGCTCGCATCCGAGATCGAGGAAGGGTTCTGGAAGAAAACCGAAGAGGCCAAAGCGGCGGCGGAACCGGTCAAGGATATCGCCCCGCCTGCGGCGGATCCGGAAGATGCTGACGTATTTCCGGCGGAAGAGCCCCCTGCCCCGGCTGCAGCGCCCATCCCCGAACCGGCTCCAAATGCGGCGGATCAGTCCGCACCGGCCGCGCCGCGGGGCAAGACCACGGTCGAACTTTCCAAGATCGCGCGTCCCGGCACTGCCGCCAGCGGAACGGTCAAATTCGGTTCCGGCGTCACCGCCGAATGGGTCGTGGACCAGTTCGGACGTCTCGGTTTGGACAATGCCTCAGGAAAACCGGATCAGCAGGATATTCAGGAATTCCAGTTGGAACTGCAGAAGCTTTTCTCCTGATTGGAAAGCCAAACATAAAAAAGCCGCCGAAACTTTCCGGCGGCTTTTTTCATGTGTGCGCCCGGCAGGGCGCACGGCTAACGGGTGAAAGTCCCGAGACGACCCGACAGGGGGAACGTCCCAGCGACCGGCAAGGGTGTCCATCGCGAGGTGGAATCTGAAGGAAGCCGTAGCA
>SUWI01000334.1 GCA_015061565.1 Lentisphaerota bacterium
GACGCGAGACGACCATGAAGGATTTTCAGGGGCTCCTGATGCTGGCGGGCATGAACTCGTTCATCACCGGCGGCTACCTCACCACCCGCGGACGGTCCGTGGCGGAGGATCGGAAATTCCTCCTCGACTTGAATGGATTTACCTCAAACCAATAAGGATTTATGGAAAATGAAAGAATTGATCATCGGCGGACGCAAGTTCACCAACCGCTTTTTCCTCGGCACGGGGAAATTCGCTTCGACGGAAATCTTCGAGCAGGCGCTGGCCGCCTCGGAAACGGAACTCGTCACCGTTGCTTTGACCCGCGTCCATGAGGACGACGCCGAGCACGACGACATTTTGAAAGTCATCGACCGCAATAAGGTCGAAGTCATGCTCAACACTTCCGGTGCACGCAATGCGGAGGAAGCGGTGAAGATCGGGCTCATCGGCGAGGCGGCCGGATTCAAGTGGATCAAGCTCGAGATCCACCCCGACGCCCGCTATCTGCTGCCCGATCCCATCGAAACGCTGAAAGCCGTGGAGACACTCGCCAAACGCGGCCTCGTCGTGCTGCCCTACGTCAACGCCGACCCGGTGCTGGCGCGTCACCTCGAAGACGCCGGCGCTGCCGCCGTGATGCCGCTCGGTTCGCCCATCGGTTCCAACAAGGGGATCCGCACCCGCGATATGATCGAGATCATCGTGGAACAGAGCCACATCCCCGTGATCGTCGATGCCGGGATCGGGCTGCCCTCCCATGCGGCGGAGGCGATCGAACTTGGTGCGGACGCGGTGCTGGCCAATACGGCGGTCGCTGCGGCGGAAGACCCGGTCCGCATGGCCGAAGCGTTCAAGCTTGCGGTGAGGTCGGCGGAATTGGCCATTCAAGCGGGCCCGCCCGCGCCGCGCGCCACCGCATCCGCCTCCAGCCCGATGAATGCGTTTGATATTTTCAAGTGAGGCGAAAACATGTTTCCGAAACTCAAATTCACTGAGGCGCAGATTAATGAGTATTACGCCCGCGTCACGCCCGACATGGTGCGGGCGAGTCTGACCGCCTCGCGTGGGTCCTTCTTCGATCTGCTGAACCTGCTTTCGCCCGAGGCGGCGAAGGAGGAATACCGCGCCGCCCTGCGCGAAACCGCGACGAAAGCCCGTCGGCGTTATTACGGCAAAACCGTTTCGATCTTCGCCCCGCTCTATATCTCCAATACCTGCGTCAACTCCTGCCGCTACTGCGATTTCAACATCCATCACCACGCGGAACGGAAGATCCTCACACTGGAGGAGATCGACCTCGAGTGCGCCGCGATCCGCAGGCACGGGATCGACTCGCTGCTGATCGTGGCGGGCGAAGACCCGAAACACATGACGGTCGATTTTCTCTGCGAGGTCGGACGGCGGCTGAAAAATCAGTTCTCCTGCCTGGCTCTTGAAGTCGCGCCGCAGGATGAGGACGCCTACCGGAAACTTTTCGAGGCAGGATTCGAGAGTCTGATCTGCTTTCAGGAGACCTACGATCAGGAACTGTACAAGTATCTGCATCCGGCAGGCCCGAAGAGCGTTTACGATTACCGCGTATGGACCCAGCTCCGGGCGGGCAAAGCGGGCTTCCGCACGCTCGGGATCGCGTTTCTTCTGGGTCTCGCTCCCTGGCGGACCGAGGCGGCGAGTCTCGGAGCCCATGCGTTCTATCTGATGAAGGAGTGTTACGAGAGCAAGATCCAGTTCGCGTTTCCGCGCATCACACCTGTGAGCGGCGGCTTCACGCCGGAACATCCGGTGGATGAAACCGACCTCGAACAGATGATGCTCGCGTTCCGCATTATCTTTCCGGAAAGCGGTATGACGGTTTCCACGCGGGAATCCCCCGCGTTCCGGGACATGATCGTGCAGAGCGCCGCCGACAACATGAGCGCGGGTTCGCGCGTCACGCCCGGCGGCTATGCGGTGCTGGCGGACCGCGACGTGGCCCAGTTCACGCTCAACGATTCCCGCGACCCCGCCGATATTTACGCTGCGATCCGCGCGAATCATCAGGAAGTCGTCTTCAAGAATTGGGACAGGCGGATATGACCGAACCCGAAAAAGACCATGCCCGGCCTCAACCCTGCGGCAAGGGATGTCCCTGCCGCAGGTGTTCCGCTCCTTCAGCAACAGAGTGCGGCAGCGGCCGGTGCTGCGGAAAGACGGTCGAATATGTCGTGATCGACTCGTTCGTCTGGCCGCCGTGGCCGGAAAAAAAGGATGAAAAATCCCGAAATCGAGGCTGATAAGAATTTTGTTTTAAAAATCTACTATTTTTGTTGTAATTCATGTTGACAAATTATTTTTTTGATGTATATTACTGAAATTCGAGCTTGATATGCTCTGTTTTTTAAATCGCAAATACACTATCATAATGGTAGTGTATAAAACAAAGAAGAAAGGTCAAAGAGAAAAATGAACGCGCGAGCCTTCCAGAGAAGCCGTTTCGTCCTGATCCCGGAATTCATGGTGTTTGGAATGCGATGTTGCATGAGACAGATCACGGAATGACTTGACAGTTTCAACAAAAGAACAACATCACAAACAGGAAAAGAAAAAATGAATGAAAAGAAAATCATAACCGCCCTTGCATTGGCGGTCGGAATTGCGGGAACGGGTCTTCTTTACGGGGCACCGCCGCAGGAAAAAGAGGAAAAAGACATCCGAACCATCCGTCTGCTTCAGGACGACGGACAGATCCGGATCGTCAGCAAGATTTACGAACTCAAGCACCTGAAGGCGACCGACGTCCGTCCCTTCGTCGAGGCGGCAGTCAAACGCTATAGCGCCAGTTCCAACGTGGAACGGGTCCACTACCCGCAGGGAAACCGCCAGATGATCATCGTTTCGACGGGCGAGGATTTCATCCCGTATGTGGATGACCTCGTTGCCGGACTGGACAAGCCCGGCAAGCCGGGCAAAAGCGGTTCGATCATCGAGGGGACCGGCATCACGCAGGTCACCTACATCCCCAACTACCGGGCGGCGGAGGACATCGTGCGGCTCATCAATGAAGGCACGATCCGGACCTCCGAGGGCCGCGCCTTCCTGAACCAGGACACCAACACGATCTACTGGAAGGATGACAATGAGAAAGCGCAGATCACCCTCGCGTGGGTCAAATATCTCGACCGTCCGGTACCGCAGGTGAATCTGCGGCTGAATTATTACGAGATCCGCGAGAGCAAACTGCGCGACATCGGTCTGGATTACCTTGCCTGGAAAAACGGTCCGGGGCTGGACATCTTCTCCGCCGGATTCGACGGAGGCAAGGTTTTCTCCAATGAAGCGATCTGGCAGCTGATCAGCGGAGCATACAAGCTCGCCGATCTGACGAAAAACTTCTCCACCTCGTGGAGTTACGGAGCCTTCTTCACTGCGCCGCAGTTCGACCTGAGCTTTGTGCGAATCCTCCAGCAGTCCGGCAACGCGAAACTGGCAGCGCACGCCGATCTGACATTTGTCAATACGGCGGTTTACGACGATCCGGCACTGAACAGTCATCTGCCGAAAACCTATACCGCCACGCTGACGCCGGGTTATGAGAACATCCGCAAGGATGACGACGACCGGAGCAGCATCGTGGAAAGCGGCGACAGCACGCTCACACTGAACGTCTTCAATCCGGTGATTTGCTTCGGCGCCGCTCCGGACGAGATCAGAGCCAACGGGCAGATCCCCTCGACCGAAGCCTTTTACGCCAAAAACAACGGCGGCGTGGTCTTCGCCTACAAGCTCGCCTCCAAAACAGTCACGGAAAAAAGCAACCGGGGCGACGAACTGGGCAACACCAGCACGGTCTCGGGCGAACTCACGCTCGGTTTCAAAACCGAAAAACTGCTGGCAAGCTATGTCCGCGAGCAGGACGTCGAACAGACTGTCGGCATCCCGTTTCTGGTCAAGATCCCGGTGCTGAAATATATCTTCGGCACAACGACCACGATCAGGGAAAGAACTTACATCATCGTGACCGCCGAGGCGAATCTGGTGCATCCCAATGCCAAACCGCCCAAGCCGGTCAGCCATGAAGTGGCTTCCAATCTTTAATTTCAGCCAAAAGGATTATCCCCCATGAACATCATAAAAGTAATTCTCCTGTCCGCTGCGGCACTTTCACTGACGCTGCGGGCGCAGCAGCAGGACGTCAATGTCACTCCGCATCCAATCCCCGGCAAAGTTAAGGCGGATTTCAATGTCCCCTCGGCCGGATACGGCAGCAGCACGGTGCAGACTCAGCTGCGGGTGGACGTCAAGGAATCGGACAAGGCGGTCCGTTTTGTCCGGACCAACACCGACCCGCTGGTCATAACCAGACTCTACACGCTGAAA
>SUWI01000028.1 GCA_015061565.1 Lentisphaerota bacterium
TTCGCGGCACACCAGTCTCCTCCGCCAGCTTGCCGGAATTATTTTTCGATCTGGAACAGGGTCGGCGGTTTGATTTTGATCACCGTGCCCGGCTTCTGCGCACCGATCCAGAGACGCAGCTGCGTACTGCCTTCTTTTTCCGCTGACGTGAAATCCACAATGCCGCTGCTGTATTTGTTCGCGGAAAGCTTGCTGCCGTCCGCCAGCATGACGCTGCACTGCATTTGCGGCGCGGACTCGGCACTGAACCGCCAGGCCGTTCCGGGCTTCAGTTTCACCGCACAGGTCGCCATCAGCGCCTTGTTTTCCTGGACCGTGATTTCCATCGAGCCGTCCGGCAGACGTTTGACTTTCGCACTCGCCTGAGAGATCCGCCAGACGGATTTGGCGGAAATCCGGTTCTCCCCGGTCAGTTTCACTTTGGGCACGACTGGCTCGGGCGCCATCCCATCACGGGTCAGTTCCCGGACCGAAACCGAATCGATCCACGCCGCTTTGCCCGCGGTGGTTTTGCCGCCCCAGACCGAGATCTGGGCCTCGGCGATTCCTTCGGGCATGAGGAAATCCGCGGTCAGGGTCTGCCAGGAGTTGTTTTCCGCCGCCCGCATGATCACCGACTGGCGTCCGGCCGGAGTGACCTGCAGACGGATATTGCGCGGTTCTTCGCCTTTGACCACGGCCGTTGCGCGGTAATGGCGGCCCGGCAGCAATTTGATTTTCCTGCTGAGGCTCCAGCTCGCCGCCACGGTCGGGAAAATGACTTTCTGGGAGGTGTTTCCCGTTTTGTAAACTTTGTGATCCAGTTCCAGCTTGCGTTCCTCTTCCGTGACCTGGTGTTCACGGGCCGAGAGACAGCTCAGGATCCAGCCCGGATAACGGGGATCGTTCAGCTTGGGATCAGAGAATTTTTCCTTGCCGGACATGTCAGAATTGGCGAAAAGTTCCGGCCTGACCGGGTTGCACGGCTTGTAATCCAGCACTTTGTCCTGCAGTTCCATTCAGCGGTGGCCTTTGCCGGTGCGGATGCCCAGATACATTTTATCCCCGCGGACGATCTGGCGGCCGTACCATTGCGGCCCGGGGTCCGGCAGTTCGGCCTGGTCGGCGATCCGGACCGTGCCCGGGATGAGGATATCCGGTCCGAATCCTTCATCGAGTTTGGAATTGTCCAGCGCCACCGGATGCTCCACGTCGATGAACCGGTTGCCGGAGATCAGTTCGTTCTGTCCCGGCATCCTGCCGGAGAGCGCAAATCCGACCTTGGTATTCATGATCAGGTTGTTGATGAAGGTGTTTTCATAGCCGCTGCGCACCACGAACGCCTGATGCGGCATGTCATACACCAGATTGCCGGCCCAGAGCGAACGTCCGGAATTGCATTCGAATCCGAAACTTTCGTCAATGGCCAGCGACCGGCCGTCCACCACGTTGTTGACCACGGCCGTGTAATATTCCTTGCCGCCGGTCTTGATCTCGATGACCGAACGCCAGCCGGAATTGGTGCAGATGTTGCCCTGCACGAGCGCGCGGTTGGCTTTCAGATAGATCGCCGCGCCCGCCAGACGGCGTTTCTTGCCGTTGACCGTGATCCATTTGCCGCGGAGGATCTTTCCGTCCGGAAGACGGATCTGCTGTCCGATACGGCTGCCCGGCACCGGTTCGCCCCGGTTGACGTCCCGCACGATGTTGCCTTGCACGGACACGTTGTTCCCGTAGATGAGGATGCCGTGGATGTAGGAATCTTTGATGGAGGCGCCGTGTCCGCCGTCGATCAGGCGGTTATCATGGACGATGGTGTCCGGCAGATGGGTCGTGCATCCTTCGGCGATCTGTCCGGCTTTGCCCAGCAGCATGCCCATTCGTCCGAAATGGCGCAGGGTATTCCCGCGGACCACCACGCCGCCCGGAATCGCGGTGTTCAGGAGGATCGGATTGTCGCCGCCGTCGAACGTGCAGTTTTCCACCCGGGCGGAGCCGAGTCCGACCAGCCGGACGGCAATACCCCTTTCATGACAGCGAAAACCGCATTCCGCGATATTGATCTCCTCGATGTCCTTGCGGTCCTTCATTTCGAAATACGCGTCGATGCCGTTCCAGGCCTGGATTTGGATATTGCGCAGGAAAAACCGGAGCGGCAGCTTGCCGTCGGCATGATTGAGGTCGAAAGCCGCGCCGCGTTCGGTCGTGGCATAGCCGCGCTGTCCTTTGGCCGTGCTGATGATCTTACCCGGCAGACCGCGGCCTTCCATGCGGAATTCGCCGCCTTTGATCCGGAACATCGGCGAGCAGGAGGCTTTGATGACCGCTCCGTTTTCCAGAATGACGGTCAGATTTTTGGATATCTCGACCGTGCGGGAAATCGTATGTTCCCCGGGCGGAACGGTCACACAGGATCCTTTCATCAGTTTTTCGGTCAGGTCGGCGGAAAAAACTGCGGAACAGCAAAAAAACGTCAGAACGGTCAGAAAAATCTTCATGATACGGCCTCCGTGTAATACAGATCAATATACCGACGGTCCGGCGACGGCGGTTGCGTAAGTTATATAGGTTTCCGGCGTCAGATCGGGTCTGCCGAGAGTGGCGACATGGCCGTCGGCATAAAACAGATTGCCCTTCCCGAGATGCCGCATGTGGAAGACCCGGTAACCGCCGATCCCCTTGGCCCGGCTGGTCGTGCTGTCCGGCGATATCACTCCGATGTAGTGAGCCTGAAAAGCGTCACGGGTATGGATGCTGTCGCCGCCCAGCGGGATCTTGCTGTATTCCGGTTTCATCAGCGTGGAACGCCGGGTATGATACATCTGCTCGTTCGTATAATTACCTGCCACGCCGAGTTCCGGCATGCCCCGGATCAGTCCGTAAGTGCCGTAGCTGCCGCGTTCATTCCAGGCATAACTGGAGCTGGACAGATATTCCCAGCCCGGACATTTGGTCACGGTGCTTTTGGCTTTCTGGGGCGGCAGATATTTTTCCATGATTAGAATGCCCACCCAGCCGTAATTGCTGTCCGAATTGGTTTTCCGGACCTTGTTATACGGAGCTGGAAACAATTCCGAATTGCTGTCCGCATAATTGGTCAGAGCATAGGCGCAGTTTTTCAGATTGGATATGCATAACGTGCTTTTGGCGCGGGCCTTCACCTTGTTCAGCGCGGGCAGCAGCATCGCCGCCAGGATCGCGATGATCGCGATCACGACCAGGAGCTCTATCAGAGTAAAACGGCAAACCGTTTTACTCTTCAGGTATGAGAGATGAGGTATGAAAGATGAGGTACAGATGGTCTTTTTTTCGTTGATTCGGTTTTTCAGGGCAAGCTGAATGGATACTGCCGTTCTGATCTGTTTCATATTTTCCTCCTTCGTTGATTCATTTCTGCCGGAACCGGCATTTCTGCCGGATCATTTCCTGTTTCAGTATCTCATACGGCGGGAATCCCAGAGCCGCGGCGATGCCTGCCGCCTGTCCGGTCGCCATGCAGACCGGCATCAGCCGGACCGCCGAAACCGCTCTGGTTTCAATGCTGATGCACCGCCCGCCCACGCTCAGATTGTCCACGTGCTCCGGCAGCAGCGCTCCATACGGGATATCATAGCTGCCAATGGTGCTCTTCCGCCACGGACTGTCAAAACAATTCACATAATGTTCCCCGTAACTGCGTTTCCCGATCGCCACAGGTTCCGCAGTTTCGTTTCCGATGTCCAAGTCGGCGGTGGTGATCACTTTTCTGCCCCGGATATTGCATGAGCCGCGGATTCCGATCACCGGCGCCGCCGCCGTCAGACGGCAGTTCTCGAAGCCCGGCAGTTTCGCACGCATCCACTCTATAATGACCGGTATCTGTTCCCTCAGTTCGATATCCATCCGCGTCAGGTCGAACGGATCCAGCGCATCCCCTTTCACCGCGGTCAGGTTCAGCAGTATTTCGCTGCCGTCTCCGACCGGCGTGCCCATGAAACGGTTCTGGAACGGATACGGAAAATCCAGCTTCGGAAAAAGTTCGATCAGCTTCATCTTGTCGAAATCATGCACGCCGGACACGCGGAACAGCACGGTTTTCGTCATTGATTCATCCGGACTGGTCGGCAGGATTTCCACGCCCGCCAGACGCGAAAGCACCGCGTCTCCCGTGGCGTCCACAAAGGAGTCCGCCTCGAATTTCAGCGTATTTCCGCAGCAGGAAACCGTGACCGAACGGATTTTTCCCGGTCCGGTTTCCGCTCCCGTGAGCGTGGCGTAGAACAGCAGATCGACTCCCGCCCGATGCAGCATCCGCGTCATGCACAACCCGATCTCGAATTCGGAACTGTTCAAGGTCGCGTTCTGGACGATGAACGCCCGTTCCTGCATGGCCGCGGCGAATTCCCCCGCAACGCCCCCGATATGTTCCGGTTCGAAATCCCGGATCCCGGAAAACACCGGACAGCCGCAATATACCGAAACTCCGCCCGGACCGGCATTCTTGTCCAGCAGCAGGACTTTTTTTCCGGTCCGGGCCGCTCCCATCGCAGCTCCGAATCCGGCCGGTCCGCCGCCGGCAATTATCACATCGTATTTCATCTGGCTGACGTCTCCTCTCTTTTCCGTTTAATATAATGCCGGATCATGCTTCCGCAATCCGAAAATGTGTTGATTTTTTACGAAATTATGCTATATTTCCTGAAAAAATATTAAAAACAGGAAAATTTATGGCTGATAGTCTGACGCTTATTCACGGTGAAGACGCGGTGGAAAAAATGCTGTTCTGCTGGCATGAAATGGAGCGCATGACCGGACTGCATCTGACCCTGCATGACCATATCCGCGCTTTCATCATGCCCGACAACACCTGTCTGCTCCCCGATGTGAATATCCATCACAATCCCTGCTGCGATCATCCCCAGCGGACGCGGCTGAAATGCGGCGCGCATTGCCGGGTGGAGGCCATGGAACGCGCCGCCGCGGAAGGCAAACCGTTCCGTTTCCAATGCTGGCGCGGGGTCGTGGAACTGGTCATGCCGGTATATCTCGGCAAAGTCCATGCCGCCACGGTTTTTGCCGGTGCGTTCCGCGATCCGGCGTTCGATCTTTCCCGTTTCCCGGTTTCCTACCGCAAAAAATATCAGCAGCTGCCCGTATGGGACGATGCCCGGATCCCGCAGCTGGAACAGGTCCTGATCTCGGCCTCGTATTCCCTGCTTCAATTGGCGGCGAACATCCGGGAGCGTTATGTCTCCGAACCCGGCCGGAAAGGCCAGATCCATCGCTTTTTCCTGTATCACTTCAAAGAGCAGGTCGGCGTTCCCGATCTGGCTGCGGAACTGAATTTATCCGAATCGCGCACGGTGCATTTATTGAAAGAACTGTTTGGCAAAGGCTTTGCCGAGCTGATGAATGAGGAACGTGTCCGGCAGGCCGAGGAATACCTGGCGAAAACCGATCTGCCGCTGCGTGAGATCGCGCGTCTGACGGGTTTCCGCAACGAATATTATTTAAGTTATGTATTCAGACGCATCCGGCATTGTTCCCCCGGCTCTATCCGCGGCGGCCGCAAAAAGAAGATCCCGGAAGCGTGAAGGGAAGAAAACGCCGAAGCCGGAAAACGCCGGCTGATAAGGCAATGAAATCATCTGTGAATCCGGTTGCAAGGTATTGTTTGCCGTTCGGTGCGATACCGAAACCAATCTGCGGTCGTCACTCTATCCGAACCAGACGGATACCACCGACATGAACCGATTCCCCGGGTTTGAAACCGGAAAAACGCAGAATGATGTTGACGCTGTCATTCTTCCCTTGAACCTTGCAGGTTCTGGAGAAAGGCTGCCAGCGGCCGGTCGGAATGAGTATCTGCCTCATTTCCTCCCAGTTATCACTTTTTCCTTTCCTCGATGCCCAGAGACAGAGGTCGGCTTTCCCGGTTTTCGAAGCTGTGAAGAGCTTCAAGGAAACCGCCCAGCGGCCAGTCGGAGCCTTTTCCACAATGACAAACTCGGAATCCGTCTTTATTCCCGGGGCGGCAGGGAAAAGCCGTATGGTATCCTTTCCTTTGCAGGTGGTTTCGGAATCGGCAGCAAACGGTATTCCCGACCGGACATCCAGCTGAGACCATGTTTTACCGGCCAGAACATTGACTCCGTTCCGCATGCTGTCCGCGATTTTTCGGATAGATCCCGGCATGCCGGGAAGCGAACACGTTTTTTCCGCCTCCGCGGCCACATCCGGGACATCTATGAAAGCGAAGGCCTTCAGGAATCCATCCGCCAGGAGGACGGCGGGGTCAGGCTCGACGAGCTTCATTGCGCAGTAGTTGGAATATTTTGCCGAAATGTCCGCACGGGAAAAATACTTGATTGCACGCTGATGCTGCGCCGTCAGCCGCCCCCACTCCCGCTGGAGCATGGAAAAAAAACCGAGCGCGTTTTCCAGGGTGTAAAACTCCCCGCTTTCGGAAGCGGTATAGGCCCAGCCCTGGAACGAAACTCTGCTGTCGACCTGTTCAAAATGCCGAAGCAGAAGTTCGGCACGCTGTTTTTCCTGATCTGTCCGGGCATGTTCTCGCACCTGTGCAGCAAGCTTGACCAGCCCGAAGGAGAACTCCGGCTGAAGGGAAAACAGATACAGAGGCGTCGGATAAGCATAAACATAACGGCACGTCCGGAACGCCGGAGATTTTTTCATTTCCTCCGAAGTCCAGTAAAGTTCGCACCGATGATAAAGCTCCCGGAGATAGGGTGCGGCATCCGGGCCGGAAAACCGTTCGTACCACTCGTTCAGGATGTCATCCAGCTTCAGGGACGGATCTTTCAGCAGACGGCTGGTGATATAGGTTTTCGGACCGTCCAGCGCATCGGCTATCTGACTGTTTTCCATGAAATAGGCTCGTCCGCCGTGCGCATAGAGGTATTTAAGAGTTTCCGCCTGGTGAGCAAAATTGACGCGGGGGATAAGAAAGTTTCTTCCCCAGCAGTATTCCCAAATGCCGATCGCCGGGACCTTTTTTCCCCATTCCCTGATCATTGCAAAGTGGTTTTTCTTCACTTCGGGATCGATCGCACCTTGAACGGTATCCAGCGTCAGCATCGGAACTACGTTTTCATGGACCGGAAACGGGGGCGGGGTTATAGTATCGAAATAAGCCAGCACACCGATTTTCAGCCGGGGATGAACGCGACATACGGCTTCAGCCACACGATTGACAAATGTGTAATAGCTGGCGGAATGATTCTGCTTGTCATTGCTGAAAATGGATTTAGGCGCGTTCCTGTCCATTTTTATACAGTCTGGACATTCACAGTATCCGAAATTGTCATTGACGGCAAGCGTGATGGAAAGCTCCGGCTTGCGCTTCAGTTTTTCCAGGATGTTCGATGCTGCGATTCCGGCGGTTTCCGGATTGGAATAACAGGGCTGCCAGTAATAAAAAAGCTGTTTCGGACGTTTCAGTTTTTTTCCCTTCTGCACGGGCATGATCACAGCCGGCCACTCTTTCTTGTATTTTTCCGCGGGAAAAGCGAAAACGGGAATTCCGTGTTTGAAATGAAAGTACGGGTTTCCGCCCAATCCCAGCTCCGCACGGTGATTGGGAATGAGCCAGCCGCCGCGGTAAAATGAAAACCCCGCCGGGGAACGAAAAGACTGCGCAGGCAGGCTCAGGGTATTTTTCGGCTCGTATTGGAACATGCAGTTTTCAATCCCCAGAAACCGGCAGTCGGCAGCTTTTTCCAGCAAAGCGTTCAAGGCGTTGAATAAGCCGTATTTTCCGGATTCTATTCTCATTTCGCCGTGGCGGGGGAAGGAAATTTCCCAGTCATATACCTCCTCCAGACGCGTGGTTGAACGAATCGCAATCCGGATGACATTGGGAAGTTGATTATTACCGACCGGCAATTCCGTGCCGGTGATTTTCCGCAGACAGGAATTGAAAAGCCGGATCTGCTCGGAAACATCCTCTCCATTCGTCGATTCCAACAGAATCCGGGCAACGGGCTGTCCGGATACCGTCAGGTGAAAATCTCCTGCGCTGACAAGTTCCGAAAACAAGATCAGCAACGCAGTCAAATATTTCATCATTTCGAAGACCCCTCCGGCCAGCTCAACGGGTTACGACCTGATAGTAATACCTGACATTGGGGGAATACCCCTGCCCGGAGACGCCGTTGGCAAACAACTGATATCTTGCATGGATATCGTAAGAATTATAGGTGCCGACGCTTCCGTCAAGATGCTGGATATTAGCCTTTTTTGAATGCCGCAAATGCAACCCGTTCTTGTTTTTAGAATTATCATCCTGCCACTCGAAGACAGCAATCTGACGCGCTCCTCCGGAGCCGGAAATGGTATCGGCATAAAGAATCTGACGGCTCGGCGGCGGGGCAGAGCCCTTGTACCAGTATGCTTTGTAGAAGGTCCGCAGTTTATGATAATGCCGACTGAAGCGAACGCCATACCCCTCCGTAATCGTGGTTCCATAACTCAGCGCGGCATAATTCGGATCTGCGGTGGAATATTTGAACGGATAGAATGTGGGGCATACCGTGATATTCATATTCGGCATGTATCCCGTTTTCTTGTACAGATTGAACGCGTAAAACGTCGGAACGATAGTGGTATTGCCGGGGAAAAAATCATCAGAATCGTCCGCATAGATCTGAACCACTTGTGCAACCTGTTTCAAATTGGACGTGCAGAGAACCGCCTGGGCTTTCTGCTTCGCTTTGCTCAGTGCCGGCAGCAGCATCCCCGCCAGAATTGCGATGATCGCGATGACGATGAGGAGCTCTATCAGCGTAAAACGATAAATCGTTTTACACTCAAATGATGAAAGATGAGAGATGGAAGATGAAAGCTCTTTACGGTAAATGTTTTTGTTTTTAAGCATGATCTCTTTCCTTTCGATTGTTTATGAAAGTCAGGCATTCCATTTCTGAATTTATCTATACTATAATGTAAAAATCAGGATTTTTCCTTGACAAAAATGGATTTTTATAGTATAATAATGGAAAATATAAGGATTTTCAGATGAACCCGACCCTCAAATTCGATGACCTTGTCTCCAGAGATGAAATTCAGCTGACGGTGTTTTACCGGCCGCCGGGGCGGGACGGACGGAAATTTTTTCATGCCCATTATTTCAGTGAAATCGTTTTGATTCTCGGCGGAACCGGGATCCATCTTTGCGGAGGAGAACAATGCCCGGTCAAAGCGGGAGATGTCCTGGTGCTTCATCCCGGAGTTACCCATGCATACGACCATCAGGATCTGGAACTGGTCAATATCGTATATGACGCGAAGAAGCTGATCCTGCCGGTTTACGATGGCGTGTCCATGCCGCTGTTCCGGAAGTTTTTTCCGGATGCACAGGAAAGTTTCCGCGGTCAGGCAAACCCCGTGCTTTCATTGAATTCGGAAGAACGGGAAAAAATGTTCGATAAGATCAAGGCCTTGAAAACGGAACGCAAAAGCGGCCGTCCGGGCAGCCAGCTTTTCAGTCAGGTGCTGTTCCTGGAAATCGTTATCTCGCTGTGCCGGTTGTATGAGGAAAGCACTCCGGCGGAGAAAACGCCGTTCCGGATCGGGGAAGCTCTGGAATATATGAACCAGCATTACCAGCAGCCGGTTTCCATTGCGCAGCTGGCGAAAAAAGCCTGCATGTCGCGGTGGACTTTGTTCCTGCATTTCAGAAATGCCATCGGTTGCAGCCCGATCCAATACCTGAATCAAATCCGAATCCGGCGGGCAATGGAACTGTTGCTTTATACTGAATTGCGGATCGCCGACATTGCCGGTCAGTGCGGTTTTTCCGACAGCAATTATTTCTGCAAGACCTTCCGCGCTCAGACCGGTATTTCACCCCGACAGTACCGTCTTAAAAACCAGCTGAACTGATTGCAGATCAGGGGAATACTTTCTGCACCAGAAACATGTATAAGATCACGCCGGCGATGATCGAAAGCAGAGGATTGCGTTTCCATAAATGCAGCGCGACCACCAGCACGCCCGCCGCGATTTCCGGCAGATTCCAGCCATACGCCGCGGAAAACGGCCGGGCTTTGAAATACGCCCAGTAACAATACACCACCAGCATCGCGATGGCGGCCGGCGATACCACTTCGCCAATGTAACGGATCAGTTCCGGCGGCCGGTTCCCGCGTCCGAAGGCGATGAACGGAAACGCCCGCAGCAGCAGCGTCACCGCGGTAGTCACCAGCACGAGCTGGAAAAGATACAGCGTCATGCCGTTCATGCTTCCGTCTCCTTTTTCGCGAGCTTCCCGCGCAGCAGCAACAGCAGGATCAGCATCAGGATCATCGACGGGATCAGCACGTTTCCGAGACTGAAAAACAGACCGCAGACGACCGTGGCGCCCAATCCTGTGAGTGCGGGGATCCGGTTGCATTTTTCGCGGCACTGGTCGGTCAGGATCACCAGAAACAGCGCGGTCATGGCAAAATCGATCCCGCGGTTGTCGAACCGGACGCCGCTGCCGAACAGCGCCCCGGCTGTGACGCCGATCACCCAGTAAAGATGATCGAACGCCGCCACCGCCAGACAATACGCGATGGAACTTTCTCCCGCGGGCGTGCGGTTTTCCACTTCCAGCGCATACGTCTCATCGGTGAGGGTCCAGATCAGATAGAACTTCTGGTACCACGGAATACCCTTGAACCGTTCCAGCAGGGAAAAGCCGTACATGGCGTAACGCAGATTCAGGCAGAAGGTCAGCAGCGCCACATCAAGCAGGGGCGTGCGCTGCTGCGCCCAGCCGGACATCAGAAACTGGAGTGCGCCGGAAATGCTGGTGGCGCTGGTCAGGAATGCCCAGAAACTGACCGCCGGAGCTGTGATCCGTCCGGCGAAGAGCACGCCGGCGGCAAACCCCATGGTCAGATAACCCATCAGGACCGGGAGCGAACTCAGCCAGGCGCTTTTCAGAACTCTGCGCGTAAACATGAGGGATCGATCAGTGTTCTTCCAGCGTGACTTCGACTCCGAGGCCGGTCAGTTTTTCGCAGATATTGGCATAACCGCGGAAAATGTTGTCGGCATTCTGGACCACGGACCGGCCTTTGGCGCAGACCGCGGCCAGCACCATGGCCATGCCGGCGCGGATGTCAGGACTGGACATTTCCACCGCATGGAGTTTGGCGGGACCCGAGATGACCACCCGGTGCGGATCGCAGACCACCGCATTGGCGCCCATCGCAATCAGCCGGTCCACAAAGTAGATGCGGCTTTCGAACATTTTTTCGAAGAACAGCACGGAGCCTTTCGCTTGGGTGGCGCAGACGATCATGCAGCTCATCATGTCGCTGGGAAACTGCGGCCAGGGTCCGTCGGAGATCTGCGGGATGGCTTTGCCGAAATCCGGCTTGATCTTCATTCGCTGTCCGCCGGCGACTTCGATCAGGTTCGGGTGGATCTTGAAATGGACGCCGAGCTTTTCGAACATGCGGCGGGTCATCCAGTAATCGTGGGGACGCATGATGCCGGTGATGGTGATGGGACTGCGGGTGCAGGCCGCCAGCGCGATGAAGCTGGCCGCTTCGATATGGTCGCCTTCCACGGTGACTTCCGCGCCGTGCAGTTCGCCGCCTTTGATCTGGATGGTGTTGGAATCGAGTCCGGTGATCTCCGCGCCCATGGCATTGAGCATTTCGCCGAGCTGGCGGACATGCGGTTCCGCGGCTGCATTGCGGATCACGGTATTGCCCTTCGCCGCAGCCGCCACCATCAGAATATGTTCCGTGGCGGTGACGCTGGCCTCGTCCAGAAAGAGATCGGCGCCGTGCAGACCGCGCGGACCGGTTTCGAAGACGAACGGGATCTCTTCCTCGTCCCGCAGCGGGATGCCGAGTTTTTTCAGTCCGTAGAAATGGGAATCGAGGCGGCGGCGTCCGATCACATCGCCGCCCGGGGGATAGAGCACGGAACTGCCGCAGCGTGCAGCCAGCGGTCCGGCAAAGAGGAACGAGGTGCGCAGCGCGGAACACAGATGGCGCGGGATCTCGTTTTTGGTGACCCCCGCGGTATTGATCGTGACGGAGCTTCCCTTGCGTCTGATCTTGGCGCCGAGAGTGGTCAGGATCTTCAGCATCATGTCCACGTCGGTGATGGCCGGCACGTTATGGAGCGTGACATCGTCTTTGGTAAGCAGAGTGGCTGCGATCATGGGAAGGACCGCGTTTTTGTTGCCGCCGATTTCGACTGTGCCGGAGATCCGGCCCGTACCATTGATGATGAGACTGCGCATGTTCATTCGCTCCGTTGTTGGGGTTCCGGTAAAATGTGTTCAGGAGTCCGGGATCCGGACCGCTGAAAACAGTTCGCCGAAAAAAGGGGAGGGGAACTATGCGTTCCCGCTCCCCCTGATGTGCCTCACAAGGTCATGGTTCAGGCTTCGATGGCCGCCTGGGCCGCGGCCAGACGTGCGATCGGCACGCGGAACGGACTGCAGGAGACATAGTTGAGCCCGAGAGCATGGCACAGCGCCACGGATTTCGGATCGCCGCCCTGTTCGCCGCAGATGCCGACTTTCAGGTTCTTGCGGACGCCGCGTCCGGCTTTGACCGAGTATTCGATCAGCGCGCCGACGCCGTCGCGGTCGATCGTCTGGAACGGATCGGCCGGGAGCAGTTTCTTGTCGAGATAAGATCCGAGGAAGCTGCCGATATCGTCGCGGCTGAACCCGAAGGTCATCTGGGTCAGGTCGTTGGTGCCGAAGGAGAAGAAATCGGCTTCGGCGGCCATGCGGTCGGCCAGCAGCGCGGCGCGCGGGATCTCGATCATGGTGCCGACCAGATAATCGATCCTGGCCAGCTTGAATTTCTTGGCGACTTCCGCCGCGGCTTCGGCAATGATCGCTTTCTGATCCTTGATCTCGCCCGGATCGCAGGTGACCGGGATCATGATCTCAGGCTTGCACTTGCCGCCGGCCTTGATGATCTCGGCCGCGCATTCGAAGATGGCGCTGGCCTGCATGAAAGTGATCTCCGGATAGGTGATGCCCAGGCGGACGCCGCGGTGACCCATCATCGGGTTGTTTTCCTTGATGGCTTCCGCGCGCTTGTCGAATTCGGCCAGCGTGATCTTCAGCGCCTTGGCGATCTCTTTCTTCTGGTCGTCGCTGTGCGGAACGAATTCATGCAGCGGCGGATCGAGCAGACGGACCGTTACGGAACAGCCTTCCATGGCTTTCATGGTGGCGCCGATGTCTTTTTTGACATACGGGAAGAGTTCCTTGAGGGCTTTTTTCCGTTCCTCGACCGTGGCGGACAGAATCATCTTGCGGAGGAAGAACAGCGGCTTGGCCGCGCCATGGCCGTAGAACATGTGTTCCGTGCGGAACAGTCCGATGCCTTCGGCGCCGAAATTGCGGGCCATCTGCGCATCCGCGGGGGTATCCGCATTGGCGCGGACACCGAGTTTGCGGAAGGAATCGGCCAGTTTCATGAATTTGACGAACCGGGGATTTTCCGTGGCGGAAATGGTGGCGACTTCGCCTTTGTAAGCATAGCCCTTGGTGCCGTTCAGACTGAGCATGTCGCCTTCCTTGAAGGAGAATTTGCCGACGGAGAAGGTGCCTTTGGCTTCATTGATCTTGAGTTCGCCGGCGCCGACGATGCAGCATTTGCCCCAGCCGCGGCAGACGAGAGCCGCATGGCTGGTCATGCCGCCGCGGGCGGTCAGGATGCCGGTGGCGGCGCGCATGCCTTCGACGTCTTCCGGATTGGTTTCTTCACGGACCAGAATCGTCTTGATGCCTTTGGCATTCAGGGCGACGGCTTTTTCGGAGGTGAAGACGACCTTGCCGACCGCGCCGCCGGGGCCTGCGGGCAGACCTTTGGTGATCAGCGTGGCTTTCTTTTCCTCTTTCGGATCGAGCACGGGCAGCAGCAGTTCATACAGCTGGTTCGGGGAGACGCGCATGACGGCGGTCTTCTTGTCGATCAGCTTTTCTTCGAGCATGTCCATGGCCATGTTGAGGGCGGCCATGCCGGTGCGTTTGCCGACGCGGCACTGGAGCATGTAGAGTTTCTTTTCCTGGATGGTGAACTCGATGTCCAGCATGTCATGATAATGCTTTTCGAGTTTGTTGCGGATGCCGACCAGTTCCTTGTAGATGGCCGGATAGAGTTCCTGCATGGAACCGAGATGCTTGTTCTGTTCGTTCTTGGTGTCGTCGTTGAGGGGATTCGGGGTGCGGGTCCCGGCCACCACGTCTTCGCCCTGCGCGTTGATCAGCCATTCGCCGTAGAACTTGTTGTCGCCGGTGGCGGGGTCGCGGGTGAACGCCACGCCGGTCGCGGAGGTGTCGCCCATGTTGCCGAACACCATGCTCTGGACGTTGACGGCGGTGCCCCAGTCATCCGGAATGCCTTCGATGCGGCGGTAAGCGGTGGCTTTCTTGCCGTTCCAGCTTTTGAAGACGGCGCCGATGCCGCCCCAAAGCTGTTCTTTGGCGTTGTCCGGGAAATCGGCTTTCAGCACTTTCTTCACGGTTTTCTTGAAGGCTTCGCAGAGTTTCTTCAGGTCGGCGACTTTCAGGTCGGTATCGGATTTATAGCCTTTTTCCGTCTTGTATTCGGCGAGCATGTCATCGAGCTGTTTGCGGATGCCTTTGCCGTCGGCGGGTTCGATCCCTTCGGCCTTTTCCATTACCACGTCGGAATACATCATGATGAGGCGGCGGTAGGCGTCGTAAACGAAACGTTCATTGCCGGTCTTCTTGATGAGGCCGGGGATGGTGGCGGAGCAGAGCCCGACGTTGAGGACGGTTTCCATCATGCCGGGCATGGAACTGCGGGCGCCGGAACGGCAGGAGACCAGCAGCGGATTCTTCGGATCGCCGAACTTCATGCCCATGATTTTTTCCACTTTGGCGAGCGCGTCTTCGACCTGTTTGGCCAGCGCGGCGGGATAGCTCATGCCGTTGTTGAAATAGGCGGTGCAGCATTCGGTGGTGATGGTGAACCCGGCCGGCACCGGCAGATTCAGGTTGGCCATTTCAGCCAGGTTGGCGCCTTTGCCGCCCAACAGGTTTTTCATGGATGCATTGCCGTCGGAAATTCCTTTTCCGAAAAGATAAACATACTTGGCGGCGGTGACTTTCTTGCTGACAGCTTTCTTTGCCATCTTTTTTCCCTTTCAAATTCTATTTCAGTGTGTTGATCCATATCTCTAACTGAAAGATTCAACCTTACCCCTCAAAACTTTTCGAATGCGTCCAAAAGCTCCTTCTTTTTGATATTGGTTTCGTGCTCGATCATCACAAAACAGCCGTTCACGGCGGCCTGAAATGCAATACCGTTGATATATAATTTTTTACTTTTCCGGATCTGATCCAGCTTGTGTTTCTGCTTTTTCAGCTTGGGATTGTAAACATAGAGGAAAACTTCGCGTCCTTCCACCCGGATGCAAATGCCGTCCATGGCTTTGACGGGAACGGGGAACACTTTGCCGTCCAGCGTGCCGCCGACGTGGGTGATCATGTGATTGGCCAGCTCCTGGATCGTCTGGTCGCTGTTGTCTTTGAACGAGGAGCAGCCTGCCGCAGTCAGCAGGAACAGGATTCCGACCGCCGCAATAATTCCTTTCCAATTCAATAAATTTTTCCGCATGACAGAAACATCTCCTTAGAATGTTATTATTATGTCATCGAATGATCGGAGAAAATATATCGGCGATGCTGCCATTGTTCCCGGCTGGGGATTTTTGAGATGATTCCGGGATAACGTATTGGGGAATTTTTCGAAGGCCGCCGAACAGCAGCCGCCGAAAGATTACTCAATCCTGGCCGACCGGAGCATCCACAAAAAACCGTCGCGGATTCTGGCAGTAAACGCCTTTTTTCTTCGATTATCTCATAATTTAACACCGTTTTCTCCATTTTGCAAGTTGAAAATCATGAATTTATGCAATATATTACGTTTTTTATGGAAAAAAATAAAAAAACAGGTCATTCTGGATGAAACATACAGTGATTCATGCCGGATATCCCGGCGACAGTTCGCGTGCGATGCTCAAGCGCATGGAACACGATGTGCTCCGCCACCACCCCGATACGGTGGTGATCGAATGCGGCGCCAACGATGCGGTCAATCCCGCGGCTCTTACCTCGGTTGAGGAATATACTTCCAACCTCAAAAAGATGGTCTACAACCTCGAAGAGATCGGTTCCGATATCCTTTTCGTGACCTCGCCGCCGGTGTATGCGCCGGAAATGATCGTGCGCTATAAATTCCCGGAAAGTCCCGATACCGAGCTCAATCCGATCCTGGATAAATATGTCGAAGCCATGCGCGGCGTAGCTTCGTTTCTCAACCGTCCCCTGCTGGATGCCTCGCGTATCCTCCACACCGTCGGCAACGTCGGTCCCGGTCCGGAAAGCCTGATCCGCAACCAGGCCAATTCCGGCGTGATCGACGGCGCCCATCTCACGGTCGAAGGATACCGTCTGCTCGCCGTGCTGGTTTATCAGGCGCTGGTCGACCATCACATGCTCGGACGCACGATCGTCTGTTTCGGCGACAGCATCACTCACGGTTATCCGCTGCCCGGCATGGGCACGCTCGAAGGCGACAATTATCCGGCGGTCCTCAACCGTCTCCTGAATGCCGGTGAGGATGCATGAGCGAGCCTCTGTTCCATATCGTGCTGGTTGCGCCGGAGATCCCGCAGAATACCGGGAACATCGGCCGGATCTGTGCCTGTACCGGCTGTCTGCTCCATCTGGTCAAGCCGATCGGTTTCGAGCTGGATGACCGCCATGTGCGGCGGTCCGGCATGGATTACTGGCGAAACATCGAATACCGCATCCATGAGAACTGGCAGGAATTTCTCGCCGCCAAAGGCGATGCGCCGATGTATCTGTATTCGACCAAAGCTGAGCAGTCCTACTGGGATGCCCCGATGGAAGACGGTGCGTATCTGGTTTTCGGCAGCGAAGGTCATGGCCTGCCGCAGGAGATCCATGATCAGTTCCAGCCGTTTTTTTATACGATCCCGATGCCTGGTAATTTTTCCCGCAGTCTGAACCTTGCCAATTCCACGGCCGTGGTGATCTATGAGGGCTTGCGCCGCCGTCTGCACGGAAGGGGTTCATGATGCTGAAAAAGATCCTGTCACTTTTCCGGAATAAATATGTCCTGATGATCCTGCGGCTGGCGGTCGCCGCTTTTTTCCTGTGGTGGGTGATGAAGGACATCCTTTTTTCCGAGTTGCGCAAGCTGACCTGGGAAGGCTTGGTCACCGGCGTGATCGGCGGGGCCGTTCTGACGGCTGTCCAGGTCACCGGTACCGCATACCGCTGGAAAATGCTGCTGCAGGGGCAGGGGATCCATATTTCCGGTTTCCGGGCGGTTTCATTGACTTTTCAAGGCTCCATGTTTTCGCTGTTCATGCCCGGCGGCGCGGTCGGCGGCGATGTGCTGAAAGCCGCTTTCCTGGCCCGCGAGACTCAAGGCGGACAGAAGATCGAGGGCGTGACCACGATTTTTCTCGACCGGGTGATCGGCATGATGGGTCTTTTTTCGCTGGTGCTGGTTTCCGGATTGTGCTGTTTGAAAACGATACTGACTTTCAAGCCGGAGATCCGGCTGCTGGTCCTGATCCTGCTGGCGGTCTGTGCCGCCGGTCTGACGGCCGGTCTGGTCCTGCTTTTTCAGGATATCATTTTCCGGATCCGTTTCCTGGCGTTCCTGCTGAAAAAGGCAGACGGGCTGGTACATGGCGCTTTGTCCCGCATCCTGAACTCGGTGGAAGTCTGCCGGAGGGACCGGAAGACATTTCTGCTGGCCTTTCTGACCAGTGTGCTGATCCTGCATCCGATGCTGATTTTTTCGGCTTTCCTGGTGATGCGCGGCGTTTGCGGAAAATTTCCTCCGCTCCTGCCAGGATTACTGTCTTTTTCTCTGGGCAGCACCGCCTCGGTTGCACCGGTCACGCCCGGCGGACTGGGCACGCGTGACAAAGTGATCGAAGTACTGCTTCAGTCCTTCGGCGTGGATCCTTCCGCTGCATCCCTGACACCGATCCTGTATTCCATTGCGCTGATGTTTCCCGCAGTGATCGGTATCGGTTTTTTCCTGCTGGATATGAAGGGTTCCAAAAAGCAGTCCTGACCCGTTCAGCGGTTTTTCCAGGCGTCCGGATCGTTTTCCATGAATTTGCGCAATGCACCGGCACTTTCGTGCAGGCCGCCTGAACGGTTCCGGGCCAGCCACAGGATCTCATGCCGGGCGGTCACCTGACGCATCAGATCCAGCCAGGCCGCACGGTCCCATTTCCCGCCTGCGGCACGCTGCAGGAAGAGCAGCGCGGCTGTCGCCATATTCAGGCCGTTTTCCAATTCCGCATTTTCCTGCGGGAATCCCCGGAACGGTGCCGCTTTCAGCCGTTTCAGGAGCTTCTGCGTATGGTCCAGGGCGGCCTGGGTTTCTTTCGCTTTGATCCTCAGCAGAAAACTGTTTTTCGACTTCATCTGTTCGCGATACAGATTCATGACCCGCCCGAACGGCGTGGAATTGAACACCTTCGCGGAAAAATGGTCAGTGACATGTCCGGCTTCTAGCAGGAATTCCGCCATGCGGATCCCTTCGCTGCCCGGCGCGAAAGCCAGTGAAACTCCGTACGGCAGTTTCGATTCCGTATCGGCCGATGCATTCCAGGCAGACCCGCCCGCCATGGCGATCCCCGGCCAGCTGACCGGATAATATTGATGATGGCCGAAATCGCCCCAGTCGGTAAGCAGGATACCGCGCGCGCCGTTCCGGCTGCCGTGACGAACCGCGCTGCGGATGTTGGCCGTCATATTGGCCGTGCGCCCCAGAATGGCGTTCCAGACCGAGGTGCCCGGACAGACCAGAAAATCCACCCCGGAATCCCGGAACGTCCTCGTGTCTTTTTCGAAGGGATGTTCCGCTTCATAACCCCATTCCAGCGCCGTGATGTGTTTCGGCAGTTCTTTGATCAGGGCCGGCTCATGCATGATGATGTCGCCCCAGAATTCCACCTCGAATCCCCGTTTCGCCGCCCGGCCGGCCAGCTGCTTGAGAAAATCCAGATACACTCTGGTCACGCCCCGTTTCCGGCACAGCGCGGCGCTCTTCCCTTTGCCGAGTTCGACCGTTTCGTCGCATCCGATATTGAACTTGCGCGATGTGAAATTCGGCAGGAATTCCGCATACAGCGAATCCATGAATTCCAGCGATTTCCGGCAGGGTTGGAGCACCGCCTGCATCGGCTGTCCCGTGGGTTCGAAGATATACGGCGGATCGCATTCCGCCAGATCCTTGTATTCCGCATGGCGCAGCCACCGCCCCAGATGCCCGAAACTGTTCAGGTTCGGCACCAGTTCGATGAAATACTCCCGGCAGAATCCGTCCAGTTCCATGATCTCTTCCGAGGTGAACGGCGTAAAGCCCGCCCAGACCCGTTCATGGGCCGCAAACGCGAAGGTGTGTTCCATATAAAGCTGGAGCGAATTATACCGCAAAGCTGCCAGACTGCGGACCATTTTTTTCAGCGTGTCCATGGTCGGGATCTTGTTGCGGGAGATGTCCAGCATGTAGCCGCGTTCCTTCATCGACGGCCGGTCCTCGATCCGGCAGCAGGGCACGCATGCGGGATCCTCCAGCAGCTGGGCCGCGCTCTGCATCCCGTAGAAAAAGCCCGCGTCATCCGCGGCTTTGATCTCGATCGGACCGGCCGGCTTCAGTTCGAGCTGGTACCCTTCGGAAGGAATATTCTTTTTCCGGATCATGACGGCCAGCAGTTCTCCGGCGGAAGGTTTCCCGGCGCTGACCCGCGGTTTCGAGACGAATTTCGCTGCCAGTCCGACGGCAGTTTCCATGATCCGGTTTTTCAGCGGGAAACCGGCGTCTTCCGGGAGAATGATCCAGGATGCCCCGGCAAGATCGCGGATTTTCCCGGAAAGTTCGAGTTTTTGCGGAATCGGAAAAATCCGGTCCGCCGGATCGGCAGAAATGACTTTTTTCATCGATGTTTTATTCCTGTTCATTGACATTCGGCACCATGTGACTCCAATATACATTCCCGCATCGTAAAATGCAAGGGACCGGATCGTGAATGCCGGATTTATCAGGGTGCGGGCAGGGTGACCATGGTCGTGGACCAGCCGGGATGCGGCAGCAGCCACAGTTCATTGCTCAGAATATTGGAGATCCGGAGCACCTGCGATGACGCCCGCGCCGCGCCGTCGCCGTAAACCGAATTGGCCATCTTGCCGTGCGCTCCGTAGATGCCGATGCTCATCCGGCGGACTTCGGAAAAGAGATGGACTTCACTGCTGCTCCGGGCCAGCGGATTATTCCAGTTGTCCCCGAAAATGATCATATCCTTGGCATACCGGTTGAGCTGTTTCAGACTCCTCAATCCGGGACATCCATCGACCCAGTGGTTCGTCCGTGCCCATTTCGGATAACCGTAACTGACCGTGTTGATGCAAAAATTTTTATAGACCCAGATTTTGTATTTGTCCGTCGGGCAGATATAATATTTGCGCTCGGGACGCGGCTTGGCGTCTTTCGCATTGGCTCTTCCCGGCAGATATCCCAGATTCGGCAGCAGGGATGCCCAGGATTCATCTTTGTAAACCGTTCCATCGAACAGCAGTCCCCCGTAGGTCGGCAGCGTGTATTCCTTGTGGTCCAGTGCATAATTCATCCATGCCTGATAAAGCTGACGGGTATTGCCCAGACAATTGACCGCCCTGGCTTTTTCCCGGGCCGTATTCAGCGCCGGCAGCAGCATCCCTGCCAGGATCGCGATGATCGCGATCACCACCAGGAGCTCTATCAAGGTGAAGATCCGAGCCCGCCAGACATCTTGTTTCCCATTCATGAATTTCATAAACACCTCCTGTTGATATTGATTATTCTTCAATTACGACATAAACATTCTTGCGGATGGAATGACTCTTCCCCGTCCCCTGCGGCGTTTTTTTCAGGAAGATCCCGCTGAATACCAGCGAATAACAGCCTTCCGGCCAGCGCTGCGTCGGGATGCTCAGCACATATTTGCCGTCCTTTGCCCGGGGCAGTCTCCGGAAGGGAACGATCCGGACCAGACCCCATTTGGATTTCGGATTTTCGATTTTCAAACCGCTCTCCTTCGGGAACGCTTTCGGGACATTCGGGAAATAGGCGTAAAGTCCCCATTGGGAGGGGGTCCAGCTATCCGCAAGATCGGCCCGGACTTCCAGCACCAGATTTTCATTGGGCTTCAAGGTATAAGTTTTTTTGTCAAAGGAAAAATCCGGTTTCGCCGCCCCGGTCGGTTCCTGCGCCGCGAGCCGGAAAGCCGAACCGATGACGGCTGCCAGAATCAGAATGAACTTTTTCATCTTCATTTCAAATTATCCTTTCGTTATCGATATGCCCCGATGATTTCGACTTCGGAGAGCAGGCGTCCCGGGCGCGGTCCGCCGCTGCGGAGTTTGCTGAAGACGATCCGGAAATGGTTCCCCCGCACGTTCTGCAGCGGGATCACGATCCTGTGCGCCTGATTGTTTTTCACGACGGCGAGCTCTTCCCATTTTCCGTCGCGACGGATCTGGATGGCGAGGTCTTCCGCCTGGATGATCCCTTTCTCGCGCATGGCAAAGAGCCGGAATTCCCGCACCTCGGCTTCCTTCGGCAGTCTGATCTCCAGCCACGGATTCCGGTCTTTCGGCTGCGGCATCCAGGCATTGTAGATCGAATTCTGGTCCGGTTTTTCCGGCCGCAGTCCGTCCAACAGGAAATACAGCGTATTGACATTCTGCGTGAACGCGGTCCGGTGCTGCGACGAAGCAGTCAGCACGGGGAGATTTTCCGGGATCCTGCCTTTCCCGATATCGATATAGGTCTGACGGTTCAGCGGACCCGATCCGATCAGGTTTTCCGGAGTGAAACGGGCTTTTCGGGCTGCGGCGAGTCTGGCTTTGCACTGACGGAGCGTTTCGAAACCTTCCGGCGGGGCATCGGAGATATATACATGCGTTTCGAGCGGGGCAAACCGGTCGCTGAATCCGCCGGAGCATTCCACCGTGCGTTCTTCTCCGAGCACATGGAGCAGTTTCGGACCGTTTTCGAATTGGAACTTCGCCTGAATGGGATCCCGGGAGGTATTGACTGCGAACAGGGCGATTTTGTTGCCGACGCGTTTGAGCATGGCCTGGAAATTCGGGTCCTCCGGCTCGGTCCGGACTTTCAATGACCGGTCGGGCGAGGTCACGATATACTCGGTCAGCAGTTTCACTTCCTGCCCGATATAACTGCTGGCGATCGGGATCTGGTCGTAAAGCCAGCTCCATTCTTTCGTGGCATACCAGACCAGCCCTTTGCCGTCGTTGGCGAAAACCTGCCACGCCTGATTGCGCATTTCATCGAACGTGGGCGGCCGGCCGATCTTCGGCGGCTGGACATTGCCCAGGTTCCAGCAGAATCCCTGCGGCATCAGCCAGCCGGGGCCGTATTGGCGGGCTTTTCTGGTGTAGTGGGACACCGTGTAAAGCGGCCGTCTCGACGTGTCCGGTTCCAGAAAATTCACATAGCAGTCCGGCATCCGGACATCGCCGCCGCGGGCGTATTCCCCGATCTCCGAATACCCTTCGTTCAAGATCAGGATCGGGTGATACGGATCGAATTCCTCGACCGCGTCGCGGACATCGCTGTACCATTCCGGAATATTGTCTTTTCCTTCGGGTTCGTCCGATCCGTTGTAGCAGAACAGCGACGGATCTTTGCCGATGACGGCCAGATGTTTCGCAATGAGCTCGCGCTGGACCGCGGTCAGACGGTTCTTCCGTTCGGTATAATTGAAGATCTTGAACGGGAAAGTCCTTGCTTTCTCACAGAACGGAGTCGTGATCAGTTTGACATCGGGCCGGACCTTCCGGCTGGCTGCGAACCAGTTCAGAAAAGCCTCGCTGCGGGTGGCGCCGAAACCGGTGGAGAAGACATTGAATGCCGGATCGCGCATGACGCCGCCCGCCCAGCCGTAGGGAACGAACGGCTTGCCGTCCACCCTCGTTCCGCCGTCTTCGCCGAACCAGACTTCGCCTTTCAGATACGGCAGCTTGCGCAGTTTCACACTTTCACTGCCGCATTTCAGGTAATAGGTCCCGTCCGGCAGCTCTTTCATGTCATATTGGAACAGCGCTTTGTTATCCTTCAACGGCAGTTCCCTCGTGATATTTTTCCCGCCGCCGGTGAATTCAATTTTGATTGTATCACCGTTATAAGCCTGCGGATCGACCCGGATCTCCGCAGCGATCCGCTTGTCCGGCATCGTCGCGAATATGCAGTTGCGGTAGACCGGCTTTTTCACTGTGACCGAAACCGGCTGGTAATTCAGTTCGAGAACATGGTTCCGGGCGGAAAGCGCTTTCCCGTCCGCCCGGACCACGGCAAGGCGGACCGTATATTTCCCGTTGGCCGGAAAACTCAGTTTCAGCGGGACCGGACGCATTTTCCGGAACGTGAACGACCGTGGCGGATACAGGTTCGTGAAACTGGAGATCAATCCATCTTTTTTGTCGTAAAGACCGGCCCGGATCCCGGCCAGCATGAAATCGCCGGTCTCATTGGTGAGCTGGACCGTCAGGTCCGCCGTCAATTTGCCGGTTTTGTCCCGGCTGACCGCGCCGGACTGGAATTCGGTCTTCCACAGGAATTTATTGAGCTTGAGATCCTGCAGTTCGGCCAGACGGAATTCTCCCGGAAGGCCGTGTTTCGGCCAGGAAAGCGGCGAAAACGAGCTCAGTTCCCGTGGTTTTCCGGCATAGCGGTTCCGTCCGATATTGAAACGCCATACGTTATCCGCTCCGCCGAGTTCCAGCGCATGCAGCGGTATCGCCGTTTCCACGGTCCAGCTGTCCGGGTTCAATACCGTTTTGGCTTCCGATCCGCTCCGGAACGACCAGTCGAGCTTGAAATTGTTGGTCCCGGTATTGTCATCCTCCAGTGCGGTCTCGCTGATTCCTCCGGCTGAATTCACGATCCATTTATAATAATTCCGCGCGTCCTGTTTGGGCACCAGATTGATTTCCACGCTGTCGTCCTTCCAGCGGTTCTGGTCGTTCGCCGCCGTTCCCGTCCGGCAGACCAGCGATTTCATATCGCTTTCCCGGCATTCGATCAGCAGATAGAGTTTCCAGTTGTCGTGAAAGACTTTGAACTGCGTCTGCTGAGACGCTGCGGTCCGGATTCCCAGCTTGAAAAAGCCCCGGTGCCAGGGAAGATTCTGCCAGCACGGATCATCGCCTTTGCCGTCGATCACCGGCCCTTGCCGATGATGCGGAATGGTCAGGTCGGCCGAGGCCGCCGGCAGCAATGCGCCAATGATCCAGACGAAGGCGGCGAACAGGAATACAGCTGATTTTTGCATTTTCATCCCTTTCATTGATCGATCTTGAAATGTTGCTTGACGAATTCGTTTTCGAACCGGTAATTGCGTTTGAACAGCAGCATTTCCCGGATATGGTTCGCGGCCGATATGCCGATCTGCTCAAGCTGTTTCAAATCGATTTTCGGCATGATGCTGAACAGCGGCAGCGCGGGATAATCCTTCTTCAGCTGCTCCAGATCCAGTCCGTAGGAGAGCAGTATCGGAAATGCCGGATGATAGTCCAGCAGCGTCCGCAGGACACGATTGTGCTGGTTCTTGTTGCCGTCGCAGACCAGTCCGTCGACGCGTTGCGATTTCAATATCCGCACCAGTTTGGACATCGGTTCGGAGTCGTTGATCAGCCGGGAATCGCTGAAGACGATTTTATGTTCCTTCAGTTTCGCCTTGAATCCGTCGCAGATCGGGCCGGGATTGCCGCAATAGACCAGGTTCGAACATTTCCGCCGCAGGAAAAATTCCGCCCGGCATTGTCCCTGATAGAAATAATCGCTGCCCAGGAAATTGGTTTCGGGTTTCGGCATCAGGAAGTTGAAATAGGAACCGATCGCGGTCACGGCGATTTTCTGTTCGATCAGTTTCCCGATGATCGGGAAATAACTCGGGTCCGGGATATTCCAGAAGACCGCATCCAGCCCCGAATTGAGCAGTTCGACCGCGGCCAGCTCCGGCTTCCGGTTCAGCGTCAGGAACGTCGTATTGGCTTTCAGGTCCCCCAGGTGGCTGAGGAACGCGCCGAGGATACGCGAGTTCGGATATCCGAAATAGGAACAGTTGGCATTGTCGCCCAGGATCCCGATCGAGAACGGCGCCATCTGCACATATTCCGGATTGCTGAAGATCCCGCGCCGTCCCGGCAGATGCTGCAGATATCCGATCTCGATCAGTTCCTCCACTGCCTTGTGCACGGTCGGACGGCATACCGAGAAACGTTCGCACAGATCCAGTTCATTCGGCAGCCGTTCCGGCTTCGGTCCCGACTTCGCCACCAGCTGGATCAGGAAGCGTTTGATCGGCTCGGTCAGCATCTGCTGTTTCTGATTCATCATGCCCGGATCCTTTCCTGAAAATATCATTTTGTGTAAGTTTTTATTTACATTAACACGAAAAAAACAAAATGCAAGAGCCGAAAATGAAAAAAGTGGATTTTTATTTCAGGAAAGCGGGTGCGCGGGTGCGGTGAGCGGAGCGAACCGTAGGACCTATAGGTCTTATAGGAAAAAAAGCTGCATGGCAGGGCGTGAGCTGCCGTCCGGAATTCGCGGCTCCCCGTCTGGGTCAGCGGGCCGAAACCAGCTGATTTTCCGCCTGCAGAAAATCACCCCATTCCTTATCCCAGGGATAAAAGATTTTCTGCGGCATGCCGCCGTTCAAGGCGGATTTTACGGCAAATATGCCCGGCAGAGTCATCCGCAGACCCGCTTTCAGGTCGCAGGGGGCTTGGGTCCCGCCGTTGAGCAGCGTTTCTTCGAATTGGCGCATCAGGTAGGAATCGGCTCCGCCGTGGCCGAAGTCGGCCTTGGCATTTTTCTGCGTCCATTCCTGCAATTCGTTCACCTTAAAGGAAACCGGCAGTTCGGTGATTTTGTCCGCTCCGTACAGCACCTTGGAATTGAAGCGGGTCTTTTCCGGTTCGGATCCGCGCGAGGAAAGATGTTCGAAATATCCTTCCGTCCCGAAAACCCGGAAGGAATGATGTCCCGTTTTGCAGTTGTTGATGAAACTGCAGGTCTGCCGGACGATCACCCCGGACGGTGTCTGATAGGTTGCGGTCATCAGGTCGTCAGCGCCTTCCAGTCCCGTCACCTGCGAACCCGTGCTCAGACAGGTGACCCGTTTCAGATCCTCGTCGATGATGGACAGCAGCGGCCCCAGCGAATGGGTACAGTAGGCGATAGGGTACCAGGGATTTTCTTTCGAAGGTTTCCGCCACGGCGATTCCGCCCACAGATATCTGCAATCGTGGATATATTCCGCATCCATGGCGTAAGGTTTGCCGAGCAGCCCTTTCCGGACCAGGTCCTGCAATGCCAGGACGAAACCCCAGCCGCAAGTGGTGGCGCCGGTCATCAGCAATGCTTTCGAGTTCTGCTGCGCCTTCCACAGCATATCCGCTTCCGCCAGCGAGGCCACGCTCGGGATATCCGAATATACATGGATCCCGCGTTTCAATGCCTTGGCGCAGAATTCCGCATGGCAGGTCGCGGGCGTTTCCACCAGAACGATGTCCAGACCGGCTTTTTCCAGCATCTCGTCGTAATCCCGGTAAAAGGTCACATTCGGCAGTTCATCTTTCAGCGGACCCTGATTTCTGCCGGCCAGATTGCACTGGCTGTAAAAACGGTCCGGATCCAGATCGCAGGCGGCGACCGCCTCGAAACTGTCGATCCCGTCGTTGGCCCATTTCAGCATGGAGCGGCCGCGGTGTCCCAATCCGACACCGCCCAGTCGAAATTTACGTTTCATAAAAAACCTTCGTTTCAGTGGTTGATTCCACAACGCCGGCAATCGAGCACGAATCGCCGGCACAGAGATAATATAACCTCTGTAAGGTCAAAGTCAACGGAATATTGATGAAAGATGAAAGGAAAGCCCGTCATCCGGTCCCAGTTCTTATTTTTCCAGTGTCAGCGTGCCGAAACGTTCCATATCATGGAAACTGCCGTAAGCGGGCAGATAACAGCTTTGCTCCCACTTTTCCGGTTCGCCCGGCATCGTATAAAGGCAGTTGCGGTAAGCATTGAAACGGAACTCTCCGTCTTTTCCGGCAGCGGAAAATTTCAGCTCGGCCAGAGGAATGGTCAGAAAACCTTCCCAATGACTCCCCCGCCTGACGGTGGACCATCTGACTTTTCCGCAGTTCCATTTCGGGGCATTTCTTTCGTCGGAAGGGGTATAAAACGCATCGAACAGACAGTTGTCCGGCGCGAGAATGAACTGACAGCTTTCTTTGCCGCGGGCAAGGAAAAACTCGATGCTTTCATAATTCCAGAGAGCGCCGTCGCGTTTCCCGAGGGTGCCGGGCGCCCATTTGACCCCTGCCACCCCTTCGGGGAAGCGGCATTCGGCTTTGACATAGAGGTTTTTGCCGTCATGCAGAAGCCTCATATCGGTTTCGGATTCCTGCTTGTAGACATTGTAACTGTCGGTGAAATCTTTGAGGACCGCGGCCTGGTTCCAGTCGGCGGCGGACGGCTCACCGGCAATTTTCGGCACGGTTACGGAATACGCATTGGTTTTGCGGCTGCCGCCCCGGAACAGCCGGGAGTTGCGTTCGAACGGCTGGTAGCCCTTGAGCAGTTTTTTCGTCCGGTAAGCATAAGGCTCCTGATCGCCGGCGAGTCTGACGGCTTCTCTGAGCAGTCCCATCATCCGGTCGACGAATTCCGGGGGATAGGTTTCTTTCCAGGCCCGCTGGTAATTCCATTTGCCGGGTTCCGCACCTCTCTGAGCCCAGGCAAGTTCCATTTCCTGGTGGAACTGCCGCACCGGCACCGCCGCCGGACCAAAGAATTTGGTGTAATACTCTTCCATGACCGCATCGATGTCTTCGGACAGGTTCCACATGAGTTTCCCCGCGGCATACAAATTCTGGATGTCATAAATCCAGTCCGCCCAGCCGTTGACGGTTTTTCCGTCACCGTTTTTTTCCGGGAGTTCGATAGCGCGGCCGCGGATACGGCCGGCATCCATGGCATAAAGTTCTTTCAGCTGGCGGGGAAAGATCGCCGGAGCTCCGAAGACTCCGCGGCTGATGCGCGATGAGGTCCAGTATTCCCAGACATAAAGTCTCGCTCCGGTGGAACTCCACTCGTCCAGGAGCTGCTTCCATTTCCGTTTGCAGGACAAAGACGCACGGTTCCCCATGCCGGCACACAAAGTGACGGCGACATTGGGCAGCAGCGGAAATTCCGGCTTGCGCTGATAATCACCGTAGGCACAGCAGACAATATTCTTGCCAGGAGCTTTTTTCGCGACTTCGGCGGCCACGCGGTTCACGAATCCCCAGACCACATTGGAGCAGAGACCTTGTTCCCCCCGGTCGGGACGGAGTTTTTTCTGACATTCCGGACATTTGCAGTAGAAGAGGCCGTTGCTGTCGCCGGGCATCACCTTGGCAAAATTGCTGAACCGGTTCCGTTTGAACTCCTCGAGCTTGTCTTGAACGGTCTGTTTGAAAACCTCCGGATTGCTCATGCAGACATGACCGCCGCCGGGTTCGAAGTTGACTTTGCGCGAACCGTCGCTCTGCAAAGCGAGATATTCCGGTTTGGTTTTGGCGAAACGCCTGATCCAGTCGTTGAAGGAATGGTTCGCCACCGGATCGCCTGCTGAACCGCCGAAACGGTTTCTCCGATACCACTGTTCGGATTGTTCCCGGGTCACATCGGGATCGGTCAGGATGAGGGAACGGAAGGTTTTCCGGGTATCATACTGCGGACGCGAGACGGTGAACAGTTTCATCACTTTCAAATTTTCGACTTTCGGGATGTGCGTTCCGTTTTTCCCCGGCCAGTACCAGCGGAAACCGACCGTTTTTTCAAGGAATTCATAAGCTGCATACAAGGTGCCGACCGGCACGAAAGCACGTCCGGAAACCATATTGGCAGGAATGGACGGGTCATCACCGCCGGAAAGGACGATCACGTCATCCAGACGGGCAACGATGAGCGATTCGGGCGACAGCATTCCGGGATTGATCCCGTATTTCTTCGCAACGGATGTTTCTCCCACCATTATTGCAGGACCCGATTGATATTCGGATTCCCTGATGACCGTTGGGGCGGCGCCGCAGGCGAGCTTAAAATGATCCTGCAGTTCTTTGGCAGCATAACGGGCGATCGGATCAGGCCGGTCAGCCGTCACGATGACAAAAGTGATTTTGCCGTTTTTCACCAGTTCGAGCGGACTTTTCACCTTCGAGGCAGCGACACCGGCGGAAAGACCTTCCGGGATCACGGTTTCCGGCTTTCCCGCTTCATATTCGGCATAACGGATATCCGTCAGTTCCCAGATGCATTTTTCCCCGCCCAGCCGCTTGATGACCAGATGCATATTGAAGTGCGCGATATGGTCCAGATCGGGAATGTCAAGCACAAATTCCACCGGTACGGTTTCGCCGTTTTTACCGTATGGAACAGGATAGGTTTTCGTAACCTTGAGCACATTGCCGGGATTGGTGGAACAGCGGAAGGTCGCCTGCAATGCGGCGTTGCCCTCGCTCCGTTTCACCTTCATGCGGAACACGGCTTTCCCGCCCCGGTATTTTTGAGCTTTGTAAATGTAAAATGCTTTGTGGTAAGTGATATTCGAACTTTTTTCCGTTGTCAGGACCGTATCTTTGTATTTGGCAATGACCGTTTCCGGCAATGCGGGGAACAGAAACATTGCCAGCATGAAAGTCAGCAGGAATTTCATCTTTATTTCTCCTTTTTCCGATCAGAAATTTCAATCGAAGTTTCTCAGTGGATAACCCGAAATCCCCTTCATCGGAATGAAGAAAATATGCTGGGACGGCGTCTTGCCGCTGGGTATGCGGGCATGCTGTCCGTTGGGGATGTCTCTGTATTTCACCGGTACCGCCCGGCCATCGCAGAAAGCGGTCATCACGGAATCGTTATGAGCGACAATAGTGGTCTCTTTCAAAGAACTGGTATTTTCCCCCACGCCCCAGTATGGCATGAAAGCCTCCCCCATGAAAGCAGTGCGCGAAGGCATGAGGATCTGGTTCCGTTTATAGCCTCTGTTGGCGAATACCGTATAAAAATAGACACTGTATCCGTAGCTGATGGCATAAGTTGATGATATATCGTTCGAATATTGGCCGAATGATCTTTTGGGGCAGGACAGATGGTGTCTTTTGTTCTTGTATACCGAGAAAAAGAAATTGCCGGTCTTTTTGAAACCCAGATAGGGGAAAAGCGGATTTTTTCCGCTGGACGGATCATACCATTTTACGGTTTTGGACCCGTCGGTAAGCCAGATGTCGTAGGGAAAATACCTGTCGGCATTGTCATCACAGTAAAACTGAATGACAGTATTGGCGCTTTTGAGATTGTTCTGGCAGCTGACGGCATGGGCTTTGTCCCGTGCCTTGTTCAGCGCCGGCAGCAGCATCCCCGCCAGAATCGCAATGATCGCAATAACGACCAGGAGTTCTATCAGCGTAAAGCTGTGCTTACGCTCCAAAGATGAATGATGAGAGATGAAAGATGAGGGGTCTTTGCGGCGAGGCCGATACGGATTACTGATTTCTGAAGACTGATCACTTGTCCAGTTCATGGTCTGTTCCCTTTCTGCTGTTATCTGTTGTGAGTTGTCTTTACTCTGATTTCAATCTATTCAAACTTTTCTCTTGCGTCTTGTGTCTTGCAGCTTGTGTCTTGAATCTTTCTTCCGCCCCTTTTTGCATTTCCCGAGAAATCCATCCGGAAAAAATCTGTACTGTGCCGGGGAATCACATCGTAAGGAGAATAAACCAACGGGACGGTTTTGCCGAACCATTGTTCGTGCTGACGAAGCATGTCCACGGCGATCCTGCCGATGCGGGCATAACCGAAATCCACTGTCGAAAGCGGGGGCGACTGAAGGGCCGCCGAAGTATAACCGGAAAATCCCATCACCGCGATTTGTTCCGGAATGCGGACACCCCATTCTTTCAGCAGATTGCAGCAGGTCATGGCGAAATAATCGGAATAGGCATAAAGCGCCGTGGGCGGATCGTCGGAAAAGAGCAGCGCCCGGAGTTCTTCCGAAAAGTCCGCATCGACACGGGGAACCTGGATAAGGAAACGATCCTCGAATGCGGCTCCCGCCTTTTTGAGGAATCCGGGGAATTCGCGCATGGGAATATCGAACCGTTTTTCGGCAGTTTTCCATTTATTCATCACAAAACCGATCTTCCGGTGTCCCATCTGGGTCAGGTGTGTCAGTCCGGCGAGGAACGCGGAACGGAAATCGGTCAGCACGGAAGGCAGTCCGGTCACCTGCGGGTCATGGGGGAAGGTATGGGCATTGACCAGCGGAACATTCAGGGAGCGGACCTTACCCAGGATCTTTTCCCTGCCATTGAAATCGCAGGCCAGCAGGATGACACCCAGATAATTTTCCGGCAGTTCGGGTGGCAGGAAGACACTGTTGATGATCTCCATTTCCATATTGAGTTCCATGCAGCGCCGTTCGATCCCCGGAATGATATAAAGTTCCGGACGGGAAATTTCGGGCTGTCCGGAGGAATCTGCGGGAATGACCAGGACTTTTTTCTTTGCCGCATCCGGAATGGTCACGATAGTCCCCGCCGGACGGGAACGGGAAAGGAAGCCTTCATCGGCGAGCTGGTCCAGCGCGGCGCGCAAAGTGACCCGCGCCACGCCGAGTTCGCGGCAGAGGACGGGTTCCGCCGGCAGTTTGTCGCCGGGTTTCCAGACCCCGCTGCCGATCCGTCTGGCAAGTTCCTGATAGATGGTGTCCCGTTTGAGCATAAAATTCCCCTTTTTAACGGTACCATAAATGGGACAATGGATAAAGTCAAGACAGGACAATGGACAATAACGGAATAAAATCAATAAAAATAATCGATCAGTGGAATGGGGCGCGGAAAACCGCTGGTTTTGCTTTGCCGATCTGCCCCTGATCCCGGCCCTCTGCGGACCCCCGAAAAATTTTTTTGTTTTTTCTCGATTTTTCATTTGCAATCGGTGAAAACCCCGTTATATTGACCCCCAAGATGATTGTTTTGGAGCAGTGAATCACGGTGAAAGTCCGTGGCTGTCGCGCAACCGTTAAAGCCGGAGCCTGCGGCAATCATGATTTGAACTCGTTCCGGGGTGACCGGAACATGGAAATGTGCGCGAAACACATTGGGAGTTTTACATGACTTTCGTCATTGAAAGCAGTTCTTTTTTCAGCCTGCCTTGCTGTCCTCGCGTCTCTTTCCCATACAAGAGGAGCGATTGGAATGGAAATCATCCAGAAACTGCGCAAGCGTGATGGAAGGATCGTAGATTTTGACCTCAACCGGATCGTGCTGGCCGCCTCGAAGGCACTCAAGGCCGCCGGAACCGCCAATGACAAGATCGCCGGGAAGATCGGCCAGGATGTGCTCGACGCACTGATCAAACAGAATCCCGAAGACGGCATCGCCGATATCGAAAAGGTCCAGGACGCGGTCGAACAGGCGTTCATCCGCCGGGGCCTTTCCAAAGCCGCCAAAGCCTATATCCTTTACCGCGCACAGCATGAAAAAATGCGCGGCCACAAGCAGCTGATGCTCGACGTGCAGGAACTGATGACCTCCTACCTCGGACACGAAGACTGGCGCGTCAATGAAAACTCCAATGCCGGTTATTCCTACGCGAGCCTGCTCAACCACGTTTCCGGCGCGGTCGTGGCCAATTACACGCTCGCCAACATCTACCCGGCCGAGATCGCCGAGGCCCACCGTTCCGGCGATTTCCATCTGCACGACCTCTCCTGCGGCATCGTCGGCTACTGCGCCGGGTGGAGCCTGCGCGATCTGCTGACCATGGGATTCCAGGGCAGCGGCGGACGCGCCAGCGCCGCTCCGGCGAAACATTTCGACACCGCGCTTGGCCAGATCGTGAATTTCCTCTGCACACTCCAGACCGAATGGGCCGGCGCGCAGGCGTTCAATTCCTTCGACACGCTGCTGGCTCCGTTCGTCCGAGCCGACAAGCTCGATTTCAAACAGGTCAAGCAGGATATGCAGCAGTTCATTTTCGGACTCAACATTGCCAGCCGCTGGGGCCAGACCCCGTTCACCA
>SUWI01000335.1 GCA_015061565.1 Lentisphaerota bacterium
CATTTCGCAGGGCGTCGAACCGATCGCCAGCGGACCGATCTGCAGCACCGCCAGCTCCGCCTGCAGCGGCGATTCGGCAGTCAGCTTCCGGCTGACATCATCGAGGACCAGCGTCCGGGCTATGAAATAATCACTCGAATCTTCATAGGTCTGGACTTTTTCATAAGCGGCCTGAACTTCCTCCGGATCGGCGGTCTGGCGTCTGAACTGATAATTCCGGCTCAGATATTTCAGGGTTTCGACCGGACCGCGGTCAGCAGTGGCGAGAATTTTGACCGCTTCCGCGCCGACCGCACGGCCGAGTTTGACGGCAATGGGCTTGCCCATGTCTTTCTTCAGGCTCATATTGTCGATCTGCGTCACATCGCCGGACGCACCGTTGAGATATACGGCCCCGGCCTTGCCGCCGTAAACGCCCCGGACCGTATCGATCGCCACGCCGGGAAAATCCGCCGTCGCCCCTTCCAGATTGATGCAGGCATGGCAGGAGAAATTCAGCGCGAACCCGAGCAGTTCGTCCGAACCCTTTTTCCAGACGCCCATAACACCCAGCTGATCGTCCACCGGACCGGCGTAACCCAGCGAATCGGGATTGCCCTTCCCCGCATGGGTCTTGACCGAACCGTCCTTCATTTTGATCCGCCGGTTGAAGATCAGGTTTTCCACCCGGCCGCGGCCGAACGAAAAATCCACATCCTGCAAATTTTCAAAGGCAAAGGTGGCCGCGGTGACCGCCTGACGCAGGCAGAATTCATAGTAATATTCCTCATGGCAGTTGCACTCATCCAGCACCATCCGCCGGATCAGCGGATCGGCCTCGTCGATGCCGGGAAATTTGTCCCGCAGATAGCCCCCGTAATGGGTATGGGAGCAGCTGTTGATCACGCAGACGCCCGGCAGCGCCTCTTTCAGACGGCGGAGGAATTGCGGTCCGACGCCGAGCGTGTCCATCCCGATCAAAACCGCTTTGGCGGAACCGTCGGAAAGCGCCATGGCACGGACTTTCTGCGGATCGCTGATCTTGCGGATCAGACGTTTCCGGAAACCGCCCGGACACTCTGCACCATACGGCGGAGTGATGTCACACTCATAAAAACCAGCCTGGATCATCTTTTCACCTCAAATGTTTTTCAGAAATCGTTGCGGACTTTGACCGGCTTGCCCGTATGGGCCGATTCGATGGCCGCCGCACACGCGGCAACGGTCCGGGCGCCTTCCACCACATCGGCGGTGTTCTTCGCTCCGCGCAGCACAATGTCCGCCATCAGCTGCACCTGCGATTCCACATTGTGATTGTTCACATCCACCGGAATGTCGATGAAAGCGGTGGAATCCCGGGGGGCATCGTAGAACGGCACGCTCGAAAGCTGCATCTTCGGACTCAGGTTGTCGCAGATGATCGTTCCTTTGGTCCCGTAAAACACACTCCGCATGGTATAGGGCCGGGAAAGTCCGATCGAGCACATCACCTTGCCGATCACCCCGTTTTTGAACTTGTAAAGACAGAAGTAGGAATCGAAGTCGATCGGCCAGTCCGCCAGTCCTTTTTTGGTGCCGTAGGCGAACGCTTCATCCAGCAGGTCGTCGACCGCCCAGCGGAGGAAATCGACCGCATGGCAGCCCCCGCCCAGCAGCGGATCGCGCCGCGCGTCTTTGCGCCAGTTGTTTTTTCCGCCGACATGGCGGTAATTGTGCGCATACTCGGTTTCCGCCATGAACAGTTCGCCGATGTCTCCGCGCGCGATCATCTTCTTCGCCAGAATGAACGCCGGAGTATAACGCGTCGGATGCGCGATCATGAAGACTTTGCCGGTCTTGCGGACCGTTTCGGCTATGGCCGCGGCTTCGCCCAGATCCAGCGTCATCGGCTTTTCGCACAGCACATTCTTGCCCGCTTCAAGAAAAGCGATCGACTGTTCCGCATGATAAAAATCCGGACTGGTCACGGATACCACATCCACATCATCCATTTTCAGTATTTCACGGTAGTCGCTGCTGATCCGCATTCCGGACAGATTGCATTCCCTGATCCGGGATTCGATCCGCGCCTGATCCGGATCGCTCAGCGCCAGCAGATTGTAATCGGAACAACCTTTGTATGCTTTGATGTGACGGACACCTTCGCTGACCGCGACCACGGCGGCGCCCAGTTTTTTTTCCTGCATTTTTTCAATCCTTTTTTGGTTCTTTAATTGACAAAAATGATTTAACCGTTTATAGTAATTATAACTGAAAATTGTGTTATTACAATAGCTGAAAGCGAAAATTATCCATGATAAATTCAGCAAAAATGATGATTGGTTCTCCATCTGAACCGGGAAACATCAAAAATGTCAAATATTTCAGCGACTTGCAGATTTCCGCCGCCTTCCACCGGATCTTCCCATGCCAGCTGACTCATCGGAAATGCGAATGTCTGAAGAACCGTTTTTCGCTGGAAATGATCCTCAACGGAGAAGTGGATCTGCTGCTGGACGACACCCGGATCCGGCTGACCGGCCCCTGTCTGTTCTGGATCGGGGACCGGCATAAATTCTTTCAGTATGAACTGATTCCGGATACCGGCTATGAACATTTCTGGATCGATTTCACCGGAGAACGCGGAAGACGGATCTACAATTCCCTCTCCGAAGCGTATCCGGATTCACATCTGCCATTGAAAAACATCAAAAATATTCTGCCGGTCTTCGAAGGTTTCGCCAGAAAATTCAAGAATCCGCGCCGTCCGGATTCCTCCGCGGAAGACGTTTTTCTGATCGAACAGCTGATGCGGGAAATCATCCGGCAGACGCAGCCAGAGAATCAGCCGGACTGGAATGATCCTCATGGGCTCCGGGCGCTGGCGGAACAGATTCGCAATGCCCCGTTTGAAAAATATGATCCGGCCCGGCTGGCAAAAGACGCCGGACTTTCATACGTGCATTTCCGCGCATCGTTCAAACAGCTTCACGGCGACTCTTTCTGGCAATATGTTTTGAAACAGCGGATGCTCACCGCGGGGGAACTGCTCAAAGGCGGTCAGTTCCGGGTCGGCGAACTGTCCGATTATTGCGGATTTCCCGATCAGGGTTCTTTTACGCGGGCATTCAAGCGATTCTACCATATGTCCCCGCTTCAATGGATGAAAAAAACGGAAGAAAATTGATTCCAGTTCTTTCGCGGTCAGACCGAAAAGTTCGCCTTCAGATGCTTCCGCATGCTTTCGAACGAGCAGTGCGAAGGACGGCAGACATATTTCAGATAACCGTTTTCCCGGACAAACTTTTCCGCTTGCGGATTGATCGTGCCGCGGCGGGTCACCAATTGTCCCCAGGTGCCGAAACTCCACGGCGGCACCGGCGGTTCCGCCGGACGCGGGCCCATATTGTCAAGCCATTCCTGCGGAAAACAGTTCAGGAACGCCTGCCGTTCATTCAGCCAGGTGGAAGTGGAAAGCTCGCGGCTGCCGAACCGGAATTCGGTCTCCTTCATCAGCAGCAGAAAACAGTGCGGCAGATAATCCGGATCCTCAAAAATGGATTTCGGACCGACCGCATTGGCAATGTGGAACACCACCCGGCCGGATTCCAGCGCCGCAGCTGTCGGCACATCGTATTTCAGGCTGCCGCAGTTCCATGATGCCGGAGCTTTCACACCGACCGCATTCGGATAATTCAGTTCCGCCCTCCTCGCGGCCAGCTCCTTGATTTCCTCCCACATGGCATTTTCGAACTCTTCAGGCGGCAGTTCTTTCAGACGTTCCGCACGGCGCAGGATATCCTGGCACTCCGGATCCTCCGGCCAGACCGCGGGCGGATAATTCAAGCCATGATAAAGCAGCGGCGTGTGCCGGCTGAGCAGTTCGCCGAAAGGCTGCTCCGGAAATTTCGCTTTCAGCCATTTGCGGGCAAAGAAAAACGAGAGCCGGGCAAAACCTTCCACATATCGACGATGTTCTTCCAGCGTTTTCACTTCGGCCATAATAAAATGATCCCTTTCCGATTTTATTCCGGATCCGATAAAACGGACCGCGGTCCGGTAAAAACTTTTCAGCGCTGACTGCTCTTTCCGGTTGTCGGCCTGGTGACGGTTTTGGCCGCCGGAGCAGCTGTTCTGGCTGCCGGTTTGCTGACCTTTTTTACTGCCGGAGCAGCTGTTCTGGCTGCCGGTTTCACCGATTGAGCTGCCGGCTTGCTGACCTTTTTTACTGCCGGAGCAGCTGTTCTGGCTGCCGGTTTCACCGATTGAGCTGCCGGCTTGCTGACCTTTTTTACTGCCGGAGCAGCTGTTCTGGCTGCCGGTTTCACCGATTGAGCT
>SUWI01000336.1 GCA_015061565.1 Lentisphaerota bacterium
CGAGGCGGGAGCAGAATATAAAAATCCCGATTTTGGTTGAGCGTGCCGCAAATCCAACCGAATCGTTCCGGGAAAAGTTTTTTCGTTTTGCACAATATCTCCTGGGCCGGGCTCTTGAGGAACCCCCTGCGTGTAAATCAAAAACTTTTGATATTGCCTCGTCAGCGGTTTCTGCACGGTGTTTCCTCTTTCTGCCGGATTTTGCGCCGGAGGCATTTCATGCCGGGGACTTGCCTGATTTTCCTTGCGGGAATCATCCGAAAACCCTTCGCGCGCCAGACATTCCTGCGCCATCTTTTCCATTTCCGGACGGCGTTTTGCCAATTCTTCGAAAAAACTCAAGTCATCGTCATGTCTGTTGAGCAGAGTTTCGAGGATTCGAATTTTCCCTAAAGCGTCGGACCACAAAGCGTCGGACCACTGCTCTGAAGACGGGGGCTCCGACATCCGTTTTGACAGTGCTCGCGTTTCCGCCAGAACTTTCATGACGGAAGCCAGATCGGACATCCGGTCTCCGGCGGGAATCTGTTCCGAGGGCGGAGCGGAGGGCGCCTTTTTCGCCTTTGCTTTCATCATCCGCGCAAACCGGGCTTGAATTTTACGGCTCGATGCATCTTCATAAGAACCATCTCCCGCCGCCCCGGTGTCGATCGTCCACCCGGCAAAGCAGATTTTGGCAGGCCGCCCGTTTTCGTACAATGAAATGGCGCGTGCCTGTCCACGGTCGAAGGATTCCCAGAATTCCGTGCAATTCCGGATTTCGTCCAGCGCGGGACGTTCCGTGCCGAAAAAGCTAAGAAGTTCAGCCACGGAAAGCGGATAGACCGAACAGAAATCATCGGGGCCGCCCACCGAAACAATGTCCAGCAGCGACCCGGTTCCGCCTTCCGGATCATGTGCCCAGGCATCCTGAAAAGTTTTCGGATTCAATTCCGCCCCGATGAACTTGCCGGAGAGGAAAACCTCATTCCTCGCCCGTTCCAGTGCATCGGCGAGGTTTTTCCGGTATCGCGTCACCCAAATATAACCTTCCGACCCCATGATACCCTCCATTCTCACAGCAGATTTAACCGGAATGTGTGTAAAACACTGCCGTCAGCCAAAGTAATATACCGCCAGCCATCCGTGAAATCAAACTTAAGTCTCCGAAAAACGGCACAAAACCGGTTCATATCTCAACCAATGGTCCAAATCCGGCAGAGCCTAAAAATTCTTCTGCTGAAGCATCTGACGATTACAGTTCGAGGCTGTTCCCGTCCAGCAGGAAATCCGGCAGCCCCATCGTGACAATACCATTTTCGTCGCGGCGGATTTTGATGTTTTCCCGGACGAGAACGATCTTCTTGAAGGAATCGTTGAACCGCAGGAACGGACGCTTCTCCTGTGCTTCCTTTTCCGGTGTGCTCATGGAAAAGGCGGACTGGATATAATAGCGTCTGCTTCCGGAGTTGGCGACGAAGTCGACTTCCAGCTGCTTGCGCGTCATTTTCCCGTCCGGCTGTTTCTCCCGGATCTCCACCACGCCGACATCGACGGAAAAACCCCGGTACAACAGTTCGTTATAGACGATGTTCTCCATGATGTGGTTTTCATCCTGCTGGCGGAAATTCAACCGGGCATTGCGCAGACCGACATCCTCGAAATAATATTTGAACGGCGTGTCAATGTAGGCTTTTCCCTTGATGTCGTAGCGGACCGATTTATTGATCAGGAAGGCGTTTTCCAGATATTTGCAATATCGGGCGACGATCCTTTCCGAGAAAGGAACTCCGCGCTTCGACTGAAACGTGTTCGACAGTTTCAGCGGATTGGTGAGAGACCCCGCTGCTGAAGCAAGAATATCCAGCAGCACGTTCATCTCCGCCTCACGACGGATCTTGTTGCGATCTTTGATGTCCTTGAGATAAGTCGTCTCGAAGAGTTCCCGGAGATATTCGGCTTTCTGCTCATCGCTTTTCATGGAGAGGATCTGCGGCAGCCCGCCGTAGGTAAAATATTCCTGCCATGCCTCGTCACGGGTCCCCTGAAACACGGAGCAGTATTCAGAGAATGAAAGCGGGTGGATGCGGACCTGGTTCCCCCGCCCGCGGAATTCGGTGGCGATATCCGTGGAGAGGAATTTCGAATTGCTTCCGGTGACATATACATCGGCGTTGCGGCAGTGGAGCAGTTCGTTCAGCACTGAGACGAAATCCTTGAGCATCTGCACTTCGTCGAGGAGGATGTAGTACATGCCGTCTGCGTTCATTTTTTCGCCGAGATACGAGAGAAGGACATCCGGATCCCGATACTTCGCGTTGCTGCGCATATCAAGTTCCAGCCCGATGATGTGGTCGGCGGAGACTCCGGAATCAAGCAGGTACTTCCGGAAGAGTTCGAAGAGCAGATAGGATTTCCCGCTTCGGCGCAGTCCGGTGATGATTTTGATCATGCCGTCATGCATGCGGTCCTTCAGTTTCTGAAGGTAAATGGGTCTTTCGATGTTCATCATACCTCCTGCAAATGGAGAATTTTTGGCTATGTTACCACTTTTTCTCTATTTAATATAGTATTCCAGCGAGGCGTTGTCAAGTTGAAAATGGAGAATTACCGGCAAAATTACTGCTTTTTCTCCATTTGGGCACCGAGTCGGACAGTAAATTTCCGGAAAACACAGGCGATAGGATTTCTCCTGCCGCCAGTTCGGAGTAAGGTGTTGCCGAAAAATTCAAGCAAAAACCAAACGATATTCCCGAAAAATGGAAACATTTCCGCTTTGGGGGAATATTCGAGGCTGCCCCGAGGCCAACTCCCGCCCCGAAAACGAATAAGGAGGCGAGATTTCTCCTGCGCCAAGCGGTTCCCGCTATCACCGTGTCGGGAATCCGTAAAGCCGCCGCTGCTCGTTCCAGCCTTCCGGGATGTTTTTCATGATTTGTGCGCTGGATAATCCATCGGGAGCAGTTCCCTGGTCTGTATGGAACGTTGTATCGGGTGATGCCGTTGATTTTGCAGCAGGTCACATACCCAGATAACAGCTATCATAATATGACTCATTTATGACTCATAAATAAATCATTCCGGCAATTGACTTTTTTTCTTCTGCGATCTATATTAGAGAAAGATAAAGGAGTATTTTCCCCATGCTGAAAAAAGATCTCAGAAAAATAAAATCATCTCAGCCGTTGTATATCCGGCTGTATGAAGTTTTGCGGGAATATATTGAAAGTGAAGAAGCCCGCAAGACCGGTAAGCTCCCGAAAGAGTTGGAACTCTGCCGGATCTTTCACGTTTCACGTAATACCGTTTCTCAAGCACTGTTTATGCTGGAAGAAGAGCAGCTGATCTGCCGGATCAAACACAGAGGAACTTTTCTTGCCTCCGCAATGAACGAATTTGACCCGCAGAATATCCGCCGCACCATCGGAATCGTTTTTCCGGCAGGTTCGGCTTGGGAAGATACCATCAAAGCCATCCGTTCCGGCTGTCAGAAATTGGGATATGAATTCCGGTTGTTCACCTACAACTGGGATGATCGGGAAGATGAATTGAAGGTGATCGCTAAAGCTGAAAAACTTTGCGGTGCCATGATTCTTTATCCCGGCGGGACGGGAGAAAGTGTGGAACATATTCAGCAAAAATCACGTTCATATCCGCTGGTTTTATTCGATCTTTACATTATCGGAAGGAAATGCAATCTTGTAACGACAGACCACTTTCAGGGGGCATATTCCCTTGTTCAAACGCTGATCAATAAAAGATGCCGGAAATTCGCCATTCTTGACAGTCAGTGGAAAAACTCCTCCATCCGTCTCCGGCTCTCCGGATATATTCAGGCGTTGGAAGATCATCATCTCCCCTATAAACTGATCGATATTTCTGAAAATCAGCTGCAAACTCTTGATTTTGATGCAATTCTTGATCCGGGCTGCACATGGCTGCATAAGGCTCTGGAAAACAAAAAAATCTGGCTGGCGCGATTTGATCAAACAGATGAAACAGAAAAAGAGTTGTACCGGACATTGATTGCCCGGCAGAATAAGAGTGCGCTTGGGCTGAATGCAGTCACTCTCATAAAAGAAATCATGCGTTCCGGTCATGCTCCGGAGCGGAGTGTCTTAATATCCCCGGAAATCGTAGAATAACAGGAGTTTTCCATGAAGAAAAAAATTTATCTTATCTGTAATTCCCATCTTGACCCGATCTGGTTATGGAACAGGACATCCGGCAGAAGTTCCTGGCTGAACACCATGCACTCTGTGGTCAGGATCATGGAAGAACAG
>SUWI01000029.1 GCA_015061565.1 Lentisphaerota bacterium
CAAAACGTAAGGATTTGAGGCTCTCCCAGGTCAAGTTCGCCGCCGCGCTCGGAGTGTCCGTGAAGAAGGTCTCCACGTGGGAGCACGGGAAGGCCGTGCCGGATGAGGCGGAGATGGAGAAGATTAAGCACATAACCGCAGGGATATAGGAGACAGAAGTTATGCGCCACGAATGTAAAATCACCGTTTTGGAAACAAAGGTTTTTCCCGAACTGCAAAAGAAATACCTTGCCGATCCAAATGCCGGTCCGTGTCCGTTTTTCAAACCAGGAGATACATTTTTGCTGAAGCGGACTCCCGAGCAGGATGATTTCTACCATCTGCTGAACGGCAAATTCTGCGGCGAGGCGTGGGATGCCATCAGCCGGTATGTCTACACCGCGCTGCAGGGAGGTTCGATCATGCACAAATGGACCAACGATGACCGGATGATGATCGCCTGCTGCAACGACGGGACTCGGCCGGTTATTTTCAAGATCGAGCGCATCGACATTCCGGAAACGCCGGAGGAAAAGGAATGGCTGGCGCGTCAGAATTTCCACAACACTTCCGACGATGCCTATACTGGCTAAACAGCATTTGATTGGCAGGATGCCGCAATGTCCCGTTCCTACATCGCCATTGATTTGAAGTCTTTTTACGCCTCACCTGCCACTACTCGACAACACCGCACAGTTCGCGCTGTTCGCCGCGCTGATGAGCTACGAGGCGGCAGTAGGGGAAACTGCCCGGCTGACCGCCGAAAGGCGCACATCTCTCGACAGCTCCCAGCTGGAAAATCTGCCGGAGGATTTAATGCCGGAAAAGTGATTGATACTTATTTCGGCAGCAGCTTTACATGCCTGTTTTCCGGCCTTTTTAAACGCTGGTTGACATCTTTTCTGAATTTTTTCCAGGATTTTCCGTGAAAAAGTGGAGGCTTCCTGCATTTTCGATTTGACAAATCAATAAAGGCGGTGTAATATAGTTACTAAACAGGTTTATCATTAAAGCGGAGAAAAAAAGTTGACTCTGGCGCAAATAGCGAAAAACGTGGGTGTATGCAAGGCAACCGTCTCGTTTGTCCTGAATGGTAAGGCCAAGCAGCACCATATCAGCGCCGCGACAACTCGCGCTGTTGAGGATTATTGCCGTTCGATCAATTACCGGCCCAATATCCACGCGGTCCGCATGTGCAGCAAGATTGTCGGCAATGTCATGTTCCTGCTGAATACCGGTGACAAATACAGCAGGACCAACAGCTTCTCAGATTACAACGTCGCCCAGATTACCGGCGGCATTGCCCACGAAGCACGAAAAGCGGGATGTGCCCTTTCAGTCCGAGTGTTCGAGCCGGACATGGACACCGAAATCATTTTCAACAGTTTCCGAAGCCGCGAGATTGACGGCATGATTTATTACGGCACGACTCTGCCGAATAAATGGATACGCGTTTTCAAGCAGGAACAATGCAAAGTCATCGGGATCGGCATCCGTCCGCAGCAGGGCATTTCAACCATCAATATCAACAACCGCGAAACTGCCGGGACCCTGGTCGAGACATTGATCGAGGACGGTCGCCGCCGTTTCCTTTACTTCGCCGGTTCCAGCGACAGCTATCCCGGAACGGAGCGCTATGCGGGTTTCCGCGATGCACTTGATTCCCATCAGATTCCCTGGTCGGAAGAGAATTGTTTTGTCGGGAATTTCGATGAACAGACAGCATACCGAATCATGGAGGAATATCTTGCAGGGAAACAACCTTTACCGGATGCCGTGGTCTGTGCCAACGACAGCATGGCGATCGGCGTTATCCACGCGCTTCGGAAAAACGGAATTTCCATCCCCGGACAGGTCGCGGTGACCGGTGCCGACAATATCATGGTTTCAAATTACATCACGCCGACCCTGACTACATTCGACAACCTTGCGGAAGCAATGGGTGCCGAGGCTTTTCATCTGCTTTCCCGTCAGATCAACGGCAAGTCCGACATACAGGACCTGATCCTGCAATCTAAAATCGTTCGGGGAGAGTCTGCATAATGATTTATATTTTTTTTCGGTTTACTAAACAGGTTTACTAAACGCTTCAGGAGGCATGGAAATGGATTATAAAAAATGCAAAGCCATCGTGATGGAACGTCCGCGTCAGGTCCGCGTGCGGGATATCCAGTTGACCGAGCCCCGTAAAAACGCCATTATCGCACAGACTACTCTCAGTGCCATCAGCAGTGGCACCGATATGAAAACCTATCTGGGCCTTCAGCCTGCGGAAAGCGTGTATTATCCACTGGTTCCCGGCTATGAGAATGTCGGCACCATTCTGGAAGTGCGCGACCCGGATTCCAAGTTCAAGCCCGGCGACCGGGTGATGATCAACGAATGCCGCCAGTTCGGCGATGTCTGCGCAGCCTGGGGCGGCAGCACCGGCATTGCGATCAAGGATTCGTTCACCGCGCCGTCCCCGTTCGATTACATGGTCAAGATCCCGGACAACGTAAGCGACCGCGATGCGGTTTTGGCGTACCTTCCCTGCGTCTCCCTGAAAGGCATCCGCAAGATCGCCCCGTATCTGAAAGATGGTCACACTGTGGTCATCGTCGGTGCGGGCATGATCGGGACCAGCGCCATGCAGATTGTCCGGATCATGTATCCGCATTGCCGGATCGTCTGCATCGAACGCAATGAATACCGGCGTTCGATCGCCGCGCATTATGCCGATTATGTGTTCGATCCAGAAACCGGGACCGCAAAACTCAAGGAACTCACCAATGGCGTTCTTGCCGATGTGGTGATCGAATGCTCCGGCAACCAGAATGTGGTCGGTTCCCTGCATCAGTATCTGAAAGAGGGGGGCTGGGGACTGGACGATCCCCCCGGACACATCCATCTGCAGGGTGATTATCCCGGACGGATTGTGCTTGATTCCTACAATTACTGGTTCAACAAGAACTGCTCCCTTACCATGAGCTGCGCCCTGGCCCCCACTTGCAAGGAACAGATCCTCCAATGGATGAGCGAAGGAAAATTCGACACTTCCCATCTGCCCTGCGAGGTCTGGGAAGTCGGCAAAGCCGCCGAAGCCTACGATTATCTCCACAAAAAAGGCTCGGACTGCTTCAAGATCCTGCTTGACTGGAGGAACCTCTGATGAATTACGGACTTGCCGCCTGGGGATTGCGACTGACCCCGCTCCGCGACCAGCTGGCCATGACTGAACGGCTTGAACTGCGCCATCTGGAACTCGGGATCGCCGGATTCCGGAACGATTTGCTGCAGGCGGATTCCAAACTCTGTGCCGTGGAAACGATTCGCGATCTCTTCCGGTCCGCCGATCTGCAACCGTCCTGCGCGGCGACCGGGAATGACTTCACACAGGAAAGGGAAGTCGATGTCCGTCAGTCGCTGGATCAGACGCTTGCGGCATTGAAACTTGCCGATACGCTGGGGATCCGTTATATGCGGATTTTCGCCGGATTCTCCCCCGTTGCGGATGTGACCGGAAAGCGTTACGACCTGCTGACGGAATGTCTGAAAAAAGTTTACGAAGCGGCGAAGGAAACGCAGGTGCTCCCCGTGGTGGAGACCCACGGCGGCGTGGAAACTCTGGCGGACGGCACGGTCCGGCATTTTGCCAGCATTTCCACCGAAGATGGGACGCTGGAAAAACTGCTGAACGACATCCCTGCCATGAAGCTGAATTTCGATCCCGCCAACCTCCATGTGCTGGGGAAGGATATCGCCGCGTTTTACCGCCGCTTCCGGGAAAAGATCGCGTATGTCCATTTGAAGGATTTTGTCCGCAAGGGAATGGGGTGGAGCCCCGCCGCCTGCGGCGAAGGGAATATGGACTGGCCGGGACTTCTCGCTGAAATGCGTTCGTTCAAAGGTCCCGCCCTGCTGGAATACGAGATCCCCGACGATGCCGAACGCGGTTTCGCAGATTCGCTGAAATTCCTGATCAACGAGGAGAAGGACCTTGCATCCTGAACTGAAAATGCTTCATCTGCAACTGTCGCGGAAATGCAATCTGCGTTGCCGTTTCTGCGGACAGCATCACACCGATCCGGAGGGCGCGATGTCACTTCCCGATTGGATTGATGTGTTGAAGCAGCTCCGGGAGTATGCGCGGGGTGCAACGGTGGTCCTCTGGGGCGGCGAACCGCTGGCATATCCGCATTTCCGGGAAGTCGCACAATTCTCTGCACAGCAAGGCTTCCCGCTGGAGATCATTACCAACGGAACCATGATCTCATGCCATGCCGATCTGCTGCGCACCCTTTTCAAAACGGTCTATATTTCCGTGGACGGCCCGGAGAAGGTGCACGATGCCATTCGCGGAAAGGGTGTTTTCGCCAAAGTGAAAGCGGGTCTGGAAATATTGAAAGGCGGCAATGCCGAACTGGTCATGATGTCCGTGCTGGCTCCGGAGAATATGGAGTCGTTCGAAACTCTGCCGTTCGGACTTCCCGTTGACCGGGTGATTCTGCATGAGATGATTTATCTGACCGATGCCGAATGCCGGGAACTCTCCCCGGCAGCCGCGGAAAAATGGCATGGCAATGCCGATCCGGATTATCCGGAACGTCTGCACAAAACGATAGAGGATCTGAAACGACATGAGTATCCCATCCCGGTGGAATTTCAGCCTCATTTCGAGGCAGGATATTGTCTGGAACCGTATAGACACCTGCATATTGGATCGGACGGGGAAACATCTTTCTGCACGGATTTTACCCATTACACACTGGGGAATGTGCGCAACCATACCCTCCGGGGGATTTTCGAAGGGGAAAAAGCGGAACAGTTCCGGAGAAACGGCAACAATCCGTTCTGTTCGCATTGTTCCTGGAAGAATACGGAAGAAAGCATTATCCAATTCAAAGTTTCAGCAAAAATAAAAACAATGGAAAGGAGAGGACCAGCCGGAATATTATCCTCCCGGAAAACACAAATCGGTGTTTCCGAAATTTGAATCAGCAAAAAAATCAGGAAAGGAACAGAACGATGAAGCAAAAAGAACAAAGCAAAAACAGATTTTCACCTTTTATTTCTCATCTCTCATCAATGGAACGCAGGCGGACTTTCACCCTGATAGAACTCCTGGTCGTGATTGCCATCATCGCGATTCTGGCGGGGATGCTGCTGCCGGCGCTGAACAAGGCAAGAAAAACGGCAAGAGCTTCTGCCTGCCGCAGCAACCAGAAACAGTGCATGACGGCACATTTGAGTTATACTCAGGATTCCGGTGATTTCTTCATCCGGCCTTACTCTGATGAAACTGATGACCGGTATGCCTACTGGGGGAAAAAATTGTCGCAATTCGGATATTTTTCTACGGCTATTGCAACAGCCAAAGGATTGAAAACAGTAATATGCTGCCCGGATTCCGTATCGATAGTGGCAGCCAAAGAACCCAGCAAATCCCCCGGAGACTTTGCGGACAGCGGGCTTTCTTACGGTGTAGCCTGGAATAAAAATTCATCTCTTAATATTACGAATTGGCATGTAAAAACGGTTTATATAAAAGAACCTTCCCGTCAGGTATGGCTGGCCGACACTTTGGACACTGCGGGAAAACCGCATTATCTGATGAACGCCGGAGGAGACTTCCGTCCAAGATTGTTCAGCACGACATGGGCGATATCAGGAAGCAAAAATATCGCAATAGACTTCCGGCACTCTGACTTGGCCAGCATCCAGGCATATGCCGATGGGCATGTTGAAGATAAAAAGTCAATGGAATGGGTTGACCAGCAGTTCACTATCCATCAGGTGAATAAAGGCGATATCTGTTGGATCAAATCCGGTGTCAAGTTCAACTATCTTGGCGGAGTAAATTGAAAAATAAGGACTTTCAAACGAACGTAAAGGAGCAAAAATGATTTCAATGAACAAAGCAATGATGTCCGCTTTTGCGGCAGTCTTGAGCATGGTGTCCGTCTGCGGGGCGGAAAAGAAACCTGCGGCACCTGTCTTTAAAGGTTCACGCTACGAATGCATGATTTTTGATCGCTATCGCAAAGACAGTGGAATTATGAAGCTGTCCAGCTGTGGTAAAACATTATTTTTTGGCGATAAAGTATATGCTGCATGCAAAGGGACAGACGGCAAACAAATATCGCTTGCAGAACAATCCGATGTACAATACAAATGGAAAGGAAATGTCTTGAGCAATGAGAAACTTTTGTGTGTTCGCAATGCTCAAGCGGAAAGTAAGGAAGCTTTTGCGAAAATCAAGAGAAAAATCCGTTTTTCACCAGATCGGATCGATATTGAAATTACCGTCACGAATCTGCAGGATCTGACATGGGCTCAAACGTGGCTGGTATGTACGGAAACTCTGGCGGTAGTAACAAAATCGGTAGCAGGTATGCATATTAGCGGTACAATGATCGACAACCAGCCGATCAACAGCATAATTCCGAAAAAATTTGACAAAAGCAAATGGGGATTCAATAAAATTGTGAAAAATATGAATCTGACTGATTCAGAGCAGTTTTCAATGACCGTGACAGCCTTGCCAAACAGTTTGCTGAGTTTCGTGAATTACGGAGGGACCTACTGTGATCTGAAGGTTTTTCCGAATATTAAACCGATCGAATTAAAACAGAAAGCCGGTCAGGAAACAAAATTCGGCTGCACAATCGAGTTCGGCAAGCCAGAATAAAAAACCGAAAGTAAAGGAACGATTCTCGAATATGAGAAAATCATGTGTCATTCTTTCGTTGTTACTTATCATGGTAATGACGGCTTGGGGGAATACTGATACTCCATCCGGAAAATCAGACAATCTGGTCAGCGATGAGTATTTCAAACAGCAGCTGAGCTGGGTGAACCCAGCTCTGTTATGGGCCTGTTATACATTTCCCCGCACAGTCGAGGTCCGCGATGAAGTGTTCGTCATGACCTCTCAGAACGGCTCGATCCAGGCGTCCATCCCGCTGAACATCGGGTATGAGACTGCAAATCGCTTCCGGTTGACTTTTGAGTATCAGCTCATCGGAAATGGACGAGTATCTGCAAACCACTTGAGTTCTGTCAAACGACTGACGGGATCACCCTCATTCCCGCTGAAACAGACTAAACAATGGACGACGTTTGACCAAACCTTTAACCGTGTTCCGGAATCCGATGTGATCAATCTGGTTTTCTCTCTTACTGCAAAAGGTTCACAGCTGAAGCTGAAGAATCTGTGTCTGTCAGGGATAGAACCTGCAGATTCCGCTGAAATTCCGGTGGTTCTGGCAGGAAAAGAGGCGGAGGGAATCTATTTCCGCAAAGGAGATTTCCATGCCATGTACTCGGCCAAGCTCTTCCATTCCCAGCTGTGGCGTGTCAAGAACGTTGTCCTGCCGCTGAAAGAATGCAGTGTCGATGAGCTTAAGACGATCAGGAACGGGATCATCTTCACGACCTACAGCGAGAAAAAATCTTTCTTCTCCAAATGGAGGAGTGCCGACATCGGACCGGGCGGATATGAACTTACGATCACGCCGGGTAAGGCGGTCATCCGGGGAAATGATAAGATCAGCGGACTGGAGCTTGGCGCGGTAGATCTTCTCCGCCGTCTCGGTATTGATTACGTGACGATTTATATTTATACAAACCCGAAAGAGCTGAAAGCGGCGGCGTGCGATGTCTGCATTTCACCGGCAGTCGCGATGCGCTTCACTCCATGGCAGCAGCAAATGCCGGAACTGCTGGGTTACAGCAATCCCGTGCTGATGCAGAACGGACGCAAGCTTGGTGCCAGCCGTGGATTCGGACATTCCACACCGTTTTTTCTGCCATACAGCGAATTTGGTAAATCCCATCCGGAATACTATGCCCTGCAGGAAGACGGGAAACGGCTGCATCCGAAGCCGGGCCAGCGCAATTTTCAGGCTCATTTCTGCATGAGCAATCGGGAAGCACAGAGAATCATTGCCGAACGGATGATTGAATATATCAAATCCGAACCGCTGGCGAAATATTTCCCGGTGTTTCCCGGTGATGGCGGCAACATGTATTGTCGCTGCGATGAATGTATGAATATGGGCAAAAATCTCGGCGAACGCACTATTGCCTGGGTGAATGCCGTGGCAAGGCGGGTCGTTAAAGTGTGTCCGGGTACGGTTTTCAGCGCATATGCTTATGTGGATTCACGCTTTCCGCCTGAAACGGTTTTCCCCGATAAGAATGTCATCATTCAATATTGTCCTTATGGTCCGGTATGGATGAACCATCTGATTAACGATCATCCGGACAATGCGCAGGGAATTGCCGATCTGAAAGAGTGGGAACGGAAATGTCCGGGGCAGATAGCTCTTTATGACTATCCGGCTTTCTGCCGGGAAAGATTGAATATCTGGCCGGCTTTTTATGCCAATTATGAACGGTTCAAACATGCTGCGGAGAAAAAATATCCTTTTCTGGAATATTGCAATCTGAGCAGCACATACGGCAGCGGCAATATACCGGCATCCAGCTTTGCGGATCTTTCCCTGTATGTTTTCTCCAAGGTACTGATTGATCCGAAAACGGATGTGGAAAAAGAAATCGACAGCTTCATGAAGCTTTATTACGGGCCTGCGGCCCAGTTCATGCGGGCCTATTTCGATCTGGCGCACAAAGAGGTTCGTGACCGTCAGTGGTCACAGAATACAGAACGAATTATTCGCGGTTTTGTGACGAAGCCGTTTGCTGCAAAATGCTATGACTTTTTTGCAAAAGCGGAAAAAGCGACAGAAGACACTGTGTATTATGACCGGGTTCGGGAGCATAAACTGCATCTGCTGTGGAGCGATTTGACCGATAACTGTCGCGGAAACGGTAAAATCTCCAGCAAGGAGCTGCCGCAATATGCGGAAAAGCTGGCGGAATTTTGCCGCATCTGCAAACAGTATGGCAAATCATACAACAAAATTCCATACAAAAAATGGTTCTGGGATACGGCCGTGCTGCATATTGACGGGAAAGGGGCATTCTACAACGATCCGCTGATCGTGAAGCTGATGGACGATCCGCTGAATACGCTGTTGAAAACCGTTCCCGATGCCCAGAAGAAAACCGATTACGGTTACTTCATCGGGAATGCCGGTCTGATGGGCGGCGAACGAATGAAAAGTTCATGGCTTACTGCAAATCCCATGTGGGTCACCTGTCTTCGCCGTCCTTCTTCCGGATTCGGCGTGGCCCAGTTCATTTTGAAGCTCGATGAAAATCCCCAACATGCAGAACTGGAACTCTATGGTATCGATAATGAGAAAAAGTCTCAAGGTCTGATGAAAATTGAGGTCAATGGGGTAAAGATTTTTGAAGGAAAAGTTCCGTGGGGAAAGGACGACTGGAGTGCCTGTCAATTTCCGATTCCGGCGAATCTTCTGCACAAGGGGGAAAATGATGTGGCAATTTTCAATGTCACACCCGATACCGAAGTTGACGGAGAAGGCGGTGTGAATTTTCTTGCAAAACGGAATTATTTCTGGGGTTGGTTCATGATCCGGGATGTGAAGATCCTGCTGAAATGAGGTGACTGTATGATAGCAGAGTTGTTTCCTCCCCGGATCAAGGCCGGGGCGTTTGCCGAACAAGTCGGACGGAACGAGTTTCATTTTGTTTTGAAACCCGAGATGGGTGATGCTTTCAGAATCACGGCACGACCTGATTCCAGCCTCGCGGAAGGCGGAAAAAACGGTTTGCTTTACGCTCGCGATCTGTTGGACGATTTGATGCTGAAACACGGTGGAATCCCCAGTGCGGAATACAGCGACTCCCCCGACCTGGAATTCCGCTGTTATCACATCGACCTGAAAAAAGGTTCCGGTGGGGTTGAGGACATCAAACGGACTTTGAAACGGCTTCGGCAACTCCGCTATAATGCAGTCCTGATTGAATACGAAAACCGCATCCGGCTAAATTCCCTGCCTGGTGTGGCAGCAGCCGATGCCTTTACTCATGATGAGGTTCGCGAAATTATCGGTTGTGCGGAGAAGAATGGGATTCAGGTGATCCCGCTGCTTCAGAGTTTCGGGCATCTGGAGTATCTGCTGCAGCTCCCCGCTTATCGCCGGTATTCCGAGTCGCAGACCGATTTCAGCCAGTTCTGCCCGCTGAATGAGGCCGCATTCGAACTGTGGAAAAAGGCATTTGACGAAATGCTGTCTCTGCATCCTGAGTCGCAGTATTTTCATATCGGCGGGGATGAGACCCGTCAGCTTGGCAAATGTCCTGTCTGCGCCGAGTTCGTGAAAGATCATTCCCGCGAGGAGCTGTTTTTCAATCATATCAACCGTGTTTGTCAGTATGCAGTCGATCATGGCGTCCGTCCGATTCTGTGGCACGATATGCTGGCACGAGCAGGACGTTTCGATCTGCTGGCAAGGCTGCCGAAAGAAACTGTGCTGCTTTATTGGGAATATAACTCCCGGGATGAATGCCTGGGCAGGGTCGTATTCAAAGGAAGGGTACTGGCAAGCCGCCGCTGGATAGGAAAAATCCATTCGTTCCGGGATTTTATCGAGGCGCCAAAACTTTTTTCAGGGTTCATAGAAGATGAACCCGAAGAACTGCCGGAGGCATTCCGAAAACCGGCCATCCTGCCGCTTTTGGAGCCAATGCGGAAAACCGGGTTGACTGTTCTGGGAGCATCCAGCTTGGGATATTCCCCATACGGAACATTGTTAAGCGATACGGATCGCTTTGATTCCAATATGCGGATGTGGCGCGAAAGCGGAGTCTGCGGGATGGTCATTACCCGTTGGGCATCAAATAACTCCCTGGATGTGGCACACGGCCCGGCTTCCCTGCGGGACTTTCCTTCGGCCATGGCGGCAGAACTGATGTGGAATGGGACGCTGAATCGAGATCAGCTGGCAGACCGGTACAGCCGTTCGTTTGGCACGGGGGCGGAACATCTGGCCGGATTGCTGGACATTATGGTGTATTCGGAAAACGAACAATTTTTCAACTGGGCGGAGCATGTCGTTCCGGAACTGGCCGCAATGGAAACGGGGATCGATGCGCGCCTGCTTTGGCTGTTCAGGAAATACATGGTCGCGATGGATGCGGAACTGCTGATCCGGCAGATTCGATCCCTCATGCGTAATCAGTCTGGTCACCTGACTGTGAGCGAATTCGGAAAAATGCTGATTCAAAAAATTCCGGAGATCAAACAGAAGTTAAGGATCGGTTTTGAAGACGAATATCCGCTTGACTCACTCGAAGAATGGCTCAGGTATCTCTTTGAACCTTATGATTTCTTATTTGCCGGGCTGAAACTTATGCCTGAAAATTAAAAACAAGGATAAAACTATGAAAAAGAAATTCAGATTGGGCAGTGTCGGTCTGGGGCATCGCGGTCGTGCCATGCTGAAATGGGCAAATGCAGGGATTGACAGTTTTGAAGCTGTTGCCACTTGCGATCAGAATCCGGACCGGTTTTATGAACGGGTGCATTTTTTCTATGGCGGGGATAAAGGTCCTCTGAAAGATGAACTGCCGGCAGTAACTTTTTATCAGGACTATGACGAAATGCTGGAAAAAGCCGATTTGGACATCGTCCTGGTGGAAACTCCGGCCACCTGCCATGCCGAATTCTGTGCCAAAGCGTTGAAACGCGGAATACATGTTTATTCGGATATCCCAAGTATAGCCTCGCTGGAAGAAGCGGATATGCTGTGGAAAGTCCAGCAGGAATCCAGCGCCATGCTGATGACCGGAGCAACGACTTGCGGCTGGGGCTTTATCCTGGCCTTGCAGGACTTGGTCCGGAAAGGACTTCTGGGCAAACCGTTTGCCATGGAAGCGGAATATATTCACGACCTCAGGGAATTATGGGAAGAATCGCCATGGAGGATCCCGTCAAAAGAGAATCCCTGGTATCCGATCACTTACTGCACCCATTCGCTGGGGCCGCTGCTGTCCATCATCGATGAAGACCTGAAACTGGTCACCTGCCTGAGCACGGGGTCGCATGTGACCGGACTGGAATGTGCCGACGATTTGATGACTGCAACCTATCAAACTCCATCCGGGGTGATTGTCCGGCAAACCTGCAGCTTTATCAATAACAGCAAAACCGGACACCATTCTTTCCGGGTTTTCGGAACGGAAGGGTATTTTGAACATCTTTCCTCACGAGGCATTGAGCCTGCAAGAACCCGCTTTAATTCCAATAAGCTGTATGGAGCAGATAAAATTTCCGAACTGCCGGTTTCCTTTACACCGAAGGAGGTGGAGATATGGTCTCAGAAGAACGCTCAGGCGAATTTCGGCCACGGCGGGGCGGATTCTTACATGATGCACAAGTTTGAGGAAACGCTGCTGAACGGAGGAACTAAAGCGCCCTGCGACCTCAAAGCAGGTCTGCGCATGACTCTGCCGGGAATTTTTGCCTTGAAATCCGCCTTGAACGGCGGCATGCCTCAGAAGATTTATTATCCGTGGGACAGTGAATGGAAGGATTTTTCCCTCGAAGGGAACAAATTGACTAAGAAGGAAAAATGATTCGATGAGAAGTATTCTGCCGCTTTTATCCGATCAGGAAATTCTTTGCAATCGCGGGTGTGGTATCAACTATTGCCAGCGCCGAAAGAAAATACCCTTTGAATCCGTGCCAGCCGATACATGGTTTTTGAAAGAAAAACTCTGCGATAAAATCGCAATCGATATTTCCTGGTCGCAGCTGGAACCGAATGAAGGGGAGTTTCTCTGGGAGCAACCGGAATGGGAAGGCTGTTTCAAGTCCTGGATGGATGCCGGATTCAAGATCCTGCTCAAAGTCCGTGGTATGGATACGCTGGGGACCTTCTACAATCAGGGCACACCGCAATGGGTATTCGATGCCGGAGCCCGTTATGTAGATGAAGATATCGCCCTTTACCGGAATTCCTGGCTGCTGAACAATATCCCGGAAAATGAACGAAAACCTATTCGCTATCCGGTATATTGGGATGAGATTTATTTGGAGAAGGTCAATCATCTCCTTCAGACCATGGGGCAGCGCTATAATGGAAGTCCGATGATCGAAAGTGTGGCAATCGCCCACATGGGGCGCTGGGGCGAGATGCATATTGCCGATCACTACAACCATGATACCTGGATCCGGGAAGGTTTTTCCATCGCCAATTTTAATCAGGCGCATCGAGCAATCATTGACATGTATAGAGCCGCCTTTCCGAATACTCCGTTGCAGCAATCCATCGGCGCTCCTTGTTTTGACATTGCGACTATTGCCGATGCCGCCCCGAATCTTGAATATCTCGCGCAAAATGGAATCATGATCAAAATTGGAGGTCTGGGGAAAGCCTGGCTCGAAAACGCTTCTTCGCCATGGCTGGACAGAGAAGAGCATGAGCTGTTTAAGAGAATTAAATATCAAACCAAGCTGATGGCGGAAAACCTGGTCTTGCCGCAGGCATTGGATTTTGCCCTTGATCTGGGACTGAGTTACTGGCAGCGCGGCGGTGAAGCAAATGGCCTGGGCGAACTGAATATCGATAAAGACATTCCCATCGGGGAGAAGAAAATCTATTCTTTTTACAAATTCTACCCGGAAGCATATGACCGGCTGAGTTTGGAGGATCAGAAAAATATCTGGAGGCACATGGCGCAGCATACCGGATATCGGATCGCAGCTGAAGCGGTCGACACCGAAGTCAAAGATCAAAATCTTGTCACGGTCTTTTTCTGGAACAACCGCGGCGCTGCCCCCTGTTACGAAAAGTTTGAAATCTGCGTTGCATTGTTCGGCAAAGACGGTCAGAAAGTGTGGAGTGCTTCGCAAAAGCCCTCATGCGGCTGTTCGCCGAAAATTTGGGACAGTAAATCACATTTTTCGGATATGCAGAGTTGGAAACTTCCGTTGCTTCCGGAAGGGGAATACGAACTGTATTTCGGGGTCCGGCAGAATCGCTTTGCAGGGGAAATGATGATGCTGGCCAACGCCGGACGAACGATCGATGGAATGTATCCGGCAGGAAAAATCAATATCAAAAAAAACGAGCAGCGCACCCAATGAAATTTCAGATTGAATTTTCGGCTGTTCGCTTGTCCGAATCAAAACGGTGTGAATTATGCATGGGACAAGAAGTTCTCTAATTTGGTGAAGCAGGGGATCTTGAAATGACATTTGCCGCATTACTTTTTACTGTTCTGACCGGATTTTCGATTGCATCAATTTCGATAATAGTAAGCAGAATAGCCAAAGACCGAATTTCATTTTTTCAATTTTTTACCATGAGCAATCTGATTGCTGCTGTTGCTGCCTGGTTCCTTTTTCCGAATTGGACCTTTGTTCCCGAAGTCGTCTGGGGAAAAGTTCTGATAATAACCGGTTCGGTCGGGATTGTCAATACAACATTGCAGGCTGCAGTTGTTTGTTCACTCAAATGGGGACATAACGGTCTTTCCGTGGCAATCCGCAATACATCTTCAATGATTTCGATGCTTTTTGCATTGATCGTGCTGCATGAGAAGATCAGTTTGATCAATTTTTGCGGCGTGATCCTGGTGATCCTTTCACTTGGAGTAGTTGCGGTTTTCAGTCGTAAGGATTCGATATCGCCGGATCTGAAAAAATGGATTCCCGCAGTTGTCTGCTCGCTGTTACTATCAGGGTTGTACCAGATTTTGATGACCAGTACGGTGATTTTGCCAAAAAACACACTCAAGGCTGGAGTCCTCATTCCCTGTTTAATGGGGTCATCCTGCATCTGCAATCTGATTGCATCGCAGATCGAACGAAAAATTCGTCATGATGAACAGAAGTGCTTTCATTTTGAGAAAAAAGTTTGGCAGGTGCTGTTCTTTTGGGTTGGTGCGGCATTACTGCAATATTCCCTGATGATTAAGGATCTTGCGCTCATGAAAGAAGCAGGAATGGCATCGTTGACTTGGCCGATGCTAATTGGACTCAATGTCACAATTTTCTCCGTTTTCTGTCGTCTGAAATGGAAAGAGAAATATCCACCTTCCACCATCATAGGGTTAGCTGGCTGTGTCACCGGGATAATCATGATGATTGTCGGGCGCAAATAAATTTGCGAATGCTGTGGCAACGACTTTTGAGACAAGTCTAATGCGACCGGTCTCAAAAGTCGTTTTTCTAATATCACCTTGCCCGATCCTCATGAAGACTGCACTGCTTAATAGCCCTGCTAGAATTGGTCCAGAGTCTGCAGTTTCAGCTTCCAGTGCGGTCGCTTGCTGTCGAAAAATTAACACACTCTCACAAGCAAAAAGTATTGAAAGACAAGGTCCGGGATCTCGTCAGTCGCGTAAAATGGCCGGGAAATCGAGTTTCCATATAAAAGACAAAAACGTTCTATCCGCGGCATCGGTTTGGTTGCAGCCCAAATTCCCCCAACACGCACCTTTCTCCGTCCGCCGTCCCTCCCGATACCCCACCAGTCCGGCAATCGCCGCAACAGCGCCCCGGAAACGCAAAAGTCGGTCGGTATGACGGTCTCATCATTGCAATTGATTGATCGGGATCTCATTCGCTTACGATTTTCAGCTGTCCCCAGTTTGCCAGGACTTGTTTCCTTCTTGTCTTGTAGGTAATCGTGATTCTGGTGTTTTCATCAAAACGCGTTCCTTTGCCATAGACGATTTTCATCTTCCAGTCCGGCATACAGTGAAAGTTTTTCTTTTTCAACCGTGGCAAAGTCATTTCTCCGTAGATCGTTTGGAACACCACCCGGTCAGCATAAACCGTTCCGCGTAAATCGGTCAATCCCACCAGTTCAGCATATTTTCCAGCTGGCAAGGATTTATCAACGATTTGTTCCACCAGGTCATTCATTGCCATATTTTCCAGTTCAGCCAGATCAGCTTCATTCACACACGACGCCTTGATTTCGGCAATTTTCCTTGCCAGTTCTACCTTCCTCGCTTTCTGTTTCAGCAGGATGTTTCTCAGATCTGCCATCGAGGCAAGACCGTCTCGGATCAGATCATAAGTGGAATCAATTTCGTTCTGCATGTTTTGCAGTTCCGCTTCATAATTGGAAATTTCCTCTTTGGCTTTCAGGATGTCCTTCATCTTGTTGATCTTGTCAATCAAAGCGATAGTCAAAAGCGGATAAACCGCATCATAAAGCGCAAAATTCCCTTTCTGGATGCCGGAATTGAACCGAATCCGGCTTTGACTGCATTTTCTGTGATCTCTTGCCAAAGTTCTCTTGTTGCAGTTGTAATACACCTTCCCATGATCCAGCATGGTGACCAGCCGCCCGCCGCACGATCCGCAATACAGCCTTCCGGACAGCGGCAGAGAACGTTTCTTTTCCTGCGTCCGATAATTTTCCCGTTTGTTTTTAATGATTTCCTGGACCTCCATCCATTGATCGAAGGTGATGATTTCCTGACCTGTGATCTGGACGTTTTTGATCAGTTCATGCTGGGAATTATATTGATATCCGGCATAAAGCGGTTGGTTGGCGATATGATAGATACTGCTCTCATAGAAAAACCTCTTCTGGCTTTCTCCCCAGCGCTCATTGCAGTCCCGGATTATGGAACGGTATGATTTATGTCCGCAGATGCTGTCGAAAATGAACCGGATGATTTCGGCGCATTCCGGAATGACTTGCAGTTTATCATTTCCCAGATACTTGATCCCGAAGCAGTGACAGCCGTTGCAGATTTTGCCGCTGTCCCGCTTGTTCCGGAACGCGATGATGCTGTTGGTGCGCTTCTTCTGCAAATCTTCATAGAGAATCTGGTTCTTGATCATGGTAATGAGCTGCTGGTCGAATTTCGTCAGGTCTATGCTTCCTCCCTGGACCTGCAACACTTGGACATGATTATCTTTAAGCAGTTGATTGATATAGCTTTCCAGAAAACTTCCGTGAATCGGTCTATATAGCCGTGTGACTTCATTGACCAGCAGGACATCTATTTCGGGGAAAAGGGTGATTGCCTCTCCCAGACCGGTCCGGAAAGACTTCTTGGAACTTTGTGTCATAACCCATTGCTGATAAGCCTTATCCAGTTGTGCGACGGATTCCGCACTTATAGGATACGTTTCCCCGCTGGTGTTCAGGTCCCGGAAGATCCCGACGACTTCAAGATTTTCCTTTGCAGCCAGTTTTTTGCAGTTCTCGATCTGAGCCTCCACGGATTCCGACAAATCGTCCTTACCGCTGCTCTGTCTGGCATAAATCAATGCTTTCATTTTTCCTCCATTTTTAGGGTAATATAGCACAAAACACATCAAAAGCAAGCATCACTCGTCGTGATTGCGATCATTGCCATTCTGGCGGGGATGCTGCTGCCGGCCTTGAATTCCGCGCGGGAAAAGGCCCGGGGTATTTCCTGCACCAGCAACATCAAACAGCTGGGAAACACCAAACTGATGTATGCCAACGACAATTTCGAATATTTCTATCCGAGCAGTCCGTGGTGGAAAAGTGAGCTGGACAACCGTTACACGCCCAGCTGGCCCGGCACCCTTTCCATGCTGAAATACGCCACGAACAAAATCATGATTTGTCCGTCCTTCAAACTCGGAGCCAATGCCAGCGCCAGCCAGATCACCTATAACAGCCAGCTGGAACGCAATGTCAACTGGCAGCAGGATTATGCAGGACACTGGCCGAACATCCATTACGGAGTCAACGCCTATCACCTGACCACCGCCACGAGGCTTTACGCTTCCGGCGATTCAAGACGGGAAGTCCCGGCCCGTCTGCCGCAGATCCGGCGTCCGGGTCACATGTTCTTTCTCGGTGAATCGATGCAGGCCCAACCGGTCGACCGGCAGCATGCGTCTGACCGACAATTACAGCAGGTGAATTGTAAAGGTAAACGCTTATTGGGAGTCATCTGAACGGGAGGAGTGTGCGTTTAGTCTTACAAACGCGAAAAAGAGCGTTCTTCGGATATTCCGGGTGTGCATTTACTCTTGCAAATTGAGCGTTTAGTTTTACAAATTGAGCGTTTACTCTTACAAAGGGAAAAAACAAAACGAGGCTGACGCAAAGCGTGCTGTTCCCCCCAAAAAGTTTGTAACAGAGAATGCACACCCTGATTTTTGACTTGGGGCGCTGCCCCAAACCCCGAAGTTTTTAAGGCATTTTGAATTCCGGGAAAGCCAAAGAAAAAGCCAGGTATTTCACTGGCTTTCCCGTTTAATTCACCTCAAATATTCCTCCTCAAGTTGTGCTTCCACAGAGCTTGATTCTGCTTCTTTGAGGTAATTACAATATACCATTGTAATTGAGAATCGTCAAATCTCTTTTCAAGAATTTCCCGTTTTTCCATTTGTAGGACTAAACGCTCATAGAAGAATTTGTAAGACTAAGAGCTCAACCTCTTTTTCCGGGTGTGCGTTTACTTTTTCAATTGACAATATCTGAATGACCGGCATTGGATTGATGCCGTTCCCGAGCCGAAACGGGCTTTCGGTGATTTGGCGGAAGCGATTCGTGCGTTCCTCAAGACAGCTTCGACGGTTTCGCCTGTTTCGGACCTTCCGCCTGCGCAAGCCGAAACGTCGGTTGCCGGGTATCGCAAAGCCGCTGAGCAGGGATTTGCCAAAGCTCAATACGTGTTGGGCTTATGCTTTAAAAACGGTTGGGTCTTACAAAAAGACCACCAACAGATGGTATACTGGTTCCGCAAGGCCGCTGAGCAGGGATTTGCCAAAGCTCAATACAATTTGGCTCTTTGTTATAACGATGGTGATGGCGTGCCACAAGACTACCAACAGGCGGTATACTGGTTCCGCAAGGCCTCAGAACAGGGATTTGCCAGAGCTCAATACAGTTTGGCACGGCGCTATGCCAACGGCGAAGGCGTGCAAAAAGACCTTGAGCAGGCAGTATCTTGGTACCGCAAAGCCGCAGAGCAGGGAGATGCCAGATCGCAATACGCATTGGGCTTTTGCTATTACAATGGCTGGGGTGTGTCGAAAGACTACCAGCAGGCGGTGTACTGGACTCGCAAGGCCGCAGAGCAGGGAGAAGAAGATGCCAAAAAAGCACTAAAAGCGCTGGGATATTGACCAGCGCTACAAATGATGAATGATTAGATATAAAAGGGCGCTTCCGCCTTCGCTCTCGGGTTGCAGCGTGACAAGGACGCACATGGGCAACCAACCGCAAATGATCGCCTCATCAGACCTGTCGGGAGTTTTACGGATGAGTATGAATAGATACGGAGGGGTATGTAAAATTGCTTCCACAACCGATGTCAACGACCGCATATTCAACACCAAAGCCATCCGCAATCGGCGCAAGCAGTGATTTCTCTGCAGTCGGGTGCACACGGTAAACAAGAGCCGATAACTTCTGATGAATTTTATGTACGCTTCCACGATTGCCGGAAACCTTTTTGACATTGTCGAAACGATATCGGGGATGAACTTGAATAGCTGCTGAAAGATGTTATAGTACATTACCGGTTCTCCTTCGCTAAATATGAAGCAGGAGCTGGCATTAACTATCATTTCCGACAATTTTAATCAGACAGTAGAGAAAGGGTCTGCATGATGAAAACCAAACTTGTGATCACATCCGTTTTGCTGGGGACTCTGCTCCCGCTTTCCGCCGCGGAAATGCCCAAGACCTATGTCCTCGCTTCCCGCGAAAACGCCGTTTACAAATCCGGCGAAGAGATCGAATTCAAAGTCACTTCCGACCGGGAAACCGATCTGCAGTATTCGGTCAATACCGGAAAACAGGATTCCCCGCGGCGGAAACTGGAAGGCAAGTCGATCCGGGTCAAAGCCGAAAATCCGGGCTTCGTTCTGGTAAAACTCTTTTACCAGGATGACGTCGGCAAGCAGAAGACCGCTTTGGCAGGCGCCGCGGTCGAGCCGGAAAAGATCCGCGCCGGACGCCCCAGACCCGCCGATTTCGATGCTTACTGGGATAACCAGCTGGCGGAACTGAACCGGAACCCGCTCAAAGTCGTCTATGAAAAGGAAGTGCAGGTGCCGAAACAGCCGAAAGGGATCCGGCTGTATGATGTCAAGCTGACGCAAGGCGATATCGTTGCGACCGGTTATCTGGCGGTGCCGGAAAACGCCGCCGCCAGATCCCTGCCCGCAGTGGTGTCGTATCTCGGCGCCAGCAAAGTCTCCGCCGAGCCGCCCGGAGCCTGGGGTCCCGCCCGCCGCATTCCCGCGATCTGCTTCAATCTGAATTTCCACGGTCTGCAGAACCTGCCCGCCCGCAATTATCCCAAAGAAAACGAGCTGCGGAAACAGCTGACGCGCGACTACCGGACCGATTTCGCCGACCAGCGCGAAAAATATGCCATGCGCAAGATCTATCTGCGCACGGTCATGGCGCTGAATTACCTGCAGAGCCGTCCGGAATATGACGGCAAACATCTGGTGGCTCAGGGCGGGTCGCTCGGCGGCTGCCAGGCCATCGTGGCCGCCGCCCTGGTCCCGCAGGTGACTTTCTGCGTTTCGACCGCAGCGGCCATGTGCGACCATTTCGGCGCCGAAGCCGGACATCTGCCCGGTTATCCGGATCTGCTCCGCAAAAACCCCAAAGCCGCCGGGACCGCCGGCTATTTCGATGTGGTCAACTTCGCTCCCCGCATCAAATGTCCCGTCGTCATGGCGGTCGGCTTTATCGATGTCACCTGTCCGCCGGCTTCCACTTATGCCGCCTACAATGCGCTGACCACGGACAAGCGCAAAATGATCCATCAGCCGACCTGCGGACACGGCTCCAGCATCTTCCCCGGCAAGGCGAACATCTTCTCCTGCGGCGCCATCGATTACATCAAACACTGCCGCGGAAAATAAAAATGAAAAAGATCCTGTTCCTGAATCTGATGCTGCTGACCGTGCTCCTTCCGGCCCGGCCGAAACTGGTCACGCTGGGCAAAAGTCCCGATCCGGCCTTTCTGCTCGCCAATATCGAGCAGGTCGAGAAAAGCTGTCCTTTCGACGGCATCTCCATCGAACTCCCCCGACAGATCAAAAACGGCAAGCTGGATGTCTCTTTCGGACATGAAGTGTTCATTCCCCGGCCGCTGGATAAAATCCGGATGAAAAAATGGGTCGACGACCTGAAGCAGGTCAAGTTCTCCCGTCTGAAACATAATTTCACCCGCGTTTCCGTCTGCGGCGCCTCGGAATACGGCTTTTTCGACGATGCATGCTGGAAGATCGCGCTCGACAATGTCCGCACCATCGCCCGCGCAGCCAAAGCAGGCGGACTGAAAGGGATCATGTTTGATGTGGAGCATTACGACGGAAAAAAACCGATGCTTTTCCAATATGTGCCCGGCAAAGGGCACACGCTGGAAGAAACCCGCGCCAAGGCCCGCGAACGCGGCAGACAGTTCATGAACGCGCTCGCCGATGAATTCCCCGACATCATCGTCTTTACCGTGCTCGGCAGTTTTTCGCTCAATTTCGATGCCGCCGATTCCGGCGCGGCGTCGGGATCCGCGCAATACGGCCTGGCCAATGATTTCTTCAACGGCATGCTGGATGTCATCCCGCCGAAAGCGAAACTGCTGGACGGCATGGAGACCCTTTCCTATTATGCGCATGACGCCAGGGATTTCTACCGCTTGGCCAACGAATACACCGTCAAGGGCCGTCAGCTGGCGGCGCCGGAAAACCGCCGCAAAATCCTCGAACAGACCTCCGCCGCGCCCGGCGTCTGGCTCGAACCTTTCCTCTGGGACGGCTATTACGTGATCAAGTCGCCGGACATGGACCGGATGGCGCTCTTCCGCAGCAATCTCTGCGCTGCCATGGAAACCGCCAGGGAATATGCCTGGGTCTATTTCTGCTCCGGACTGTGGTTCGACATGGCGCTGCCGCCGGTCGAGGAACGCAGCATCGCCCGTTACAACCCGACTTCCCGGCTGCTGCCCGAACGCTATCCAAGGTTGACCGACACCCTGGATTTTGTCCGCGATCCGCTGGGATACGCCCGGAAACATCCCGGCGAACTGGTCTGCAAAGAAGATTTCGACCGAGTAAAATTGACCGGACCGGCGCTGATCACCAAAAAGCTCCTGCCGGGACTGGAATTCAATCAGCAACACGGCAAAGGGGAACTGGTTCCCGGCGCCGGGATCAAGGGCAGCACCGCCGCGCGGTTCACCGGGGTCCGGAACGGCCTCCCGTTCAAAGCGCTGAAAGTCAAACCCGGCGAAGTCTATTACATCCGGCTGGACGGCAAAGCCGAAGGGGACGCATATCTGTATCTCGGGATCGCCTGCCGGAACCGCAAACCGCAGGAGATGTATGTCACGCGCCGCAGGATCTCTTTCAGCGGGAAAAGCACCGACGGCTACCGGACGGCCGAGCTGGTGACGCTGGTCCCGGACAATGCTTCGACGCTGATCATCCGGCTGGGCTGCAATTCCAATTCAGCCACGGGCGCCGCCTGGTTCGACGACCTGGAGATCCGCAAAATCTTCTGAGCCGATGGCTTCAACGTTCCGCGATTCTGACGAATCTCCAAAAGGAATCAATCGGAGGATTCGTTCTTGGCAGAAACGCTGCTGCGTTCCAACAGCAGAGCGGGGACGGGACCGTGAGCAGCGGTTTCCGGGGAACGCAGATGTTCCATGACCTGCTTTACCAGAGTCGGGATATTCTGGCTGAATACCGTCAGTCCGGGCGTGAGCTGTCCGCACAGTAATATAGATATATTTTTACGGTGTAATTGACCACGTTTTTCCCGGCAGCGAATCGAAAACACAGTTAATTGCCCGGAATCCGAAATGCCTCGATTTCCGGCTGGATTTTCTCGCAGTTTTCCAGAAACCAACAGGCTTTTTCGTTTTGACGGACCGCAAACAGCGGATCGATCGGCCGGGAAGGGTGTTTGAGCTGCATGGCGGTTTCCAGAATCAGCAGAACATCATGACCCACTGCGCGGATATGGCGCATTATCGTCGGCCAGTCGTGGATACCCTGTCCCGGAATCCAGTGCATTTCATCGACCCCGTCGTAATCGCAGATATGGAATGACCGTATGCGGGGAGCCAACAGGTCGATCATGGCCGGCAATTCCCGGTAGCGGTCCATGATATGATTCACATCCAGACATATTCCCACCTGGTCCGGATCGAAATTCGAAACGATCTGGAGCAGTTCTTCTGTACAGTTTCCTACGCATGTGCGGGGCAGGAACTCGACATTGATTACAAAACCCAGTTCCCGGGCGGTCGGCAGCATCTCCTCGATAGTTTTGCAAACCTGGCCGATCCGCTGCGGATGTTCGCTCAATGGCGGCTGACCGCTGGCGTGAAGCGTGACCATGGAGGCCATCAGATCGGCATAGCTCCGGACCAGGCGGATCAGACGTGCGGACACATCCTGTCTTTCGGCTTCATCCAGACTGGAAGGATCCCAGGACAAATCGCCGTAGAACGGAAGATGGACGCTGGCCGGATGAAACACATCCTCCCGAAGCAGCTGTCTCATCAGTTTGGCTGAAAGACGGGCCGGTTCATCATCGGAGGTAAAGACCCCGAAATAAGGTTCGAAATTGCGGAACCTGGACTTCCGGATGGCGACTGCAACCCCATCTGTAATGTGATTTTCGAAAGCTCCGGCGGAAAGTGCATATCGGATCATTTTTTCTCCCATGGTTGGTTGTTATCCGGATTGCAATTCATGCATGAACCGCGCTCCATCAATACCGCTTCACTGGGACCAAAAGTTTCGAGCGGACGGTGGAGTATCATATTTTCCAGCTGCCGGACGGCCTGCCGGGTAAACTCCCGGATCGGCTGGGCGAAGACCGTCAGGGGCGGGGAAAGATGCTGCGCATAGTCGGGATCGTCAAATCCCACCAGCGAAATATCTTCGGGAATGCGGAGATTCATTTCCCGTATCAGGTTATAGATCAGCAGGGTGTCGTTGTGACAGGCGACCAGAATGGCAGTCGGACGGTTCGGCTTCAGCAGCACATTCCGCAGTTCTGCCATCCAGCTGCCGGGCTCGTTTGACTCCGTATGGACGATCCAATCCGGGTCGACCGGAAGTCCCGCTTCATACATGGCTTTGCAGAAACCGCGTTCCCGTTCACTGACATCGATCGATTCGAATCTGGATCCGGACAGTATTCCGATCCGGCGGTAACCCTTCCGGATCAGATAGTTCGTCGCCTGGCTGGCAACGGCATGGTGATCCGTTCCGAATCCCAGGTCGGAGAGTTCCGGAAACGTGACCCCGGTCGTGACAATGGGGAATCCGCTGTCCCGCAGCCGGCGGATCGCGGGCACAAATTCTTTCTGCACCGCAAGCACGATGATCCCGTCCAGCTGATACTTGTGGATCGTAGCGGCATAAGCGTCCGGATGACGGACCAGGGAAAGCAGGTCGATCCCGGAATCCCAGAAATACTCATGGATGGCGGTAAGCACATTGCCGGTGTAACAGTCGGAGATCCGGGGCGGTTCGTGGCAGAGTATCCCGATACTGTGGATCCGCCGGTGATCCGCCATATATGTGCCGCTGCCGACTTTCCGTTCCAGAACACCAAGGCGCACCAGTTCATTCAGACTGCGGCCCACCGTGACCGGTGCAATACCGAACCGCTTGGCCAGCCGCCGTTCACTGGGCAGCCTCGTCCCCGTTGGCACTGACTGGTTTTTCAGATATGTTTCAATCTGACGAGCCAGCTGGTTGTACTTCGGTTCATTCAAGTCCTTGTCCAGCAGTGGCGACATGTCATCAAAAAGCATGTAAACCTCCTTACCTGTATCCAATATACTACAAACTCCGGATTTGTCAATATGCCATAGGATCTTTTTAAATAAGAAATGTCATATATCAATATCATCCCTTGGCTGCAGGCAGAAACTGCCGGAAAAACCGGACTAAGACAGAAAACGCATGAAGCCGATCAGCCCGTTCAACATCCCGCAGGAAAAGTTTGCGGAGGGCCTCAAGACCACTCTGCCGCTGAATTTGAACTGACAGACTCCGTTTTTTTGAAATATCCGGCTTAAGTGCCATAGTGCATTTATTTTTAAAAAATTATCATATAGCACCTTGACAAATCCAAAGTTTATGATATACTATGAACTGTGAAGGGAAATAGTCGAATTTTTGAGATACCACAACATAACAAAAGGAGAAAAAAAATGAAGATTCAAAAACATCTGAAATTCAAACCGGAATTCACTTTGATTGAACTCCTCGTAGTTATTGCGATCATCGCGATTCTGGCCGGGATGCTGCTCCCCGCATTGGAGAAGGCGAAGCAATCGGCCAGATCCACCGCCTGCATCAGCAAGCTGAAACAGCATGGGCTCATTCTGCATTCTTATGCGAACGATTTCGACGACCGCAGTCCTTCGGCATGTGGATATCGTCATGCCTACACCGGCAGCAGCCAGAACCTGATCTGGCAGCAGATGCTTGTCCTTCAGGGTTATGTAAATGAGCGGTGGGAAAACCTCGGCAAGATCAAGATTTTCGAATGTCCCAGCGAACAGGGGGTCGGCACCACCTGGGCGAACAATTCTTACGGTCTCAATTATTCGACCTTCAACTACAGTGCCGGGCAAGAACAGAAGATCAGCCAGGTTGCCAAATTCGGCACTGCCTCCAAGCTCATCTATGTGGCGGACACTCCGCCCAAGAGGCGCAATCCGTTATTTGGCTATGCTTTTGCGATCAGTCTCTATAATGGAAGTTGGCCCCAAGCGTCAAACAACCAATACCAGATTTTCCGGCGGCATCATGACCGGGCAAATGTACTTGCCCTGGCAGGAAATGTCATGAGCTTGAACCGGGCTATCCTGAATGATGTGTGGAACCATTACCACATGCCCGTCATAACCAGCGGCAAACTGCAGATGAAATGGTGGTGATACGATGTTTGCCAGAATCGGAACAACAGTTTTGCTTTCCGGACTCCTGATTTCTTATTCGCTTACGGGAGCGGAAGCGTTTTCCAATCCGGGATTCGAGAGTGGCACCTGTGCGTGGAAAACCCGGACATTCCGTTACCACAACGCCCTGAAACCGGCTTGGAAACTGATTTCGGTCAAAACGACCGGAATGAAGGTCCAGTCCAAAACGGTCCGCAGCGGGAAATATGCGCTGTCGATCTTCAACCAGACGCCCTACGGCTATATTCAGCTCTATCCCCCGGCGATCCCGGTCAGCGAAGGGAAACGCTACTGTCTCCGTTATTTTGTTTACAACGCTTCGACGTCCTCGGAGCCGACTGCCATTCTGACCGATCTTTATTTCGACAATGCGGCCGGCCATCAGGTCTGGCGACATGTCAGGGAATTTCCCGCATTCACCGCGCGCAAGAATGAATGGCTGCCGGTGGAACTCCGTTTCGAGGTGCCGCGCAACGGCGCCAGCAAAATGCGCATCTGCATTCAGGCCGGCGGGAACGGACTTTGCGGTTTTCTGGATGATTTTTCATTTCGGGAAGTCCCGCCCGCAAAGATTTCCGGCCGGTATGATGCCGCCCGGGAACTCCCCGGCATGCCCGGCCTCCGGCTCTGGACTGACATCATTCAGGTGCAGACTCCATACCAGGGAATGCCGCAGAAGCTGACCCGTGACTCTGCTGTCCGGCTGAGCGCGGCTTCCAATGAAAGAGAATATGTCCAGCTGATCCTCCATCCGGAATCCGACTTGCGGAATGTCCGGCTTTCCGGACTGCGGCTGAACGGACCGGACGGCGCGTCCATCGGAAGCGCGGCATACCGGTTCCAGCGGATCGGTTACATCGACATTCCGGCCAGCGCCGGTTCAAAAGCCGGGATGAGGCCGGATCCGCTTTTCCGGGAGACCGTTTTCGATGCTCCGAAGCAATGCAATACACCGGTCCTGCTCTCCATCGATGTGCCGAAAAACACCCGGAAAGGGCTCTATAAAGGCGGTATCGTCATCGAAGCCAACGGGAAAAAACATACCATCCCGCTCGAATTGCGAGTCCGGTCGTTCGAACTGCAGGAAATCGCCGCGCTGAAAACTTTTTTCTATGCACGCTACGAGGAATTCGTCCGGTTCGACCGCCGTCCGAAAGATGAGATCCTTGACATCATCCATGATATTCTGCATGAACACCGGATCAACGGCAATCAGGGCCAGACCCTGCCGATGCCTGAATACAAACTCAAAGACGGACGTTTGACGATCACCGGGTTCGACGCTTTCGACAAGTATATTCAGCGCAGAATCGACCGGGACGGCATGAGGATCTTCCCCGTTCCATATCTTTACTTCTTCGGGGATACCGGCGGATTCTACAAGGGCCGCGACCGTGTTTTCGGCAATGTCCCCTACAACAGTCCCGAGGGGAAACAGTATCTGGCCGATTTCGCCGGACAGTTCCAGGCTCATGTGAAGAAGAGATTCCCCCAGGCCGAATTCCTGGCCTACATCTGGGATGAACCGCGCGGCAATGCGGAGCTGGACCCGCTGCTGAAAAGCATCCGCTCAGGAGCGCCGGACATGACGATTTTCATGACGGTGCCGATCCGTTACGCCTATCCGGAAGTGAATATCTTCTGCGATGCCTTCCAGCCGTTTTTCAAGCCGTCCTTCCATGCTGCGCTTCCCAATGCCCGGTTCTGGATCTATAACTGGCCGGCAAGTCTAAGTCCGGTGGAATACATTCAGGCGAGGCTTTTCCCGCTGCTGGCGTATTTCAACGACGCGGAAGGCGCCCTGATCTGGCAGATATTCAATGCATACCCGAACAAAAATCCCTGGACGGATATGGTGAAAACCTACAACTGCGGCTCGGCCACGCTGGTATATCCTCCGCGAAAACCGGGTGACCGGTTCCATACTTCACAGCGTTTTGCTGCCATTCGGGAAGGAATCGATGATTTTGACTATATGAAACTGCTGGAAAAACGTGTCGAGGCAGCTGCCCCCGGAAAAGGGCGCGCTTATGTCAAAGCGCTTCTCGCACCCATGTTCACGGGAAACAAACTGGAATACCGCAACGATCCGGCTTTGCTTTCCCGGCTCCGCGACAAGCTCGGCGATGCGCTTGATTCATCTGAACTGGACAAAAAACTTCTGAATTCGCTGTAAGCGGACGCAATGAATTTTCTTTGAGATTGTCATGCAGGTTCATTTCTCAAAAAAAAGGAAACTCTTCCGGCTCGATACGGAACATATATCCTATCTCTTCCGCATCGGGCCGTCGGGCGAACTGCGGCATATCTGGTTCGGGAGCAGAATCGATGATGATGCGATCATCGAAGAGTTTGCCGTCCGCAGGGGAACATCCTCATTTTCCCCGCATCCGGAAGGGCTGTCTCCGGAGGATTCCCTTGACTTGCTGCCGCTGGAGCATTCCACATACGGCGCCGGGGATTTCCGGATCACGGCTTCGGCGCTCCGCAAGGAAAACGGGACCAGCGTAACTTCGGCCGTCTACCGTTCCCACAAGATCTTCAAAGGAAAGAAAAAAATACCCGGACTGCCGTCCAGTTTTTCACAGTCCAAAGATTCCATGACTTTGGAAATCACGATGGAGGATGGTTTTTCCGGTGCGGAAATCATCCTGTCCTATTCCGTTTTTGCCGATTCGGATGTGATTGCCCGTTCGGTCAGAGTTTCGAACCCGACGGAAACGGTCATCCGGGTCGAAAAGCTGCTGAGTGCCCAGCTCGATTTCCACAGCGCCGATTTCGATGTCGTTTACCTGAAGGGGATGTGGGCAAAGGAACGTCAGGCTGTCCGTCATCCCCTGATCCCCGGCATTCAAAGTTTTTCCAGTTCGCGCGGGGCGACCGGACATCAATACAATCCGGGGATCGTCTTTGCCGAACCGTCCGCCTCGGAAAAGGCCGGTGATGTATATGGCATGCTCCTGCTCTACAGCGGGAATTACATTGCAGAAGCCGAAGTCGATCAATACCGGACGCTGCGGGCTCTCATCGGGATCAACCCGGAAAATTTTGAATGGAAACTGGAACCCGGCGAAACTTTTTATGCCCCGGAAGCGCTGCTTTTCTTTTCTGCCGAAGGTCTGGGCGGACTGTCCCGGATCAGCCACAGGTTCCTGATCGATCACGTGATCCGGAGTCCCTGGGTGCATCGGGAAAGGCCGGTCCTCATCAACAACTGGGAAGCAACCTACTTCAATTTCGATGATAAAAAGATTCTCAAGATCGCTGAAGAAGCCTCCAAGCTCGGGATCGAAATGCTGGTCCTGGATGACGGCTGGTTCGGTGAACGGAATGATGACCGGTCTTCGCTGGGTGACTGGTTCGTCAACAGGAAGAAACTCGGAAATCTGGCAGCCCTGGTGCGGAAAATCAATGACCTCGGCATGAAGTTCGGTCTCTGGTTCGAGCCGGAAATGGTTTCGGAAAACAGCAATCTTTACCGCAAACATCCCGACTGGGTTCTCTGCGTTCCCGGCGGAAGACGGTCCATCGGAAGAACACAAATGGTTCTGGATATGTCCCGCAGGGATGTCGTTGACAGCCTGTTCCGATCCATATCTTCGGTTCTGCATTCGGCGAACATCGAATACATGAAATGGGATATGAACCGGAATCTGACGGAGATCCATTCCCGGCTTCTTCCGCCGGACCGCCAGAAGGAAACGGCACACCGTTACGTGCTCGGGGTATATGAACTGCATGAACGTCTGCTGAAAGCGTTTCCGAACCTGCTGATCGAAAGCTGTTCCGGCGGAGGAGGACGTTTCGATGCGGGAATGCTTCATTATGCACCGCAGATCTGGTGCAGCGACAATACCGATGCGCTGGAAAGGATCTCCATTCAATTGGGAACTTCCCTCTTCTATCCGTCTTCCTCGATGGGGGCCCATGTCTCGGTCTGTCCGAACCATCAGACGCACCGGACGGTCCCGTTCTCCCTGCGGGGGCATATCGCGCTCGGCGGGACATTCGGATATGAACTGGATATCACCAGGCTGACGCCGGATGAAAAAGATCTGGTCCGGAAACAAATCCGGAATTATCATCACTGGAACCGGATCATCCGCGAAGGGGAATTTCATCGTCTCACCGAAGGTTTCGGCCGTTCCGATTTCGCCGCATGGTGCTGGGTTTCCCCCGACCGGCGGGAAGCTCTCGCGGCAGCCGTCCGCAAAACCAGCGAACCTTGCGGCATCAATCCGCCGGTCCATCTGAGACTGCGCGGACTCGACCCGGAAATGCTTTACGAACTGGATGATCATCGCCGGGCCCACGGGCGGACGCTCATGAATGCAGGGATCCGCATACCGAATGCGGAAACGGATGCCTCCAGCATCCTGATCCATTTGAAGGCAGTATAAAAACCATTTTTTAATTGAGGAGCAGCCATGCGTATTACGGGAACATTTCTGGATGAGATCAGTCACGACATCCCCCATCAGAACTGGGGCAGAGAAGAATGGGACGCGGACTTCCGCGCCATGAAAGCGTTCGGGATCAACACTGTGGTGATGATCCGCTGCGGCTGGAAACAGTGGATGACCTTTCCCTCCGAAGTTCTGATGAAGCGCAAAGCGGGGTTCCGTCCGCCGGTCGATCTGCTCGATATGTTCCTCGACCTTGCCGAGAAGTATGGAATGAATTTTTTCTGCGGGTCCTACGATTCGGGGAACCCCTGGTGGCACAGCGACTATCAGGTGGAACCTGAAGTGGCACTGATGCAGGAAGTCTGCAAAGAGATCATCGACCGTTACGGACAGCGCAAGGCATTCAAAGGCTGGTATCTTTCCCAGGAGATCGCGGGAAAAAATCCTGCCGCCACCACCTGCTACCGCGAACTGGGCACCATGCTCAAGGACCGCATGCCGGGCGTGAAAATCATGATTTCTCCCGGCATGTCCGGCGCCAAGGCCTACAACGAGAAAATGGAGAAACTCGGCGTCACCATCGCCCCTGAACTCCATGAAGCGCATTGGCGGGCAAATATGGAAAAGATCCGCGGCATCGTGGATATCGTGGCGTTTCAGGACGGCCATGTGGAAATCGAATTGCTGCCGACTTTCCTGAAGATCAATAAACGGCTCTGCGAAGAAAACGGCATCGACTGCTGGACCAACAGCGAGAGTTTCGACCGGGATATGCCGATCGATTTCCTGCCCATCAAATGGGAGAAGCTCAGATTGAAACTGAAAGCAGCGGAAGAAGCCGGGATCCGGAACGCCATCACCTTCGAATTTTCCCATTTCCTCAGTCCCAACAGCATGTACAGATCCGCCGGAGGATTGTTCGACCGTTATTGTGAGGAGAACAACATTCCCGCCCGCGCCCGGGATTTCCGCCAGCACTGGTGACGCCGTTCCCGTCTGCATGTATAGCCGGGCCCTTTTATTCAGCGGTATTTTTCCATAGGATGATTTCAAAATCCGGAATCCGTGCTATATTATTCGGGAAACGCTTCATTCACCATATGGGAATGACAGCAAGACGGATATATCCTTATTGGAACAGACCGTGGGAAATGACAACCATTTGAAACAGGGAATAAGCGATGATTTATTTCTTTGCCGACAATCATTATGCGATGGAACCGGGGAAACATCTCCTGGAAAAATTCTCACCCGAACTGCAGAAACGGATCCGTTTTTATCAGGACGACTGGTCCATGCTCGAAAGCGGGGAATGGACCGATTCCTGCGAACTGCTGATCCTGAATATGATCGCGGGTACCTGCAACCAGCCCATGCCCGGACCCGGCGCGGAAAAAGCGGTGCGGCGCTATTGCGAAAAAGGCGGACCCATCCTGCTGCTGCATGGCTCCAGCGCCGCCTTCTGGGGTTGGAGCTGGTGGCGGGAACTCCCCGGTCTGCGCTGGGTCAGGCGGTTCTTCTGCCGTTCGGTTGCCGGAGCGTTCGGGGCAAGTTTCTGTCTGGGAACAAAACCTTCGATGGTTTTGCCGGTCTTTTCCTGCTGGACCGCGTGCCAGATCATGTTTTTCGCCATGTCGCTGGTCAGATTGGCAAAGGTCTCGCGCTTCAGACCCTTGCGGAAGCCGCGATGGATCAGGTCGGCGAGCTTGCGTTTCTGCGCATTGCTGGCGGGGATTTCCTTGTCTCCGCGCAATTCCGTGATGATTCCGGCGGCTTCGCCTTTGGTCAGAGCCTGCCATTTGTCAGCCTCAAAACGGGGGTATTCCCCCTGTTTGACAGCGTGTCCGATCACTTTTTTCTGGGCATCGGTTGCAGGTTCGTTCGGGTTCTTGATGGTGACGGTGTTCATGGTTTGTGTCCTTTCCTATTAGATTATTGGTTGAGGGTTAAAATTCATTTTCCATGATTTCTTCGAACATGGCATAATCGCCGTTGGTCAGGTAGCAGTTATCTTCGATCCAGGTGAAATCCTCTTCATGATTGCGGATGTTCTTCCGGGTGTAAACCTTGAATCCGTAAGCGATTGCACAAGCAGCCATTTTGCATACTCCTTTTTGGTTGTAATTCTTTTTACTTGAACGATTTTGTTCTTGCACAAGGAAGCCGCGAGGCGGGCGCGACTGCGGCCGACGGGAAAGCGGCGCAAAGAACAAAATTGACT
>SUWI01000337.1 GCA_015061565.1 Lentisphaerota bacterium
CTTCCGTATGAGCTTATGCTCCTCCAGTTTCGAACGGAAGAGCCGGATCGTCTTCGCATCGGGAACACGGCTGTCAAGTGCCATATCCAGAAAACGCATGAAACTCAACCGATCCATGATCTGATATTCCATCTCGTCATCGCTCAGATTGTACAGCGACTGCAGGATCAGGATCTTGAACATCATCACCACATCAAATGGTCTGCGTCCGGCATTGCTCTTGCGTTCATGGTCGTATATGACCTCAAGATCACTGCGGAATTTCTCCCACGGCACAAGTTTTTTCAGGCGCGGCAGCATATCGCCGTTCTCCGTCAGATAATCCAGACGATTGTCTATGTCAAATAATCCGTTCAGCATCCTGTCCTTCTGTCATTGATGCTGTAATGTACATCCTCTCGCATTCCTTTGCCAGCGTCATCTCAATTTATCCTCGAATAAATAGAGATACCCTTAAAATATCAATATGGATTCCCTTTTCCAATACGATCTGCTGCCAACGATTAATCTGAACGTATTCCATTTGAGAAAATAATCCTTACACATGGAAGGAGGATTTTATCACTGTTTTTTCCTTATTTGATATTTTTTATAAATCGCTATAAGTGAACCGATCTTGCGTTTATCAAAAGGAATTTTATTTTCAGAGAAGAAAGAGATAATCATACGTTGATCTGATTTGTTATTCCGACACTGATATGTGCCTGTTTCAATTCGAAATGCCAAAAGTTTTTCTGCATACTTAAACTGGCGGAATGGCTGCGAACCAATTTCAAACTGGAAATGCAAGGCTATTGGTATGAGCAAGATGAAGACACCGCCATCCGCCGGGAAGTTCATGATGGCGAAATCAGTTCCGCCAGCTTGACATGGCTGAAGTCATGCACCGTCGAATACAATAAAATGCTCCGCAAAATTGCGGAAGAACGATTCCACGCAGACTTTAAGGAGGAATAGAATCATGGACGAAACAGCTCAAAAAATGAATGACGCGCTCAAAAAAGCCGGATTCAACCGCAAACAGGTAACGGTCCGCCACTGGCGGGCATTGTATGACGATGATTACCGGATCAAGGTGCATGATCCGAAGGTGTCGCTTTTGCAAATCGAGGACATCGTCGGCGAATTCGAGTCCATCCGCTATGATGAATACAGCGGCGAAATTCTGGAAGGATGCAATAACTATGTGAACGTTGACCGGGATGAAAAACATCCGGTTGACATTACGCAGATCCTGCCGCTGGTGGACCCGGCCTTGAACAAGGCTATACGGGACGACCGCAATCAGATCGTGAACTTGCCGACCAGACGTTATTTGATCGGCCGGCAGCAAAACGGAAATCCCGATCTGTGGGGAAGAAAACCGGAACACGTGGATCGTTTGACCGGGATGCCGAAATATCCGGACCAGGAATTCGATTATCTGACGGAGTTCTACTGTTCCGGCGATACGCCCGAAGCAATTCAGTCAACAGCAAAGATGATTTCCCGAGCGATTGCGGAAAACGAACTGGATCTGGCGTATGTGATGAAGCCGCAGTAAAATCAATCCCGTGCCGGGCGGGAAATCCCGGCAAATGGAATCCATCAAAACAGCAAACGCACCTGATAGCAAGGAGATGCAGGAAATGAAAAGACAAAAATCGCAATCTCTGCATAAAGAATTATCTGCGTCCGTATAAATGAAATCACCGAAATGTCGTTGATCTTCTCAATGATATTGAGGAAATGATCCGAACAAGTAACAACATAATTTTCAGTAGCGGCAACAAGCTACAGATACAATCGAACCGATCAGAAATTTTTATTCCCACTTTTTAAAACAGGATTCTTCCTGCAATTCTTTTTGGATCTCAGCAGGAAAACGGCTGAAAAAATCATAACCGGTCAAGGCTTCAATCAGATCAACGGAAACCACCAATGATTTCAAACTCTTGCTGCAGGGCTGATTCGGGACAATGAACGCAATCATTTTCCGCGGCGGTGTCATGTCACAGATGATCCTGAAATACGCACGAGGAACCGGGATCGTTCCGTTGCCGATCGCAATGCCTTCCTGAAAAAACAACGGGCCGCAAATGACATAAAGCTCCTTTTCCCGGAGAGCCCAGCGCCGGGTCAATTCTTCCAGGTCTTTCCAGATTTTGCGGTTGCAGTCCGGGTGCTGCGGTGAGATATTGGTCATGGCGAAAGAGTCTTTCATGGCGTCTTCCGACCAGCGCATGTCTGCCGCAGCAGCCATGTGACCACGGTCAAATCCGGTCCGGGTATAATCTTTCGGCGAGGCAGATTCCGGAATAAACTTGTCAGGATAAAAACGACTGTTCCGGATGGCAATTTTGTTTTGAACTTCCTCAGCCGTAAGACGATACTGAATCCAAAGCGGCTGACGGAACTTCCGGGAAAATCCGGTGCAGAATCCCAGACGGTCGGCAACATAATCAGTAAATGAGGGAACGCCGACCAGAAGATTGTCATACGGCGAGGCTTCCGCATCCTTCGCATTCCGGATGAAGACCGGTTCCGAAGCGGAAAGAACGCTTAAAAGAACTGAAAACCATAGAAAATTTGTTAGCCTTGCCATAAAGAGGTGCCCCCCTTACACCTACCTTTGGTACCGCCAAGCACCAGTCAGAGAATGCAAAAGGGGCACCAGCACAAAAATACAACCAGTGCACCCTTTCAACAATCACTCTCTAACAGCAGAAAGCAGGCTTTCTGTCAAAATTGGCGGTTTTAAGGTAGATTATTGTTGAAAAGTCCTGTTTCAGACTATCAATTTGTTATTGTTTTGTTGTCTGCGAAAAACCTCCGTCAAAAAAGTTGAACTAGGGAATCATTTCTTCCCGTAATATAACGCCAAAATCCTCAAAATCAACTTTCCGGGTGGGAGAAATGCTTACTTTGCGGAGAATCCCGCATTGAGGCGGTAGTGCCAAAAGCCCCGATTGAGAATTTTGGATGGATTGCGAAAAAGACAAGATCGGGAATTTTGAGCGTGGCTACTCGTAGAGTAACCACCGAAAAGTTACCAATTTTGGTCTTTCGCAAGACGCCAAAAGGCCGATCATGACTTTTGGCACTGCCGCCCATTGACAGTCCGCATTTTTCGGGGTCAATCCCAATATATTGCAGAAAACGAACAGAATCTGGCAAATCAAACAGAGTGCCATTAATCCGTAACTTGAATCAGAAACGCTGGCTTATTGACTCTTTGAGCGTAAGCCAGCGTGTTTTTCGTTCCGTGTGATTTGCCGTCCCAGACTGCCAGGAGGACATCACAACTGTCCACGATCTGCCTGTTTCGTTCCTGAAATGCTTTCAGAACCATCTTTCCGGGAAATTTCTTCCTGTCCGGCAGAAATTGCCGGTTCCGGATCCCGATCGATTCCGCGGTCCGGAAAGCCAGCATATCGATCCCTTTTGCGCCGCCAGTAATGACTTTTGTGATTCTCCTGCGGCCGAGTCCATACTTCCGGCAAAATGCGCGGAAGTCTTTATCTTTCATCATAAAGTATGGCATGAAGTCAAATTGCGTAATGGACCGACTGCCGGTAATTCCAAGTTTCATAAAGAGGCGCCCCAATCACTCCTCCTTCAGCACCGCCAAGCGCTTTGTAGACAGTGAAAGGGACGCCAGCACAAAACATAAGTGCATCCCTTTCAACAGGTGTCTACTGAAAATTGGCGGTTTTAAGGAGGACTCTGTTGAAAAAGTCTTATTCAAGACAATTCAAAATTGTTATCTTTCCGTTTTCTGTTTCTAGCAATCAATCCTTTCTGGTTCTCTTTCCGGATGAAATAATATACCGCCCCAACAGGCAATGTCAAACCGGGGAAGCAAAAATAATGGACTCTTTCCGGGTTGGGGAAATCAAATAAAGATGGCAAAGAAATGACGCAAGGACATTCCGTTCACCGCTAATGAAGATGACCGTCAGACCTTACCTTCCCATATGGATGAGGCGCACATGCCGGAATTCGGGGTTCTGTCTCCGGACCAGTTCGGCGACACGGACGACTTCGACCGATTCGGCGACCTTGATCCTGTAAGAAATACCCAGGCGAATCGCATTGTAGACGTGACGGTAAATTGTCCCAATGTTGTCATCGTTATGCGGAGCGACCGGGAACGTTTTTTCGATCCAGTGCAGTTTCTCCGGATTACGGTAAGGTTCCCAG
>SUWI01000338.1 GCA_015061565.1 Lentisphaerota bacterium
CGATCTGCTGAAACCCGCCGGGTATTACAGGAAAGCGTTACCGTTTCCTGACTCTGCCGCAAGCTTGCACGGATTGGCGGGCGATGTAAGTGGTGGGGATGACCGTCAGCGGCGGGATCTCTTCCCGCTTCAGCAGCTTGCCGAGATTGGTGCAGATCGCACAGGAGATTTTGTTCTGATTCTGACTGACACTGCTCAAGTTGAGATATTCCGCCGTCTGGGTATTGCCGAAACCGACGACCGAAAGCTGCTCGGGGATGCCGATGCCGCGGTCGGCGCAGAAATTCACCACGCCCGCCGCGATCGTGTCGTTGGCGCAGAAAATAGCCGTCGGCGGACGTTTTAATTCGAACAGTTCCCGCGCGGCGTGATAGCCCCATTCGCGGCTGGGATAACGCATTTTGATCAGCTGTTTCCGTCCTGCAATGCCATATTTGCGAAGCGCATCCAGATAGCCGTTCAGACGCTGTTCGCCGGTATAGTCGTATTCGCTGCCGATGTGGGCGATCCGGACATGTCCGAGGCTGATCAGCTGTTCCACCGCGGTCTGCGCGCCGGAGTGGTCGTCGGAAACGATCTGCGGGATTTCCAGCTCGGGCAGCCGCATGTCGAAAAACAGGACGGGTATCTTCAGGTGCCGGTAATGTTCCGCGCAGAGCCGGTTCGGGACGGCAATCAGCGCCTGGACATGCAGCTGTTCGAAATAGTCCAGCAGCCGGTTTTCCTTTTCCACGGAACCGCCGGTCAGATGCACCACCGGATGCAGTCCGTTGGAGGCGGTGACCCGTTCGACCTGGGCGAAGATGCGGTAATAGAATATTTCATCATCCGGAAACATGAACCCGATCTGATCGGCCATGCCGCGCGGGGAATCGTCCGGCCCGGCATACCAGCCCTTGCCCGGGACGGCGTGGACCGCATCCGAAGCGGCCAGATTTTTCAGGGCTTTGCGCACGGTCAGATGGCTGCATCCGAAACGGCGCGCCAGTTCCCGTTCCGAGGGCAGTTTCCCGCCGTCCGGACCGGTCAGCAGCCGGATCTTCCCTGCCAGCTGATCGAATTTCTGGGGCTTGCCGCGGTTCATGCCGGTTTCCCGTTCACGAGCGGAACATGAAATAGACCGCGCCGACCAGGCAGAGGCCCGCCCAGATGAAATCCAGCTTGAATCCCTCTTTCATGTAGATGATCGAGAACGGCACGAACACCGAAAGCGTGATCACTTCCTGCAGGATCTTCAGCTGCGCCAGCGACATCGCCTGAAAGCCGATCCGGTTCGCCGGCACCTGGATCAGATATTCGAACAGCGCGATCCCCCAGCTGACCAGCGCCGCGATCCACCATGGTTTCGACGACATGTTCTTCAGGTGGCCGTACCAGGCGAAAGTCATAAACAGATTCGAGCAGACCAGCAGCAGGGCGGCCTTGACCATGACGGGATTGAAATGAAAGCTCATTTATGTAATTCCTTTTTTCAGATTGCGGTGAGTTTCACCCGGAACGCGATCGAACGCGGCGTGGCGATTTTATCGAATTTGATCAGATAATTGCTGTGATCCTGATCGACTTTCAGGACGGTTCCTTCCCCCAGATATTCATGGCGGACCCGGGTCCCTTTCGCAAAACCGGCGGCGGACTGGGCCGTATTCAGGTGCAGCCGGTTCCCCCGGATATATTCCCGCGTGTCGGCGATCAGACTGTCGGAAAGTTTCTGCGTATATTCCACCAGCGGGGGATCGATATCCAGCACGAACCGCGAAGGATAGCGCGGCGAACCGTCGAAATTCCGTCCCGCCGCGGCCGAAAGGAACAGCCGTTTTTCCGCCCGGGTCATGGCCACGAACGCCAGCCGCCGTTCCTCTTCCATGCCGTGCTGGTCGCGGATCTTGCGCGAGGGGAAGATCCCCTCGTTCATGCCGCACAGGAACACCAGGGGAAATTCCAGCCCCTTGGCCGCATGGACCGTCATGAGCTTGACCCGGTCGCCGCTGTCGTCCGTGTCCGTGGCAGTGAACATGGCCACGTGCGCCAGATAATGTTCCGGCGTGGCTTCTTCGCCGCACATCGTCTCGTATTCGTAGATCGACTGTTTGAGTTCCGCCAGATTGTCCAGCCGCTCCTGACTGCCTTCCGTCCGGAGCATGACCTCGTAGCCGCTTTCGTTGAGCAGCACCGAGAGCAGTTCCGAGGTCGGCCGGTCATGCGCTCCGGTCGAAAACGCTTCGATCAGATCCACAAACTCTTTCGCTTTCGTCCCCCGGAAAATTTCATGGTCGAGCGTGTTCTTCAGAGCCTGATACAGCGGACAATGGTTTTCCGCGGCATATTTTTCCAGAAATTCCATCCGCCGGATCCCCAGGTTCCGTTTCGGCAGATTCACGATCCGCCGGAAGGACAGGTCGTCCTGCAGGATGACCATGCGCAGATAGCTCAGCGCGTCCTTGATCTCCGCCCGGGCGAAGAACTGGATCCCGCTGTAGATCCGGTAGGGGATCTTCGCTTTCAGCAGCGCTTCTTCCAGCGGGCGGGTCACGTAATGCGCCCGGTAGAGCAGTGTCATCTCCCTGTAGGGGATCTTCTGCTTGTGCTGTTCTTTGATCTGGGAGACGATCCACGCCGCTTCCTTGTCCGTGTTCACGGCGAAATGGAACATCACCGGACCGCCGCCCGGCAGCGTTGCGGCCAGGTCTTTTTTGATCCGGTTCCGGTTTTTCCCGATCAGCGAATTCGCCGCCGCCAGGATCTGCGGCGTGGAACGGTAGTTCTTCAGCATCATGATCGTCTGCACCTCCGGGAAATGCCGGTCGAAGTCCAGCAGATATTTGACATTCGCGCCGCGCCAGGTGTAGATCGTCTGGTCCGGATCGCCCACGATGAACAGGTTTTTATGATAGGCGCACAGCACTTCCATCAGCTCATACTGCAGCGCGTCGATATCCTGGAATTCGTCGATCATGATATATTCCAGCCGCTGCTGCCATTTCAGCCGGATCGCCTCATTCCGCGCAAAAATATACAGCGAAAATTTGATCAGGTCGTTGTAATCCAGCGCGAAGCATTTTTTCTCCTGATACAGATAGCCGTAGAAAATGATGTCGTCGGTGTTGTCGGCCTGCAGATATTTCTCATGCAGCGCGTTCAGCGGCATCTGGATCAGGTCCAGGTAATAATCCGGCTTGCGGAAGAGTTTCTGGATCTCGATCATGTCCCGCGCGTTGGAAAAAGTCTTGTCGCGCAAAGTCAGGCCGCGTTCCTCGTAGATGATCCGCAGCATGGCGTCGATGTCGCTGTTGTCCAGCACCAGAAAACTTTTCGGATACTGCACCGCATGGCTGTCCTCCTGCAGGATGGAAACGCAGAATCCGTGGAACGTGTTGATGTAACCCGTATCGTTGTCGCCGATCAGGTTGTGGATCCGCTGTCGCATTTCGTTGGCGGCCTTGTTGGTGAACGTGACGCACAGGATATTGCCGGGCGGGATGCCCAATTCGTTGACCAGGAATGCGAACCGGTGGGTCAGCGCGCGGGTCTTGCCCGAACCGGCCCCGGCCACCACGCGGACAAATCCTTCCGTGGCGGTCACCGCCAGACGCTGTTCCTCGTTCAACTCCTTCAATGGATCGTCTTCTGTCATCTTTCCCGCCTTTCCGCCTGTAATATACTCCGCTTTGAAAAGATTGCAAGATTTCCTCCAAAGTTTCGGATCCCATGGAACATTCTGCTTTTTTTGCGGTCTTTTATATTGAAATGTAGAGGAGGTGCCGATATGAAACTGGTGAATTTGCTGAAGACCGCCGCCCGGGTGGTCGTTATCGTTTCGCTGCTGTCCATTGTCTGGATCCTTTCCGGGATCTATCATCGTCCCGACGGGAAGAAGGTCCGGGCTGCGGCGGCTCCCGTGCCCGCGCCGGTCGTGATGCCCCCGCGCTATACCGTGCCCGATGCGAAGACGCTCCAGAATGATTTTTCCCGTATTGCCGAACAGAGCATGCCGTCGGTCGTGGTCATCCGCACCGGCCGCACGGTCCGGACCTGGCGGCGCGGCGGCATGTATGACCGGCTTCATGACTATTATTATCCCTCCCGCGAAAAGATCTCCACGGGGCAGGGGTCCGGTTTCTTCGTCAATGAAAAAGGCCATATCCTGACCAATTACCATAT
>SUWI01000339.1 GCA_015061565.1 Lentisphaerota bacterium
CCCAAAGGCAAGCCGTTCGATCCGTGGACCGAACTGGGGACCAAATATTCCGAACCGTTTGCGACGATCTTCTATCCGCCGTATCGGGGCAAAGGCGGCGTGGTCCCCTCGCTGCGGGCGTGGCAGATCCGGGACGGAATCGAAGATTTCGATTATCTGAAACTGCTGGAGGCGAAGAAGGGACGTGCCTATGTGCTCAAAACCATCGCCCCGTTCCTTTCCGATCCGCTGGAAAACCCGACGGATCATCAGATGCTGCTGAAAGTCCGTGAAAAAATCGCGGCGGAACTGGAACAGTAAGACCGGCTCCCCTTCCCCTGCCCCGCCGGCAGTCAGCCCGATCCTGCTCATTCGGGTTATATATCCTGCCGGCCGGGTATTTCAACAGCTGCTGACCGCTGCAATTACCTTTTTTTTTATAATTATGCTGAATTTTATTGACAATCTTCGCGAAATGCTGTATATTATGGAGATAGATTGAAAAGAAGTTGAACTTTTTAATAAAAAAAATAAGGAAAAGGAAAAATGAGCAAAATCACTGCCGATCACATCTTCACCTCGGAATCCGTATCGGAAGGACATCCCGACAAAGTCTGCGACCAGATCTCGGATGCGATCCTGGACGCCTGCCTGGCGCAGGATCCGAACAGCCGCGTTGCCTGCGAAACGCTGGCGACGACCGACCTGATAGTGATTTCCGGCGAGATCACCACCAAGGCGAAAGTGAACTGGGAACAGATCGCACGCGGCGTGGTTGCCGACATCGGCTATACCAGCAGCGATATCGGATTCTCCGCGGAAAGCTGCAAAGTGTTCGTGAGCATCCACGCACAGTCCGGCGATATCTCGCAGGGCGTGACCGAGGGACAGGGGCTGCACAAGGAACAGGGCGCCGGCGACCAGGGCATGATGTTCGGTTATGCCAGCAATGAGACCAAAGAACTGATGCCCGCCCCCATCCTCTACGCTCACAAGATCGTCGCCGAACTCGCCCGGCTGCGCAAGACCCAGCCGAAGAAATATGCTTTCCTGCGTCCCGATGCCAAGAGCCAGGTCTCGATCCATTACAAAGACGGTGTGCCCGTGGCGATCGACACCATCGTGGTCTCCCATCAGCACACGCCCGAAATGAAGAAGGAACAGCTCGAAAAACTGGTCAAGGATGTAGTGAAGAAGGTGATCCCCGCCGGACTGCTCAAAGGCAAGATCAAATATCACATCAATCCGACCGGGCGTTTTGTGATCGGCGGACCGAACGGCGACACGGGTCTGACGGGACGCAAGATCATCGTTGACACCTACGGCGGCGTCGGCTCGCACGGCGGCGGCGCGTTCTCCGGCAAGGATCCCTCCAAGGTCGACCGTTCCGCGGCATACATGGGCCGTTACATCGCCAAAAACCTGGTGGCGGCCGGACTGGCCGACAAGTGCGAGATCCAGCTTGCTTACGCCATCGGCGTGGCGGATCCGATCTCGGTCAACGTCGACACCTATCACACCGGCGTGTTCGACGACGACACCGTGCTCGAAAAGATCGTCCGCCAGGTCTTCGACATGACTCCGGCCGGCATCATCCGTCAGCTCAAGCTCAAAAATCCGAAAGGCTGGTCGTATCGCCAGACCGCTTCCTACGGCCATTTCGGACGCGATATCTTCCCGTGGGAAAAGACCGACAAGGTCGATGCCCTGATCGATGAAGCCCGCAAATACTGCGACTGCGAATGCGATTGCGGCTGCTGTGAAGAAGAGCACCAGGCCGCCAAAAAGAAAACGGCCAAAAAAGCCGCCAAAGGCAAAAAGAAATAAGCGGAGAACGGCTGTCGATGAACAGTGTGAAAGTATTGGGACTCGGCAGTCCGATCCTGGATCTGCTGGTTCAGGTCGATGATTCCTTTCTCGCGTCCCGCGTCGCCGGAGAAAAAGGCGGCATGGGGATGCTGGATGCCGAGGAACAGAAAAAACTGATCGATTCGTTTCCTGCCGGCAAGCTGAAAAAAGCCATCGGCGGATCGGCTTTCAATACCATCTCCGCCCTGACTTCTCTTGGAATGACCACCTCGTTTCTGGGAAAAGTCGGACAGGATGCCGACGGCGATTTCTACCGGAATGCCTACGCTGCCGCCGGCGGCGATATTTCCCGCTTCCGGTTCAGCAGCAGTGAACCGACGGCGACTTGCGTAAGCCTGATCACGCCCGATTCGGAACGCACCATGCGGTCCCATCTGGGCGCATCCTCGACGCTGACCCCCGATGAAATCACCGCTGCGGACTTCGACGGCATCACCCATCTACATGCGGAAGGCTATATGCTGTTCCTGCCCGGCGTGCTGGACAAAACCATGCAGCTGGCGAAAGAGGCAGGCTGCACCGTCAGTTTCGATTTCTCCTCGTTCGAGGTCGTGCGGATCTTCCGCAAAGAGATCGAAGCGCTCATGGATAAGTATGTGGACATCATTTTCGCCAATGAAGACGAAGCACGCGAATTTTGCGGAGCGGACCATTTCGAACCGGAAAAAGCGGCGGAACAACTGGGCTCCGTCTGTTCCACGGCGGCGGTCAAACTCGGCAAGAAGGGCTCGCTCCTGAAACAGGGCGGGGAAGTCTGCCGGATCGCCCCGAAAATCGTCAACGCAGTGGATACCACCGGCGCCGGCGACCTCTGGCAGGCAGGGTTCCTTTACGGCTGGCTGAACGGTCTCGGACTGCAGCGGGCCGGCGAACTCGGCGCCATCCTCGGAGCCGAGATCGTGCAGGTCATCGGCGCCGAGATCCCCACCAACCGCTGGGATTCCATCAAAGCTCAATTCAATCAAAAATAAGGATATTCACCATGGCTAAAAGCAAAAAAGCATTCTGCGATTACAAGGTCAAAGACATCGGTCTGGCCGATTTCGGCCGCAAGGAACTGGACATTGCCGAAAAGGAAATGCCCGGTCTGATGGCCGCCCGCGAAAAATACGGGAAGAAAAAACCGCTGAAAGGCGTCAAGATCATGGGCAGTCTGCACATGACCATCCAGACCGCCGCACTGATCGAAACGCTCGCTGAGCTCGGCGCGGATGTCCGCTGGGCTTCCTGCAACATTTTCTCCACGCAGGATCATGCCGCCGCAGCAATCGCCAAACGCGGCATTCCGGTGTTCGCCTGGAAAGGTGAAACGCTGGAGGAATACTGGGACTGCACCTACCGCGCCATGACCTGGCCGGACGGCTCCGGACCCGATCAGATCGTCGACGACGGCGGCGATGCCACGCTGCTGATCCATCTGGGCGTCAAAGCAGAGCAGAATCCGAAGATCCTGGACAAGAAACCCTCCAGCGAAGAAGAGGCGGTCATCTGCAAACTGCTCAAGCGTATCCTGAAAGAAAATCCCGGCCACTGGAAGAAAGTCGCCGCCAAGGTGCGCGGCGTTTCCGAGGAAACCACCACGGGCGTCCATCGGCTGATCCAACTCGCCGCCCGCAAGGAACTGCTCTTCCCCGCGATCAACGTCAATGATTCCGTGACCAAATCCAAGTTCGACAATATCTACGGCTGCCGCCACTCCCTGCCCGACGGCATCAAACGCGCACTGGACGTGATGATCGCCGGCAAAGCGGTCTGCATCTGCGGTTACGGCGACGTCGGCAAAGGCTGCGCCGAAGCCATGAAGAATGAACGCGCCCGCGTGGTCGTGACCGAGATCGACCCGATCTGTGCCCTGCAGGCTTACATGGCCGGGCTCCAGGTCGTGACCGTGGAAGACGCCCTCCCCTACGCCGATATTTTCGTGACCACCACCGGCAACTGCGACATCATCACCGCCGAACACATGGCGAAGATGAAGGATCAGGCCATCGTCTGCAACATCGGCCACTTCGACAACGAGATCAAAGTCGCCGATCTGAAGGCATACAAAGGCGTGAAAATCACCCAGATCAAAGGCAGCGAATGCCCGGTCCACAAATACACGTTCCCCGACGGACACAGCATTTTCCTGCTCGCGGAAGGCCGTCTGGTCAACCTCGGCTGCGCCACCGGACATCCCAGTTTCGTCATGAGCTGCTCGTTCACCAACCAGACGCTCGCGCAGATCAAGATCGCCAGCGAAAAACTCAAGAAAGAAGTTTATACCTTGCCGAAGGAACTGGACGAAGAAGTCGCCCGGCT
>SUWI01000340.1 GCA_015061565.1 Lentisphaerota bacterium
GGACCCGGTCACCAGGTCATTTTCCATTTCGAGAACGGATAGGGCGACACGAACCGGTCAAAATCCGGGGAGCGGTTGCTGTATGCGGTAATATAAGGTCCGGCCCGGAAGGAATGGACTGCGATATCCAGCGAAACGGCATTGAACGTTCCGAGATGACGGGCAAAATAATCGCGGCGGCCGTCATAGGTTTTGAAGGCGCAGGTGTTGTAATTCCAATCATTGATCCCGCTGACCACCGGCTGTGCCCGGTCGGCCGCATACACGACCCGGCCCGGCTGCTTCAGATCGGTAAAGCGCAGCGGACGGAATTTGACCGCCGAAGTGATAAAACCGCCGAGTCCGATATCGACGCCGATCGACTGTTCCTTGAGCTTGTATCCGGAATGAGTCCAGGATTTGAAAGTCTGTCCCTGGGAAGGACAAGTCCATGGCGCCCCGCCGATATAAGGATGCAGAAGCAATACCGAACGTTGTGAACCGGTCCTGGGATAGGCATTGGACCGGGTCGGCAGGGATTCCCGGTTGTCTCCGGCATAAAGGACCACACCGTTCCCGATGGTTTTGAGGTTATTGATGCAGGAGGTTTTCCTGGCCATGTCCCGCGCTTTGTTCAACGCCGGCAGCAGCATCGCCGCCAGGATCGCGATGATTGCAATCACCACGAGGAGCTCTATCAGGGTAAAAAAGCTCGGCATTTTACCTTTCAATGATGAGAGATCCGGCGCCTTTTTTTCATTGTCCTGCGGGAAGTTCTTCGGTTCAATTTGCTTTTTCATTCTTGAGTCCTTTCATTTTATGTTCGCGAATGATCAATTTCGGTTCGATGAAGATGTCCTGCCGCTGTTCCGGCGGCAATTCGGCCTGGCGGTCCGCCATTTTCGCCATTTCTTCCAGGTTCATATCGACCGAGGTGAAGGGATAAATGGCCGAATCCTGGCTCCATGGCGTGTTTCCGATGCCGGCCAGCACGATATCTTTCGGGATCCCGCCCCGGTTTTCCAGCAGGTTTTTCATGAATTGCACCGTCAGATGGTCCGTTCCGCCGCAGAAACCGTCCGGAAAAATCCGGATATTGGAACTCAGCATAGAAAGCAGCCGTTTATGTGCCGCCAGGTTCGCAGAAGCGCCGTCGATAACGGCGGTTTCAGGGTCGAGCCCGGCTTCGGCGGCGGCCTGCCGGAAACCTTCGATCAGCATTTTATTCCGATGATGTCCATACGAGTCGGGATTGAAACGCACGATGGGCGGCACGAAATTGGAAAACAAAACCGGCCTGCGGCAGCCGCGGTCCGTCAGGTATCTGCCCGCCAGATATCCGGCCTTCCGGTAATCGACAAATATGCCGGTAGCCTGGCGCTGACACTCGGAATCGCAAAAATCCAGCAGGATCGGATGCAGCTTGTGGATCCCATCCAAATGCAGAATGCGGGAATGGATATAACAGTCGACTATCAGGACTTTCGGACCGGCTTTCAGCAGTTTGGCGATGGCAAATTCTACCGAACGGTTCGTTTTGTACCGATCCCGGACAATCGGGCAGATACTGACACTCTGCACGGAATAACCCGCATTGATGAATCCGGTCAGCAGATAGTGGTGACGGTCCTCGAAGAGATGGCCTGAAGTCCGGAGGATCATGCCGGCCAGACCGCGGTCCGGAATTTCGGAACGGCGAAGGATCAAAGTGCCTTTCTTGCGGAAACGTCCGATCCAGCCTTCCGCCTCCAATTCCGCAAGTGCGGCACGGATGGTATTGCGGCCGACCTGGAACAGTTCCGCAAGTTCCCGTTCGCCGGGCAGACGGTTTTTCGTGGTCCTGCCTGCATTGATCAGATCCAGGATCTTTTCTTTCGCTGTCAGTTTCTTCGTCATACATGGCACCATGATTCTAACCATTCATATTTAAATTTACAACAAAATCTCAAACCGTCAATGGAACCAATTAATAAAATTCCGGCTTTTTTATCGGGACTGATGGAACCAAAGGAGTGAGTTTCAAGCTGCCGTTTTCAAACTTCATCTTTTACGTCGCTGACAGCGGAGCTTTTTTTCTTCCAAAATCGAAAACAATCTTGATTTTTCTGTAATTTGTGCTAAATTATGAGGAATAATGACCGGATTCCGGGAACGGAACGGGTATTGAAAGGCTGAAATTTATTTTCTCACTATAAAATCAAAATAATAAGTAAGGAGCAGCCAGTGAGTTACAAAATCATCGTTTTTGTCAAGCAGGTGCCTGACACGAAGAATGTGACGGGCGAAGCGATGAAACCGGACGGCACTATCAACCGTGCGGCGCTTCCTGCAATTTTCAATCCTGAAGACCTGAATGCGCTGGAATTGGCGCTGCAGCTGAAAGACCGTTACGGCGCCAAGGTGGTGGCCGCGACCATGGGTCTGCCGAAAGCGGCGGACATTCTGCGCGTGGCTCTGTGCATGGGAGCGGATGAGGCCGTGCTGCTGACCGACCGCATCCTTGGCGGAGCCGATACGCTGGCGACCAGCTATGCGCTGAGCTGCTGCGCGAAAAAAATCGGGGATTTCGATTTGATCCTGTGCGGACGCCAGGCCATTGACGGCGACACCGCCCAGGTCGGCCCGCAGATCGCCGAAAAACTCAAAATCCCGCAGTTCTCCTATGTGGAAGAAGTCATTTCCCTGGAAGGCAAGACCATCCGGGCCAAACGCGCGATCGAAGGCGGCTATGAGATCCTCGAAGCTCCGACGCCCGTGCTGCTGACCGTGATCGACGCCAATGAACCGCGTCCGCAGAACGCCGCGCGGATCATGAAATACAAGAAAGCCAAAACGCCGTCCGAATTCAAAGCCGCCGGCGCGGCTGACGATGTCATCGGCCAGAGCGAGAAAAAAGGCCTGGTCATCCGGGAATGGAGCGCCGCCGACGTGGAAGCGGATCCGAAACGCTGCGGCAAAGCCGGTTCTCCGACCAACGTCAAGCAGATCATGAGCGTGGTCCTGACCGCGGGAGATTTCAAAAAGATCGAACCGACCGAAGCCGGCGTGGGCGATCTTGTCCGTGAACTTATTGAAGATCATACACTGGGGTGAGCCATGTCCAATATTGGTAACGTCTGGGTTTTCGTCGAGCAGGAAGGCGGCAAGATCGCCGATGTCAGTCTCGAACTCGTCAGCAAAGGCGCGGAACTCGCCGCCAAGCTCAATGTGAAACTGGAAGCCGTGCTCCTCGGCAACAAGGTGGAGCAGTGCTGCGCCACGCTGTTCAGCTACGGCTGCGATAAAGTCATCCTCGCGGAAGATCCCCGTCTGGAACCCTTCACGGTCCTGCCCTATGCCAAGGTCATCATGGACCTGATCCGGGAAAAGCATCCGAATATCCTGATGTTCGGAGCGACGATGAAGGGCCGCGAACTGGCGCCCCGCATCGCCTCGGAAAAGCTCGCCGGCCTTACCGCCGACTGCACCGACCTCAAGATCGATGATTTCGACGACAAGGTCAACAATAAATTCTATGCCAACAAGCTGATGCAGATCCGTCCGGCCTTCGGCGGCAACATCATCGCCACGATCGTGAACACCTGGGACGATCCCCAGATGGTCACCGTTCGTGAAGGCGTGATGAAAATGGATACGCCCGACACCTCGCGGAAAGGCGAGATCGAACGCGTGAAAGTGGCCCTCACCGCGCAGGAGACCGTGGTGAAAGTAATCGAACGCGTGCGTCAGGAAAAGAGCGTCAACCTGAAAGCGGCGCAGATCATTGTGGCCGGCGGCTACGGTGTCGGCTCCAAAGAGAACTTCAAGCTGATCCATCAGCTGGCCGACGTGCTCGGCGGACAGGTCGGCGCCTCGCGCGCGGCCGTGGATGCCGGCTGGATCGACCATGACCATCAGGTCGGCCAGACGGGCGTCACGGTCCGTCCGAAACTCTACATCGCCTGCGGCATCAGCGGATCCGTCCAGCACCGTGCCGGCATGACCGAAAGCAAGAAGATCATCGCGGTCAACACCGATCCGGCCGCTCCGATTTTCTCCGTGGCGCATTACGGCATCATCGGCGACCTGAACAGTGTCATCCCCATGATGATCAAAGCCTACAAAGCCAAAGCCTGAGAGGAGTCATAACATGTCTAACTTTTATACTGACAATCAGGATCTGGT
>SUWI01000341.1 GCA_015061565.1 Lentisphaerota bacterium
ACGGACCGGGGCATCGGAATCCGTCTTTTTGGATATTTGTATTTTCTGTTCCGGCTGCTTGACCGGCAGTTTGGTTTCCCGCATGATTTTATCCTGACCGCCGAATGGAGTCATCAGCCGTTCAGCCTCATCCTGCTGCAAAGTGGTCCAGTGGTCACGGCTGATCCCGCAATCGTGTCCGGTGGCAAGAAGCAGCCGCAAGGCATAACGCTGTAACGGAGTCGCTCTCATTCGATACCTCTTTCCGGCGCTTTCCGTGATGCCGGGGGTGCGGTCCGTTCGGCAGCACGGTTCGCCATGATTTCCTTGCGTTTTTCCTCCGGAACGGCGCTGATGATCGCGGAAGCCTGCTGCTTGGTGAGACTCTTCCATTCCGAGGCGGGGATGGTCGAGGCGGCACCCGCCCGGACCAAAGCCCGAATCATCTGACGCTGTTTTTCGGTTGCGGGACCGTTGAGGTTGCCGAATTGGTTTCGGATATTGGCATCAATCAGTTCATGGGCTTTCCTCGCGGAAAGTGTTTCCATATTAACTTTGCTCAAATCAATCTGTCCGCGCTGTTCCATCTTCTGAAGCAGTTCTTTCTGTTTTCCGGAGGCAGGTCTTTCGTTCTTTGAGCGGGATATTTCCGAGTTTTGCGAAATGATATGCATGGCATCCCGAACGGACAAACTTTGGAAATGCTCGTCCTCCAGTCCGCCAATGGCTCCATCCGACACCAAATCCATAATTTTAGCCCGGACACGGGGACCGGCAAGCTCATCGCCATAGCGATCCAGCAGCAGATCTTCTTGCTTTTCAGTAAGAAACTCAATTTTAGCCTGGGCATCGGGACTGGTGATGAACCCATCATCCACCAAATCGCGCAATGCAGCTTTTTTATCAAAATCATAGCTCCGGTTGGTCTGATACAACTTCTGAACATCCGCAATCGTATTGACATCCCGGCTGTTGTAAATCTGCCCGAACCGACAATAGGCTCGGCATTGTTCGATCAGTCTGGCTCCGGCAGGCAGATCTTCACGTCCTTCGATGAGTTTTGCTGCTTGTTCCTTAGTTATATATTGTATTTTATCCAGAAATTCCTTTTTTGTCTCCGGCGTAGCTATATGACCTTCCTCCGCCAGATCCCGGAGGATGGACCGCTGCAAATAATCTGCTGGCTGTTTGCCGATCAGGTTGGCCGGACGGTATTCGGGGAACGCCTCGGTCTTTGCCGGAGTCTTTTTCTTCTCATAGGAAACCGACTCGAACGTATTTTCCGGGGTGTCCCGATACTTCGAGAGGTATTCTTCGGCGGCATGTCGGTCCATTTTCAGATATTCGGATCGGTCAATAGCTGGCGCTTTCCCCGCAGCTTGCAGTGCTTTGATCTCGACTCTCTGTTCGGGCGTGATCCGATGCAGTTCAGCATATTCGCGGGCTTTCTGCTTTTCAACGGCAAATTCCAGTTTCGCAGGATCGACATCGTCAAATCCGAGTTCAAGTCGGGAAAAGGTTTCTTTCCTGACCTTGTCGCCATCGGGAATTTCTCTTGTTTCCTTGGGAATTTTGATTTCCCATTCGTCAAAATGCTTTTCCAGACTTTTCAGATTCACTTGGGATATGGGCTGTTTGAAGTATTTGAGCCAGTCTTCACCGGAACCGAAATAGGGATTCGGGCGGTGATCCAGCGTATAACCGTTTTCGTCGATCCAGCGGTCGATCTGTTTTTTGCAGTCGTATTCGTTCATGCCCCAGAAGACTTTTTCTTCCGTTTCGCGATTTGGCTTGATTGCAACAGCGGTCTGATATTCCAAAATGGGGAGATTCTGCTTGAAAAAGTCGCAGGCTTCTTCCTGCGACATGGTCAGCGGACTGACATCGGCAACTGCCGGATGCCCGATCAATTGGAGCTTATTCAAAAGCTGGGTTTGTTCAGGAGTCATCATGATTCATTTACTCCGCATGGCTGGGTTGTTTTTTGTGCCGCCGCAGACGGCGGAACAGATTCCGCATCAGGGAAACATGTCCGTCCCGCCCTACCCCGGACGGACGATATTTTTGCATCAATATGAAGATCACGGGAATCCAGGCGGATACGGCCCCGACAACGGCGATAACGGCGAAAAACTTTTCATTGAGGGGACCGGACTGCCGGTTTTCCGGTTTTTCCGACAATTTTCGAGTCCAGTAACGGTTGATTTGCTGCAGTTCACTGTGCGGTGATGCCGGTGCGGCTTTGGCTGCGCTTTCTACCAGCGGGGAAATCCGATGAAATACTCCGCAGCCGAGCAGCACCAGATTGACGATCGTCAAAGCGATCAGCAAAAACAGGAATATCCGGGGTTTCCCCGCTTTCCATTGCTGGGGCAGAACGGATTTCATCTCGCCGATGGAATCCTCGATCCGGTCCACATTTTCGCTGACCGATTCCTGGAAAAAGAGCAGGAAGAGCATAATGGGGAACATCGGTTCGGTTGGTTCATGGAAATTGCAACGGCGAAGCATCAATTCGTAGTCATCGCGTTTTTCCTCCGGCAAAAAACGGATAAAATCCTGCACCGCCGTTTCCACGCCGGCCTGTTCCTGAGATGTCTTTTCTTTTTCCATTATGCACCTTCCTGTTCAAGTCTTACATGGGCATATCGTCCGCACGGGACGGCGCAGGCCTTTTCGGGACGTTCTTTTCAGGTTCCGGCGCATTTTCCCGTTCGTGTGTCCGATCTCGTTCGGGCGCAAGTTCGTTCGCTGCCTCACGCTGCTGACCGACATAAATCAGTTTTCCGGCATCGCCCTGGGTCATATCTTGCCATTTGTCCCGAGAAATCGGGTTCAGTCGGTTTTCTGCGACCAGCCGTTTGAGTTCGGTCTTCTGTTCCTCTGTCATCGGCTGGTTGCGTCTGGAAACATAGTCGGGATCGTAACCTTCCACCCGGATATTGTTTCCCTGGTTCATCCTTCCGATGCCGATCAGAGTCGATGCCTTGTCCTTGGAAAGCGAATTGAAGGTCTCCGTTTTCATAGGATAGATTCGGCCGTCTTTGACCAGTTTTTCGATTTCCTTCATCTGGGATTCGGTGGCCGGTGCGGGCGGCTGTTTCGCATGGAGTTCGGTGATAATCTTGCTGGCTTCCCCTTTGGTCAGGGCTTTCCACTGTTCTTCGGGCAGAGCTTCCATGTGTCCGGCCTTGACCGCTTCGGACAAAGCGCGTTTCTGGAATTTGGTGGCCGGAGAGTCCGGGTCTTTGATTTCCGGTGCTTTCCTTTCCGGTCCTTTCTCCGGAATCTCCGGGGCTTTGCTTTGTTCGGGTGTCTTTTCTGCGTTGAAATCAACTTTGTCTGCGACTGCTTTGAGCATCTTTCCCGCCTCCTCGGGTGTAATTTTGCAGTAATCTTCATACTTCATCGCCGGAATTGCTTTTTCGGCGACCGCCTTTTTGAACATTTTCTGTTGTTCGGGCGTCATCAGGGGTTTTGGCTTTGCCATTTTTTCTTCCTTTCTTGTTGGGTTATTTCACCAGAATTCCGTTTCGGATCTGGGTTCTTTTGATTGTCTGATTGATGGCGTTTCTTTGTTTTTCAGTCCGTTCCGCCTCGGGAATCCATCGCGCCATGAGCTCGATCAGAGGATCGGTGCATGCATGGTAAAAGTTCATCAGCCGGGCTTGTGCCATCACCGTTCTCAGAGAGGTTTTGGTCCGGTCCGTTGTGATCGCCGCTTTCAGCGTGAGTTTGGAATTGTTGAGAATCGAAATATAATTCTTGTCCAGTGCGGGAAAAAAGATTTCCGTGTGCAGGCATTGCTTCAAATCTGCCAGACAGTCGGGAATCAGGCTTTCATAGAAAGAAAAATCCCTGCCGTCTTTGGCATTTTTGACGATGATATATTCGACCGGAATGTCCAGACCTTCAAAGTAGACCAGCCAGGGGCTGAGCGTGCGGGAAGCATCGGGGTCGACCGTAACCGAACAGAGAATGCAGATGTCCGCCTTTGCCAGCAGGTCGCTCCACGGAACTGCGGCGAACCATTCCATCGAACTGCGGCTGGTCCCGGCTTTCATGTCTACAACCATGAGATCGGGAGCCGGCTCCTGAAATGCCGCGGAAATGACCTTGTCCAGCGGATAATCGTCGTT
>SUWI01000030.1 GCA_015061565.1 Lentisphaerota bacterium
GTCCGTTCGAGTCTTTCCGCATCCGCATGGCGCAGATGCAGTCCGCCGACTACCGCGCGGATAGCGATTTCCGGATGATGTTTCCAGCAATGACCGATGGTGTTGATGATGCCGGCATGACAGCATCCGGTGATCAGGATGCCGTCCGCAGACAGCAGCGATTGTTCTTCCGGAATGTCATCTGGAACCGTGCAGTTTTCGTCGTGAAAAAAAAGTCCGCCGCAGTCTTCTCCGGAATGCCGTGGAATGGGGCCCGTCAGAAACAGATCCGGAGCGATCGGCTGAAAATTCCCGATCCATCCGATTGCGGCTTTTTTCAATACCGCGCAGGTTTTTTCCGGCATGGAAATATCATGGACCGTCCGGTCGTCAGGCAGGCTGTAATGGCCTTCCATGATACCGGGACAGCACCAGATCTTTTCAGGCTGGAGCGAGGCCAGTCCGCCGGTGTGATCGTAATGACCGTGCGACAGAATTACCTGCCGGACTGATCCCGTGCTGAACCCGAGCTGACGCAGATTCGGTTCCAGCGCCGTTCCCGCGCCGGTGTCGAACAGATATTCGCCGGAAGCGGTCCGGAGCAGCAGAGACAATCCGAATTCCGAGGTGAAGCCGGGTTCATCCTGAAGGTCTGTCACGACGGTGATTTCCATTCCGTATTCCTTCCTTATCAGTCTTCCGGGATCAGGATGTCTTCCGGCTGGATCAGATCCAGTTTTTCACCGGCTGTCATCCTGCGTTCGAAAACCGGACTGGTCGGAGTCTGGATCCGCAGCGTGACATCGCGTGAAGCTTCGGCGGTCAGCCGGATCGTTCCATCATTTTCGATTCGTCCGCTGATCCGCAGTCCGCCCGGCGCGAACATCCTCGAAAAGGCGATATTTCTGATCCGTTTTCCGAAGCCGAAAAAGACACGTAGAACACCATCGCTGCTGAAGAGGAACCGGTCTTGGATCGCGTTGACCGTGCCCATGCAGCCGTCCATCTGCATGATTTCGCCGCGGATGTTGGCGAAAACTGTAAAGCCGCGGGAATGACTGTCGTGCAGGGAACCGCCGCCGGGATTGGTGAACATTTCCTTCCAGATCCGGAGCAGAAGTCCGGCCATGTCGCCGTTGCCGATCCGGGTGTGGATCTGCGATGCCCAGGACATGCACCAGCCGGTCCATTGTCCCATTCCTTTTTTGACCCAGCGGCTGATGCTGGCCGAAATGATTTTCCTCCATTCGTCCGATAACGGATCGATCACATCGAACGGACAGATCGCCGCGAGGTGCGAATGATGCCGATGACTTTCTTCGAGCAGCAGTCCGTCCCAGATCGCGATCTCCCCATCGCAGATCGATGCCAATGGAAGTTTCCGTTCGATCTCGAGCCACCGTTCTTCCGGCTGCTTTCCGAGGAGTTCGGCAGCACGGATCAGATTGCGGAGCAGACGATGGATCGCCGCCAGCTGAAAACTCGCATTGCGTCCCCACGCATCGATTTTGCTGTCGCGGTATTCCGGCGAAACCGAAACCGGCAGCGACGGAACACCGTCCGGCCCGGTTTCCAGCATGACCTCGTAAACACGCCAGACGCCGAGCATGAAATCGTAGACCTGATCTTTCAGATAATCGAAATCGCCGGTGTAGTCACAGTAATCGAACATCATCATCGCGATCCAGGCGGAGCAGGCGTGATCGATCGTGCCGCTCCAGAAACTGCCCATGCAGATGCAGCGGTCATCCACCGCGTGCGGCAGCAGATAACCATCGTCGATACCGGCAAAAAATCGGGCGTTGCTCCGGAGTTTTTCCTTCCACGAAAGCACCATGTCGAACAGCTTGCGGAGATTGTCGAATTTGCCGGCCTTGTAGCCCGGCATGTGACACATCTGGATGTTGATGTTGAAATGATAATCGCCCTGCCACGGAGGCAGCCGGTCATCCTCGATCCACGGCCCCTGCAGACCTGGTACTGCCCCGCTGGGATTGGTCATGATGCCGTATTTGTATAGCCCATGCCAATAGAGCTCGTCAAGGTCCGGATCGCCGCTCGAAACCGAGGGCATGTCCTGCCAGTAATCCGCCCACCAGTCCTTCGCTTCGATCTTCACCGTTTCGAATTTCTCAAGGTTTCCCGCAGCGTTTTCGAGATCGGTGATCCCGCGCTCGAAACCGAGGGTGAAAGAATTGGTGCCGCGGCGGTAGAACATCGCGAATGACGGATCGGCCGGCATCGGCTGGATGAAGCCTTCCCAACCGGTGCCGGCTTGCTTCGAAGGCGAGGTGAAACCACGCTCGGCGAGCTGGTCATGCTCGCTCAGCTTGAACTCCGCAAACCGGCTCTGGCAGAGCTCCCACGATGATATCAGTTTGAAAGAAAATTTCGAGTCGAATCCGAACCCGGCAAGCACGGAATACATTGACATGTCCGGATAGAACAGCAGACTTTTTTCCCAGCCGTTTCCGACATCATAAATGATCCGGGTGAGACCGTGTTCGAGCTCCTGTTCGTAGCGGAGCAGGACGGCTGATTTCGGCAGGGTGATCACCAGTCTTCCGACGGGGATCAGCGAGGGACGCCTGACCGTGCCGGACTGATTCGATGCGAAGAGTTCTTTCATCCTCGCTTCGTCCCTCGATTCGAGCGCGGCGCGGACGTTTTCGAAAGACTGTTCCGGGGTCCATTCCATGCCGCCGCGGTGGTCCCACAGATCGGCACATCCGAGGGTAATGTTCAAGCGGTTCCCGCCGCCCCAGATCGTGACTCCGGTTTTACCGTTTCCAAGCATCGCTCCGGACTGTATCGTATCCAGAGGAAAATCGCGTTTCACTGTCAGCATTTCTTACCTCACTTCCGTGCTGGTTTTTTCCGGGTAATTATATCATGAAATTTTCGTTTTTCAATCCGCTGATCCGTTTTTTCGTTTTCATCTGCAAAAAAAATGTGCTGCATTCTGCCGAAAATCCGCCTCGTTTTCTGTCTTGCTGAAAAAAAATTCAAAAAATGCTTGATTTTTTTTGATTATTGACTTGCAAATGATAATACTCTGTATTACGTTACCGCCAACAGGAGAAAAAAATACTGAATGCAGAACGAGAAAATTGACACGATGACATTTTACACCACTGCAGAAAACCGCCTCGAAATCAAGAAAAAACCGGCCCCGGTGTCCGAGCTCGTCCACGCTCGCATGATGAATGCGCTTTCCGAATCTCCTCTTCCCTTCTCCGCACATCCTGATTTGGTCGCAGAAAGGATGTCGCGATGAACCGACTGCTGACCGTCCTGCTGCTGATGATCTCCCTCTTCGGATCCGCCGCGGATCTCCTGAACATCAACTGCACGACTTATCCGGTCTGGCTGCTGACTCGCGAAATCACCAACGGCGTGAAAAATATCCGCACGGAACTGATGATCCCGGCCGGGACCGGATGCCCTCATGAATACGTGCTGACTCCTGCCGATATGCGCCGCCTGGGACGGAAAAATCTGATCGTGGTGCGCAATGGTCTCGGACTGGATGATTTCGTTCTCCGTCCGCTGCAGAAAATGAATCCGAAAGCACCTGTGATCGATGCCTGCGCCGGACTGGATTTTCTGGAATCGGAATGCAGCTGCGGTCATGAACATGGCAAGCATTCCCACGGTCATGAACATGGCAAGCATTCCCACGGTCACGAACACGGCAAACATGCTCACGGCCATGCCGAAGAAGGACACCATCACCACCATCAGGTGAATCCGCATCTTTTCGCTTCACCGGACACGGCATCGGGCATGGTAGGAAATATCGTGAACGGACTTTGCAAGGCCGATCCGGAACACGCTGCTGAATATCGGAAAAACGCTGCAGCTTTCGATGCGAAACTTCGCGAACTGGTCATCGAGACGGCGAAACTGAAACAGCTCGTCGGCGGAAAAACGGTGGTGGTCCAGCATGGCATTTTCGATTATCTGGCGCGGCTGCTGGATTTAAAGATCGTTGCCGAGATCCAGGGGGAAGGGATCGCTCCTTCCGCCTCGGAAATGCGGAAACTGGTGGAGACGATCCGGCAGAAAAAAGTGGCGGTGATCTTCACCGAGCCGCAGTATTCGGCGCAGACCGCGAAGACGCTGGCGAAAGAATGCGGCATCGGGATCTGCCAACTGGATCCGCTGGCCGGCGGACCGGATGATCCGCCGGAGGATCATTACCTGGCCACCATGAAGGAAAATCTGAACAAAATCCGGGGTGCATTGACTAAATGAGTCACGACATTCACAGCTGCAATTGTGCGAAACATTGTGCGATCCGGATCCGCGATCTTGGAGTGCGGATCGGCAGCGTGACGATTCTGGAGAACGTCACGGCAGCTGTGCCGCGCGGCGTCTGCACGGCGATCGTCGGACCGAACGGCGCCGGCAAAACGACCCTGACCCGGACTATCCTCGGCGAACTTTCTCACACCGGCATCGTAGAATTCGGATCGGCAGACGGCGATTTCACTTTGAAGCCGCCCAGGTTCGGATATGTTCCCCAGAAACTGATTTTCGACCGTGACATGCCGCTGACCGTGCTGGAATATCTGGCTTCGGGACTGGTGCGGCGTCCGGTGTTTTTCGGGATCGGCAAGGCTTTCCGTTCCAAGGCCGCAGGGTATCTGAATGAGGTGGAATGCGGCAAGCTGATCGACCGTCCTCTGGGCGCACTTTCCGGCGGAGAACTGCAGCGGGTGCTGCTGGCGCAGGCGCTGATGCAGGATCCGGAAATCCTGATTTTGGACGAGCCGGCGGCGGGGATCGATTTCAAAGGCGAACAGCTGCTGTGCGAACTGCTGGAAAAATTCCGCCGCAAGCTCGGTTTCACGCAGTTGATGGTGAGTCATGATCTGTCGATGGTGGCGGCGCATGCGGCGCATGTGATCTGCATCAACCGGACGGTTTTTGCGGCGGGCGAGCCGGACAAGGTGCTGACGCCTGAAGTGCTGCACGGAACTTTCGGTCTGCATGTGGGAAAAGTGGAAATGCCGAAACACGGGGAGGTCTGCGGATGCTGTCATTGATCGATGTCCTGTGCGGCTGGATCTCGCTGCTGCCCTTCGAATGTCTGCAGCTGCGTTTCATGCAGGAGGCGTTTCTCGGAATTCTGCTCTGTGCGCCTCTGGCGGCGGCCGCGGGGATCCAGGTGGTGAATTTCCGCATGTCGTTCTTCTCCGATGCGATCGGACACAGCGCTTTTGCCGGCGTGGCGCTGGGACTGCTCTGTTCGGTCAGTCCCGGGATCACGATGCCGCTGCTGGCGCTGCTGATCGGACTGGGGATCATGTTCCTGAAACGGCGCAGCACGCTTTCCTCGGATACGGTGATCGGCGTGTTGTTTTCCGCCGTGGTGGCGCTGGGTCTTGCGCTGGCAAGCCGGAATCCGGGAATGGCGCGTGATATGCAGATGTTCTTATATGGAGATATATTGACGATCAGCATTCTGGAGCTGACGACCATGATGATCCTGTCGGCGGTGTTTTACGTCTTCGAGATTTTTGCCTTCAACCGGCTGATCGCGCTGGGGATCAATCCGCAGCTGGCGAAGACGCACCGGATCCATGTGGCGGTTTACGAATATCTGCATGTGGCACTGCTGTCGCTGGTGGTGATCTTCTGTGTAAAGGCAGTCGGTGTCCTGCTGGTGACGGCACTGCTGATCGTTCCGGCCGCCGCTGCGAGGAATTTCACGCAGAGTTCCGGAAAAATGTTCTGGATCGCCATCCTGATCGGTCTGGGTTCGGGAATCACCGGACTGCTGCTGTCCGCGCAGGATTGGGCTGGAACCGCTGCCGGCGCCTCCATTGTGCTGTGTGCTTGTGCCGTGTTTGTGCTGAGTCTGTTTTACAGCATGTTCGTTCAGAAACGGAAATGTTGAGGAGGGTTTTGGATAAGATGAAAAAGTTTATATCGCTTCTGCTGCTGAGTTCCCTGCTGGGCGGCTGCACCAGTGTGGACAGCCGGCAGTCTTCGGAAAAAACCAATACGGCTGCCAAATCGAAAGCGGGCGAAAAATCCGTGAAAGCGGATGCGAAAACCGGGAAAACGTCCGGCACGGTGAAGACGGCGATATCCGAGGCGGAGATGATGTATGTCAAAGCCTTGCGCGAACCGAATAAAATCAAGCGGAACGAACTTTTCAAAGCCGCCAGGAAAGCGCTGCTGGCCGAGGCGGAACAGAATAAGAATTATAAAGCGCATCTCCTGCTTGGATACATGGCGGATCTGGGGCAGGGGATGAAGTCCGACGGGATCCAGGCTGCCCAGCATTACCGGGCGGCGGCGGACAGCGGTATGGTCGAAGCGAAAATCGCGCTGGCGGAATTCTGGCGGCGCAATGATATCTTCCTGGATGAAGCGGTCAAGCAGATCCTGTCCATTCCCAACTATGAAGATAATCCCGCCGCGCTCTGCGTGCTCGGATCCATCTATTATTCCATGTTCGAAAATGACAAGGGATTCCGGATCCTGAAAAAAGCGTATTTCTCCAAAAACCATACCGCGGCGACGCGGCTGGAAGTGCTGAAGATCCTCCACAATGCGTTTGAAAAATTCTTCCGGGGCAATAATTACGATGCCGCGCTCAAGGAACTGAAACGGGCCGATGAACTGGAATCCGGAAATTACCTGACGCCTTATCTGATAGGTCTGGTGGAGATCCGCCGGGGCAATCTGGCCGAAGCGGAAAAACAGTTCCACCTTTCCTGGCAGCGGAATCCCGCGGTTCCGGAAACTTACCGTGAACTGGCCTTTCTGAAGGCCCGTACCGGCCGCGAGGACGAAGCTATGGATGATATCAAGGTCGCGTATGCCGTTTCAGGGAGGAAACCGGAATTCCAGCGGGCATTCCTGGAAATCTGTGTCCTGACCAAAAATCAGGAAACTCTGCTGGCGTTCACGGATAGGCTGCTCAAGGAACATCCCGACCGCAAGGATCTGCGTTTCGTCCGTCTTTTCGCACTTCAGCTGAAACGCGATTACGCCAAAGCGTATGAGGATCTGATGATCCTGGGAAAAGATCCGAAAGTGGCGAAAGATCCGGCGTATCTGGAAAGCTTTGCCAATGTATCCTCGGCGCTGGGCAAATATGATGATGCGGTCAAGGCGAATGAGGCGATCCTGAAACAGGGGATCCGTCCGGTTCCCGCGCTGAATCTGGCTGAACTTTACATCGTGACCGATCAATATGACAAGGCGTTGAAACTGCTCGGGCATCCGGATCTGAAAAAGCTGAAAGAACCGTTGATCAATTGTGTGGTCCCGTATCTGGAAGCCTGTGCCCTGCTGGCTTCCGGGAAGAAGGCGGATGACGCCGTCAAACGGTTCAAAGCCGCCGCACCGGCTTTTCTCGCGTCCAGAAAGGAGCTTTCCGAATGGGACGTGACCATGTTCAGAAAATGGCTGAAGAAGGCCAAGCTTTCCGATGAAGTGAAAAAGCAGATCGCCAGTATGACCGACGTTTTTACGACACCGATCGCCCAACCTGCCAAGGCTGCTCCCGCAGTGAAAAAAGCTGCCCCGGCAAAGGAGTCCCGGCAGGAACAGGAAAGACCGGATTTGAAAAAGAAGACGGACGCGAATGGTTCGCGTTGAGGAGATAAAAAGTTTAACCAACAACAGAAAGTGGTGAACGAAGATGAAAAAGACCTCCGTCAAGAAAGCCGCACCGGCTAAGAAAGCCGCCCCCGCCAAGAAAGCCGCACCCGCGAAGAAAGCCGCCCCGGCGAAGAAAGCCGCGGCCAAGAAGGCTGCACCCGCGAAGAAAGCTGCCCCTGCGAAGAAGGCTGCTCCTGCGAAGAAGGCTGCTCCTGCGAAGAAAGCCGCTCCGGCGAAGAAAGCCGCGGCCAAGAAGGCTGCACCCGCGAAGAAAGTTGTTGCGAAGAAGGCTGCTCCCGTGAAGAAGGCTGCTCCGGCGAAGAAAGCCGCGGCCAAGAAGGCTGCTCCTGCGAAGAAAGCCCCTGCGAAGAAGGCTGCTCCCGCGAAAAAGGCCGCTCCGGCCAAAAAGAAAGCTGCGAAAAAATAATCTTCTCCAGAATGTTTTTTCGTAACACAGCCGCCGGGCAGCCCGGCGGCTTTTTTCATCTCTGAAAACCAGTTGATCAGGGGAATTGCCAGTTATCCTTCAAGCCCCTGTTTCAGGGCATCCAGACAGGCAAAACCGTTTCGGGTGTCCGGTTCCAGATAACTGCCTTCGGTCCATTCGTTCCAGGCGTTCACCGTGATGATCTCCGTCCCGAGCTGACGGGCACGGCTGACCGCCTCGGAAAATTCCCCGGGCGTGCTTTCCATGACCGGAGTATAGGGATAACCGCAGGCCGGGTCGAACACCGTGTCCTGCGCAGTGCGGGGCGAACTGTCCCATCCGACCGTCACATTCGGATAATACGGAATGGAAGAGCCGCGGCGGCGGATATCGGCGCAGAACCGCAGGAAATAATCATCCATTACTTCGCGGTAAGACGTGCGCGGAAAATCCGATAAACGGCAATGATGCAGCCAGATATAGGACGTCAGACTGTCGAATCCGTAACGGTCCAGCTGAAGCGCATTTTCATCGGGCTGTGTTTCACCTGGCAGAACTGCATTTTCCTGCAGGATCATATTGATATGGAGGCCGGGGAATCCGGCGCGGACCGCTTTCTCCCGGAAACGCATCAGCCGTTCCGGACGGCCGAGATATTTGGCGCTGTAAATCGAAAAATACGGTTTTCCGTCGATCTTCCAATACGCGGGATGACGGAAATACCGTTCGACGATCAGATCGGTCATGCGCTCGAAAGCCTGATCGGAGATCTCCCCCGGATAGAGGATCGGTTTGGGCGTTCCGCTCCGCCAGGGATGGAGTTCGCGCCAGTCGTGATTCGCCCACATCAGCGCGAATTTCAGCTGTCCATCCATTGCCGCCGGCATGAACCCGTTTTCCAGTGCGCGTTCGAGGAACTGTCCGTCCTCGTAATAATACCAGTCGAAAATGAAAGCGTCGATGCGGTGACTTGCCGCCGCCTCGATTTTCTTCCGCATCACCGCCGGCTCGGATTCGTCTTCATATCCCCACAACGGGACTTTCGGCTGAACATGTCCGGGAAACCGAGGTCGGGCGAGCTTGACCAGATCCCATTCATTCCAGCGTGGACCATGGGTCTGGGCATTGCGCCGATCATAATGGTAATTCGGGAAATAATAAACGGCAGTCTTCATCACTTTACCTTCAATGCAGCAGTCCCGTAAGGCGGCAGCACAATGCGGCAGATGCCGTTTGCGATCGTCGGTTTGAGCTCGGGATCGAACAAGTCTTCCGCGTGTTTTCCCGAGACCGGGAATTCCAGCTTGCAGGATTCGGAATCGGAATAGTTGACCAGCAGAAAGATGTCACCGCGTTTCTGGGCGGAAAAGCCGGAATGGGAGCCTTTGACTTTCAACGTTTCGCGTTTGACCCCCAGCGTGAGACGGTCAATTTCCCGATCGATATGGCAGATCAGTTTCATATTGGCCTGGAGCTCGGGTTCGTTGAGCATGCAGCGGCGGAATTCGTCCCAGGCATAGGCTGATACGCCGCAGGACCCGTCGATGATATTGACGAACAATTCCGCACGGAGGAAATCCTGCGGCGGCACGGGCATGCCGAGGTAATTGAAAGCCTGCATGATCGACACCAGCGGACGCCCCGGACGGGCTTCAAGGATCTTCCGGTTCAGGTTGACGATCTCCATCAGCCCGCTGGCCGGATACGGATAATTGTCGTAGGACGCCAGATCGGAATAGGCAAAATCCTTGAACCGCCAATGCTGGCAGAGGTTGATGCTGACGATGCGGTTCGGATCCTCCTTTTTGACCAGGTCAAACAGCTCGCGGACTTTTTCCTGCGGCAGTTTGGTGTAAAGTTCCGGTTCGTCGAATCCGTAAAACAGCAAAGCCGGATGATCCTTGATGCCGCGGACCACCATGCAGACCAGCTCGAAATCCAGAATTTTCCCGCTGCGGTCCGGACTGAACACCTGGCGGATATCCATGCCGGAATAGAGTCCCGCCTTCCGGCAGTTGTCCAGATGCCTCCGGACGGCACCGATGACGATTTCCGCCATTTTTTCTTTCGGCATGGAAGTCCGGAGATCGGCCTTCAGCAGTTCCGGGATCGACCAGGAGCTGAACGATGCCAGCGCAACGCCGTAATCCCGGATGGCATACGCAACCCAGTCCGCGTTTCTGAGCTTGTCGTCAAGACGTCCTCCCAGGCGCGGAAAATGGGAAAAACGGGTATAGCGGAACGGTTTTCCGTTCACCAGAAAACGCCCGTCGGAATCGACCGAAGAAGTTTTCACCGGCTCGAATTTTCTTTCTTTTACCGTGTAAGGAAGACGCCAGATCCTTTTGGATTCCGCATGCTTTTTTCCGGTCGGGGAGGTGAAGACCGCATTCAGGCGGTAGACGCCATTTTCGAGCGAAGCGATCGGAAGTCTGATCTCCAGTTTTTCTTTCCTGCCGATTTCGATTTTTTGCCGGAAAAAGGATTTGCCTTCTCCGGTCAGTTCCAGCAGGAGAGAACCGTCGGCCGCGCTGCGATCGAAGCTGAATTCAAGCGGCAGATCTTCGGGTTTTTCCGGCATCAGGAAAATCCGCTTTTTTTCTTTTTTCGCGATGGCATTTTCATGATCGACGAAGGTGACCACGGCCGGATATGGTTTCAGCGTGAAGGGTGGGAGTTCCTCTTTGATCTCTTCCAGACGGATGTCATCCCACCAGGCACAGCCGGTTCCGCGGTTGTCGCTGCTGATAAAGACCCTGGCGGCCACCGTTTTCGAACTGGTTTTGAATACCATGGAAAGCTGTTTCCAGTTCGATTGGTTCGGCGTCACGTAATACTTGTGCAGATCGAGGTGGGTTTTGCTGACCAGTTTGTCCTTGCTGAGACTTTCGCGCAGACCGAAATAAACTTCCCCGTCGGGAATGTCATTCCGGTGCCATACGCTTAATCTGTAGGTGCAGTTCGGCTTCAGCAAAACCATTACGTCCTGCACGGACATGACGGTTTTTTCCGGAGTTTCGAGGCAGTATTTGCCGGAATGCGGCCGTTCCGCGGAAAGTTTTCCCGTCCCGGTCCAGCCCCGGATGCCGTCGTTTTCCCGCTGCTCGAAACCGGGATTGGGAATATGGCCGGATGAGGTCAGTTTTCCCGCTTTGAGCAGACGCAGACTTTTCAGGGTGAAAGTACCTTTATTTTTGCCGAGCGGATCGAAACGGAGCGCCGTGACAGTGCCGAGGCTGTTCCAGGTTTTCAGATCGGGAATGAATTCCCTGCGTGTTCTCCATTTGCCGTCGCAGGCCAGATTTTTGAAATAGACGGACTGTTTCTCGGAAAATTTGCCGTCCGCCGAATAATAGAGCACGGCATATTCGTAAGGAGCTGTTCCCTCGGCCTTGTATTCGATTTCGACGCAGTTGTATTTGGCCGGATCGAGCCGGAGCGGTTTCGCGGTCAGAAACGGATCATTGCGCAGAACTTCGATTTTCAATCCCTCGGGCGTGACCGACTTTTTCGCATTCGCGATGCGGGTCCATGGACGGAACCCGTTCCGGACATTCCATTCAGCCTCGGTTTGAGCTGGAGCGGCGAACGCACAGAACGAGGCTGTCAGCAGAGCCAACGCAGATTTGATTTTCATGATGAAGAGTCCCCCTGTGATCAATATTTCAATTCGCCGTATTTTCTTCTTTCTCCGATTGTGGTGGTGTTATTGGCAGCCCACCAGCTGTAGATGTTTTTGACGGGAACCGGCGACACGTTCAGACCGGCGAACAGAATGCCGCATCTGCCCTTATGCCGCTCGGAAAAACGGCCCACGGTCGAAGAGCTTTCACTCGCGGTGCTGACGTAGAAATATCCGAATCCCTGGGTTTCACCGTTGGTCGGGGTTCTGGCACTCTCCGTCAGGAAGATCGTCCGGGACGGGAATTTCACCTGTGCGAGCTTGGCGCTGCCGCGGGACCAGGAGGTTTCCACCAGCGAATTGTCCTGCCAGTTGCAGACCCCGTAATAAAGATTGCCGTAACCGGAAGACATCGGTCCTCCGCACTGGTTTGCGGAACTCCATGAGGTGCCCCAGGTGGATTTGTCAGTGATCTGCGGGACCTTCTGAGAAGGGCACCAGACAACGGATTTCGGACTGCGGATGTTCAGCACATCCTTGCCGCTGAATATTTTATCGCCGGCCGGCTTGGAGTAGCCCGCTTCGTTCCATTCGATGCGGCGGCACCAGGTATCGCTGCCGTTGAACTGCGGAAAATGATCCTTGTTCGAATCGATGTAATTGTTCATGTAAAGGCCGATCTGTTTCAGATTTGCCAGACATGCGGCGCCGCGGGCCTGTTCCCTGGCGCTGTTCAGCGCCGGCAGCAGCATCCCTGCCAGAATCGCAATGATCGCGATCACGACCAGGAGTTCTATCAGCGTAAAGCTCTGCTTACACTCCAATGATGAATGATGCGAGGTGAAAGATGAAAGCCTGTTCATGTTCTGTTCCCTTTCTTTGATAAAATTTTTCTATTTTGAATCATTCCGAATAGCCAGGATCGAATCGATATAAACGGCTTTGACGTCGGCCGGATTGTTGAACGGGGCAAACCAGATATAGGCGGATTCCACCGGCATGATTTTGGCCGCCAGCTGAATATAGGCATAGCCGTTGTCCGGCAGCTGCTGTTTCCGGACCGTGCGGGCGGGGAGCTGCTTCCGGTTCCAGCATCCGGTCTGGAAAAGCCGTGCATCCGGCGGGAGATCTTTCCCGGTTTCGGCCCGGACCCGGGCATAAATATTCCATGATCCGCCCCTGCCGTATCTGGCCAGCGGAAGTAGTTTGACCTGAACAGCCCATTGGATATGATCGGTATGCAGTTTGACCGCCTTGCCGCAGCTCGCCTCCGAGTCGGTTTCTTCACTGGTCCATTTGCCTTTTCCGTGCAGGGACGGAGTCAGAACGACCGTTTCCGCCTCGGAATCGGTGCGGACCTTGCCAATATCAGCGGGAATTTTCACACTGGAGATTCGTTTTGCCCAGTTGACCAGCAGATTTTTCTTTTCCTCGCCGAGGGCGAGACACTTTGCTTTTTTCGCGTCTTCGACGAATGATTCGAATTTCTCCCGCCATTTTCTGGATCCCGGGATCCAGCCGAGATGAGCCATCAGTTCCATGCAGCGGATGCTCAAAGCGGCTTCCTGGACGCGGTGGAGAAAAACCGGGGATTCTGCCGCGGCGAGTGCCTTGTCATAGAATTCGCGTGAAAAGCGGAGGACTTCCGGGGCGAGGCAGGCATTGTAATAGGTCCGGTCATAGAGCGCGAAACGGAATTTGACCTTTTTTTCGGCGAAATACCGATGATAAAATTTCAGGTAATCCAGCAAGACAGTGCCGGCTTTTTTGCCGTAGTAACCAGTGCAGAATTCTTCCGCAATTTTCCACGAATCCTGATCGGGATCCCACAGCAGTTTCGCGGTCAAATAATCGCGGAGATGACCGAATTCCGCAAATGCATTGGCGTGGGCGGTCAGCATGCTCGCACCCCTGGCGTTGTGCATTTTCGCAATCCGGTATCGGTTTCCGATCGCATCGAAATTGGGGAAGGGGAACATGTAGGCATCGAAACTGGTGCCGTAAGTGTTGACGAACATCGTGTGGGCGATCTTGCTCCAGCGTTCCTCTTCCAGCAGAAACAAGCGGTTTTCCGGCGATTCCGGATCATCGATTTTCCTGCTGAAATCACATTCGATATTGGCGAGGGACAAGACCACGTTTTTCTCAGGCCGGATCCCTTTCGGAGGAGTGCGGGTATACTGATAGGCAGACATTTTCAGTCTCAATTTCGGATAATCGGCTGCCAGATCGCGGGCGATCTGATTGATGAACCACATGAACGTGCCGCTCGGTGTTCCGAATTTCCGGTCCATTTCAAGGCAGCGGGGACACTGGCAATGGGCGTAATTATCACTCTGCACGATGACGAGGATCATTCCTTCGCGGTATTTTTCCTTCAGATATTTCCGGACATTGGCGATGTATTCGCGGATCATTTCCGGATTGGTGAGACAGAGCTGACCCTTGCTGTCATGGGCCAGCCGCTTCCCGTTTTTCTGAAGGGCGAAATAATCCGGATGGGTTTTGCCGTAAACTTTGGCCGGCATGAATTTGAAATGCGTGTGGGAATTGTGCGGCGCCAGATAGAATGCCAGCCCGTCTTCCGGTTTGGGAACGAAACCGAAACTGCCGCCGTTGAGTTTGAGCTTGCCGGTCATGATCCATTTCTGGTGACAGGTTCCGGAAATGATCCAGCGGAACAGCGGAAAAGCGGGGAGTTGTTTGATCTCCTTATCTCCGGGAAGCCATAAGGAATCCCGATGCGGAATATCTTCTTCGTCTTCCGTCCAGAACCGGCAGCCCTGCCGTTCCAGAAATTCATAAACTCCGTAAAGAATCCCGCGTCCGCCGGCAGTGCCGGAGGAGATATAAACAGCATCATTTTTCCGGCAGATCACAAAACCTTCGTCGCCGAGATCCTTCAGTTCGATCCCTGCCTGCGCTGCCAGTGTGTTTCCCAGCAGGAGCCGGGGATATGTTTTATCTTTGCCGAGGATTTTTTCGATATATTTTTCCAACTCTGCAGCCGCTCGTTTCTGTACTGGCGGAGAATCCGCCGGAACCACGACTTCCGCAAGCAGTGGAACGGCTGCGAAACATGCGAGAAAGAATATACTTCGGATCTGCATTACTGTTCCTCCCAGTTTTTCACGTCTCGGAGAAATGACCGGTCGCAGGTGGAAACGCTGCAGTTGGCGAAAAGGATGTTTGCCTTCGAGCTGTGACGGGCGAAAACCGGATAACTGCCGTAGTTGACTACCTGCATTGGATAGACGCCGCCGTAATGCTGGACCCGGTAGGAATCGAGGTTGGTGCTGCCGTTGTAACCGGTCGGCAGGGATTCGCCGATGTAGATGAAATTCGTTTTAAGCGAACCGATCTTTTTCGGTTTCAGGGTCGCATGGGAGGGACTGCTGCCGAAGGTCCGGTAATTCAGACCGTAATGCCGGTTGATGCTCATGATACCGGTTTTCTTTTGTTCGGACGGACAATGAAAAGATTTGGAATCTTTGGACCCGTATTGATCGACCACGACAGTTGCCGGGAGATATTTGAGATTGAGCAGTTTGCCATACCATGCCATGCCGGTACCTGCCGTTGTTCCGGAAAGGGTGGTGGTGGGATTTTCGGAAAGGTACAGGTAGTAATCGTAGTAATCTCCGCTGTAAGACGCCGCCGCCAATCCCTGCTGTTTCAGATTGTTAACGCAGGAGATCGCCCTGGCTTTTTCCCTGGCGCTGTTCAGTGCGGGCAGGAGCATCCCTGCCAGGATCGCAATGATCGCGATCACGACCAGGAGTTCTATGAGCGAAAAACTGGCAGTTTTACGCTCGAATGATGAATGATGATCCACCTCCGCTCTTCGAGCTGCGGAGGACAGGGAGATGAATGATGAAAAATTCTTCATGGCTGTTTTCCTTTCTGTTTTTATTTTTTTACAGCTTGGATCAATTCATATTTTTCGGCCGGAGCCTGTCCTTCGGAAAGTGCGGTCAGCGCGCGGAGACAGGAATCCACAATATCTTCGATCCTGAATCCGATGAAAGTCACCGGTTCGGGTGCAGGGAAAATACCGGGGAAAGTCCGCTGGGAAATGATCCTCACATCTCTGCCGGGCAGCAGTCCGAGTTCCAGCAGGGCGGAGCAGGTATGGAACAGAAAAGTTTCATCCAGAAGCAGCAGTGCATCGGGCGGATTGCCGCCGGAGAAAAGCGAATACACCGGATGGCGGAACCATTCCGGATGAATGGAGAGAGCCTGCAGTCCGTAAATCATCCGGTCCGAAACTTCGATCCCGATTTCAGCGGCTTTATTTTTATAATCGACAATATGATGATAAGGAACGGAAGTCATGCTGATCAGGGCGGGGCGACGGCATCCGGCTGCTTTACATTCATCGAGCATTTTTTCCAGCAGGTCGCTGTAATCCACCCAGACGGTGGAAATTTTCTGACTGGATTCATCGGTCAGCGACACGACCGGAATGCCGTTTTCGAGAAACGGTTCATACATCCAGGACAGCGGGGCAAAAAGGAAAATCGCTCCCCAGAATTTCAATGCGCGGACTTCCTGGGCAAGATGCTGGAAATCATCTTTGATCATCCGCAGGTCATCCACATAAAACAGACGGAACCGTTTTCCGGTGGACTGTTCCAATGCCGCACGGCGGCGGGCGAATTGCGAATAAAGACTGTTGGATGTCAGTTCCCTGGAGCCGGCGGGAAGGATCACCGCCACATCGGTCTGATCGGGTGAACGCGGATTGACAAAGGTTCCCTGCGAACCTTTGGAGATGACAAAGCCTTCTTTTTCCAATGCGGCGAAAACTTTCTGCACGGTGGACTTGCTGACTCCGTAAAATTTCCCGAGATCTTCGCGCACGGGCAGTTTGCCGTTCCGGGTCAGCCGTCCCGACGACAGATCCGATTTTACCTGCGTAAGAATGTCCTGCACAACCATAAAAACCGTTATCCTGTTAATTGTTTCTTTAGTCTGCTTTTTGTTTTGAAAAATAATATAAGCGGGAAAAAACAAATTGCAAGACCCGATTGCATTTTTTTCTCAAAAAAAACGTCCGGGATTTGAAAAACCGCCCGGATTGAATATATTATCGGACAAAAAACAGAAACACGGGAGTATTTTGTCATGCAAGCGAAATGGATATGGAACGGGGAAAAAGAATCGGAAAATCTGTATGTGATCGCGCGGACGAAGTTCGAATGTCCCTCGGCGGGTACGGCTGAACTGCTGATTTCGGCGGACAGTGATTTTGCGGCTTATCTGAACGGGAAGTTCCTGGGCCGCGGACAATTCAGCGATTATCCGGAAGCCAAGACGTATACCCGGATCCCGGTCGAGACGGCAGCGGGCAAAAACGAGCTGGAGATCCGGGCGTATTACTGCGGCGGCGACTTCCTGAACCACCTGAAAGGAACGCCGCGGCTGTGGGCGGAAGTCCGGAGCGGAGATACCGTGCTGGCGGCCAGCGGCCGGGATTGGGAGATCGCTGAAGATCCGGGGTTCCGCGCGGGTCCGATCGAAAAGCTCAACCCCATGCTGGGATATACGTGGGAATACGATGCGCGAAAGAATATTCCGGTGTTTTCAGCGGCGGTCGAGCTGGATTTTGAGGATGAGCCGACGGAACGGCCGGTGCCGATGATCCTGCCGGGGGAGGCGATCAGGGAACGGACCGTATGGCACGGTTATTTCAAGCGTCGTGAACCGGACGCATTCCCCGGAGCGGCGATGGGCACGGACATGGTGGCGCCGATCTTCGGTCCGTTCGACGGGACCTTCGGAGAACTGCCGCCGGATTCGGACGGCTGGGTCCTGATCGTGGATCTGGGACGCGAGAGCGCCGGACTGCTGCATTTCGAGGTCGAGGCCGCAGCGGGAACCGTTCTGGATATCGCACATGGGGAACATCTGGAACTGGGCCGGGTGCTGACGATGTCGAATGAGCGTGTCCGGACCTACGGCGACCGCTACATCTGCCGGGAGGGAGACAATCAGTTTACCTTCTGTTTCCGCCGTTACGGGGCGCGTTATCTGGAAATGCACATTTCGAATGTCCGCGGACCGGTCCGGGTCAAAAGTTTTACTCTGCTGCCGACGGATCTGAAACTGCCGGTCCCGGCGGAATTCCATACGGAGGACCGGCTGCTGGAAACCACCCACCGGATCGGGATCCGCACGCTGGAACTCTGCATGCACGAGCATTATGAAGACTGTCCGTGGCGGGAGCAGTCGCTGTATGGATACGATTCGCGCAACCAGATGCTGTTCGGATATTATGCGTTCGGGAATTATGATTTTGCGGCGGCGTCGCTGAAGCTGCTGGGTGATTCGATGCAGGAAAACGGCTTCCTGAATCTGACCGCGCCCGGCGATCTGAAAGTGTTTATTCCGTGTTTTACGTTTGCCTGGCTGGCGGCGCTGCGGGAACATGAACTGTATTCGGGCAGCCGGGATGCGTATCTGTACAGCCGGGAGAAAATCCTGGCCTCGATACCTCAGTTCATGGCCCGGAAAACGGCGGAAGGGCTGTTTCTGCCGCCGCCGGATCCGCCGGGCCGCCAGACTTGGAATTTCTGCGAATGGGTGGAGGGTCTGAACGGCCAGGAAACGTCCGCCGGGGATGACCGGGTGCCGACGGCATATTACAATCTGTATCTGACGGAAGCGCTGCGGGCCGTGGGAGAACTGGAACAGGATGAGGAACTGTTGAAGACGGCGTCGGAACTGGGCCGCCGGACGGAAGCGTTCTTCTGGCGCGAAGAGGAGGGATGTTATGCCACGCGTCCAAACCAGGAATATCGACACAGCCACATACAATATCTGTTCCTGGCGTTGGGTCTGGTGCCGGAGGGACGGAAACAGCGGGTCATCGATGCGGCAAGTTCTCCGCGGCTGATCGGATCCACTTACAGTTCCTATATATATATGATCCGGGCCATGGCCGCCTGCGGAAAGATCGCCGAACTGGATGAACGGCTGCGGCGGGATTTTGAAAAAATGGCGCTGTCCGGTGCGACCTCGTTCTGGGAAGTGGCGGGCGGAGCCACGGGATTCAGTTCCTACGGCGGCAGTCTCTGCCACGGCTGGAGCTGTGCGGGTATCTATTTCGACGGAGCTTATCGTCTGGGCATCATGCCGCTGGAACCGGGATTCCGCACCTTTGCCCTGGCGGTTCATCCGGCCGGATTAAGCTCCATGTCCGGCGAAGTGCCCACTCCATACGGACCTATCCGGATCCGGTGGAAAGTTCTGGACGACGGGACGGTCAGCGTTCATCTCCGTCATCCGGCTGAAACCCGTCCGGCTGTGATTGCCGAGGGGATACGTCTGGATTGAAAAAAAAGATGTCGTCACCGATACCGGACAATGATGAGAAATATTCGTTTTTTTTCGAAAATAATCGAAAAGTCATCAAAAAAACGGAAAAAAAGGCTGTTTGACAAAAAAAAAATTCACTTTTTTTTCAAAAAATGCCATGAAAGACTTGACAGAATGCATTCTAAATTGTATTGTTAACCTGTTAGACATAAAAATTGGTGGGTACTTGTATCTTTTTGAGGTGTGTTGAAAGATGAGAAACGGGTATATTCTGCTGCTGGCCGCAGTCTTGTGTTTGTGCGGCCAGCTCGTATACGGACAATCCCGGAAACGGAATTCCGGCCGATCACGTAATTCTTCCAGGAACGCACCTGTCCTGTATGTGCCGCTGGATTCGATCAGTGTAGATATGAGCCTTGCCCATGCGCCGGTTTACGTTACGGACGGCAAGAAAACGCGGATCGGAGCGGGGAATCTTCCCGAAGCGCTCAGAAACTGGATGGTGAATGACATCTCCTTCCGTATATCCTACCGGCCGGGGAAAAGAGCCTTGCCGCTGCCGTTGGAAAATCTGAAAGTCGAACTGTATATTTACGCTCCCGGTCCGTCCCGGGACGGCGAGTCGTTCCGGTGGTTCTGCGGTGTGCAGAATCTGCAATGTGTCGTGGCGGATCCGGAACTCCAGCAGCGGAAATACTGGGCCTCCCTGTTTCTGCCGCCTTCCTATGTATATCTGCATTTCCCGCTGGATCGCGGCAAAACTACTCTGCGGGCGCTGGAAGGCGTGGTTATCATTGCCGACAAAGACAATAATGTCCTGGGTCGGAAGGTATTCGGTTATGGTTCCAGGTCGAAATTGACCGCTGCCCGTATACAGACCCTGTCGGCAGCCGCGGGGCAGCTGAGAGGAAAGAAGACGAAGAATCAGGTCATGCTCTGGCCCCGTGAAAAGACCCCGTGGGCCTGGCTGGATGCAGACCGTTTTGAATTTCCCGCGCTCGACCCGGGCAATGAGCCCAAAGCTGCAGGTGCGGCTAAACCGCCCGTTCCCCCGGCTGAACCCCCAGCGAAAGAAAACGAGGAGTGATGATTCATGGCTTCAGTTGATTATATGCTGTGCATTGATGTCGGATCCAGCAGCATCAAAGCTGCGGAGTTTTCCTATACTCCGACTGGCGAAATGCTGATGGAGCGTTTCGCGTTCGAAGAATTTTCCACCCCGGACAGTTCCCTTCAGAATCTTGTGGAATCCAATGCCCGGGTCGATATGCTGGAAGCGCTCAACAAAATCCTGACGACGAATAAATTCAATTCCAAAAAAGTCTGTCTTTCTCTGTCCGGACACGATGCCTATATCCGGTTTGTCAAAGTGCCGGCCATCGTTTCCGATGAAAAGAAGATCCGTCAGATCATCGAATTCGAAGCCCAGAGCGCGATCCCGTATGATATGAGTGAGGTCGTATGGGATTCCCAGCTGCTGAAATCCGCGGATGACAGCGGCGAGATCGAAGCCATGTTCGTGATCGTGAAGGGCGATGAGATCGAGGAGATCACCTCGCTGATCGAATCGCTCGGCAAGCAGGTCGAATTTGTGGAAGTTTCTCCGACGGCATGCTACAATGCGGCCCGCCTGAACGGGGTAGGGGATACTGATTGCGAGCTGATCCTGAATATCGGAGACCGCTGTTCCTCACTGCTTTTCGTGGACAGCGGGCGTCTTTTCATCCGTATCATCCCGATCGCGGGTCATGCCATCACGCTCCAGATCAGCAAGGAGTTCGGAATTTCCTATAAGGAAGCCGAGGAGATGAAGCGGCGTCATGGATTTGTGGCCCTGGGCGGAGCTTACGAGGAACCTGATTCCGAGGTGGCGGCCACCGTTTCCAAGATCGTCCGCAATGTGATGACGCGTCTGCACGGCGAGATCAGCCGTTCGATCAATGTTTACCGCTCGCAGCAGAAAGGGCGCAAGCCGGAAAAACTTTATCTGGCCGGCGGCTGTTCGGTGATGGGTTATACGCCCCGCTTTTTCTCTGAAAAACTGAAAATGCCGGTGGAATATCTCAACCCGTTCAAGAATATTGCGCTGGGACCCGAGGTGGATAAGGAAAAACTGGCGGACATCGCGCATATGTTCTCTGAGCCGGTCGGTCTGGCGCTGCGCAATACGACGAACTGCCCGGTGGAAATATCACTGATGCCGCACTCGCTGCAGAGATATATCGATTTCAAGGCAAAGATTCCATATCTCTATGCATCGGCGGCGACGCTGCTGCTTTGTCTGCTGGTAACGTATTTCTCGCTGTCCAAGCAGCTGGTTATTTCCACCGCCAAGAAAGACATTGCCGTGGAACAGCTCCAGAAAACTGAGGCCAAGGTGAAAAAGCTGAAGTCGGCCGAGGGAGATTTCGGCGCTGTCCGGAGTGAATATGAAGAGGCCGCCAATCTTCTGAATGAACGGATCCGCTGGCCGGAACTGATCAATGAGGTCCAGGCGGTCCTGCCCAATGATGTGTGGCTCACTAAGGTGGAATTGTCGCGTTCGGGCGGCAACCAGCCTCAGCAGCAAAAAGAGGAGGAAGGCGGTCTGTTCGGAGGAATGTCCAATCAAAGCGGCCCCCAGGTCGCACAGGATTATATTTCGGTATTTATGACCGGTCACGGACGGGTGAAAAATCAGAGTTTTGCTGAGAATTTCACGAAACGGCTGAGCGAATCGAAATATTTTGTGTTCAATCGGGCGACCGATACAATCAATAAACTTCAAAACGGTGTGCTGCAGAAAGGTGAATTCAATGTGGCTACTTTCGAACAGACGCTGAAGATGAAGAACGTGATCAAACAATGAGGTCCAGACAGCCATGAATTTTCTCAAGAAAAATATCATTTTCACCATTGTCGCGGTGATAACCATACTTGGATCGCTGTTTTTGATTTATCTGGATTGGACCAAGCATGACGCCATTACCGAGGCCAATACCGTTACTCAGGAAAGCCAGGCAAAATTTGATGCGGCCTTCAAATCCGGCAACAAGCCGGTCGACTTGAACATCAAGATGATCCAGGACGACACGGCGGAATTGAGAAAACGCACTTCCGCCCTTCAGCGTATTTTCGGAAAGCCCTACCGGAAAGCTTTGCTGACGTTTGCGGCATCGCTCAAGGTTACCGAAGATGAGCTTTATGAACGCATGAAAAAACTGTTCGAGGCGGATACCGGTACCGCGAAAAGAGCCGATGCCCTGGTCCCGCTCCTGTTTGCCGAGCTGGAAAAAGAGAAAAAACTGCCGAAAGATTCGATCAAAAACAGCCAGTTCATGAAATTTGTTTCGGATGTTTTCCAGGATACCGTGGAAAAAGCGGATAAGAACGATTTGATCGGAACCGGATATGACATTCTTGGGGAAGCACTGGGCCTGCAGCGGACCATGGGCCTTTCCCAGGCGCATCGTTATTTGATCCAGATGCAGAGCGAGATCCGTTCGCGCGGGCTGATCCCGGGAGTCAACTCTCTGGAGACCGTGCAGAATTTCACTTTCAATCAATATGTTCAGACTTTCCCGTCCAATGAGGCTGTTATCGATATTCTCAACACCATGCCGATCTTTGAGGATATTTTCCGTCGGATGCGGAATTCCCATCTCGATCGCGTTGATGATTTCAAGCGGCTCGGACCGCCGACCAAGCTCAATGGAGACAAATACCTCTGCTATGAATTTTCAGCCAATGTGGTCGGCACCATGGATTCCATCCGCAAATTCCTTAATAATCTGCTTGACGCCTACAAAGACAACCGGGTTTATGTGGTGACTTGGATCTCCATGACTTCGGAAGGTTCATCCGCCGAAGTGAACCAGCTCCGGGGACAGTTGTTCAGCAATGAAACAACCGGCAATACTCCTCAGGGTGACGAGATGGCGCCGTCCGAAGAGGGTCGGCGGCGCAATCCCCGCAGACGCAGACCGCCGCGCCGTCCTCCGGTTGCCGGACAGACTTCCTCCGGACGGATGTTCCGGATCCTGACCGAAGAAGAAGCGGAAGCATTGCCGGATTACGGTCAGGTGCGCATTGGCAAGAATCTCAATGTGTCAGCTGTTCTTCGTTTCAAATATTACAAATACGTCGGCGACAGTCTGAAAAAATAATATATGGGGTTGGATCATGGGGTTTTTATCAAAACATTATGAAAAAATATTGCTGGCCGTTCTGCTGACCGTATTTATCGGTCTGCTGGCTGTTCAGGTGCTGCTGTGGCGCCAGAATGAACAGATCCAGGTGGAAAAACTGAAGGGTTTCCAAGATCCCCCGCCGAATTATCAGCCGGTGAAATTCGGCGATGAAAAATCACCTTTCCTCGTTTTGGAAAATCTTCCGAAGAAACCTGATTTCGCCAAGGCTCAGCCTCGTGAAAGAAATACTTCCCAGATGGATTCCCAGATCCTGTATACCAACCTGATGGTTCCTTATCCGATGGCGCTTTGCCCCTATTGCAACCGGGTCATTCCCGCCAATGCTTTCCCCGCTGGCGACGGCGAATCCAAATGCCCGCTGGAGGATTGCCAGAAAACCCTTCACGCGCCTTTCAATGTGGTTTCGGAAAAAGAACAGGATTCGGATGGAGACGGCATCCCGGACAAGGAAGAAATCCGCTTGGGGCTGAATCCCAAATTTGCTGCCGACGCCTCGGCTGACGCTGACGGCGATGAATATTCGAATTATGAGGAATATATCTGCAAGACCGACTGCAACAATGCCAAGAGCCGTCCGCCCTATCATGAAAAAATGATGATCAGACCGATCAGGCGCAGAAAACTGCTGTTCCAGGTGAAACGGGTTTCGTTCGGAGACAAGACAAAAAAAGAAACGGCTAGGATCGAGCTGTCGATTGAGAAACCGGGAGCCCTGGTCCGTTATCAGACTGCATTCGTCAAACTGGGCGATATCTTCCCGAAAACCGCAACTGTTACCAGCAGCGATGCCGTCCGCAATATTCAGAAATATAAAATCGTGGATGTGATCCCGAAGTTCGTCAAATCCGGCGGATCGGAAATCAATGAATCCGAAGTCGTGGTCCAAAGGGTCATCCGGAATACGGAGAAAACTGATGGCGTTCCGATCCATGCAAAAATCGGACGTGAAGTTTTTGAACCCAAGATCCGTGCCGACCTGATTTTAGGTTCGAGAGCATTTGAAATTTATGTCGGAAGCAAAATCTCCCATGGTACCATCAATACCGGAACTGACAGATACACGGTCGGTGCGATCGATGAAAAGAAAAATACGGTGACGCTTAAATATACAGGAGACAATCCCGCTTTGATCGGAAAACAGTTTGAAATCAAACAGGATTCCATGCTGCAGACGAAAATCGATGCGGTAAAGTCGGCAAACCGTCCCCGCCGCGGCAGAAGACGGGCAGCGTCTGACAATCAGAAATGAGGTCGGATCCGTGGTATGTTGAATGAGATCATTTTTTAATCGATAAAAAAAGAAGGATAACAGAGATGAGCATGAGTAGATTCTGCATGATAAATGAACGCAGATTACTGCCGGTTTTATTTTCAGCAGTAGTTGCTGTATCTGCTGTTCATGCACAGCAGAAAGCGGGGAATGACGATATCGAATTCTCGATTCCGGTTGAACTTCAGAGTATTGAATTCAGCGGTCGTGATGCGGTTCTGAAGAATAATGTTTTCCCGCAGATCCGTCAGGGTGATCGTCTGATGAAGGAAAAGAATTATCGCTCCGCCTGTCAGGCTTATCAGCGTGCTTTGATCATCTTTTCGAATTCCGGACTGGAAAAGAACGGCAATATGAAGCAGCTGAAAGACTTGATCGAAAACCGCGTGAACCAGTCCCGCCGGGCCTGGGGACAGTCCGTTTTTGAGGATGCGAAAAAGATTTATTTGAATGGTCTGGTCATCAAAGACAGCAAGCAGGCGATCCGGGAATTCCGGAAAGCACAGGCGATGGCCATTGCTTCTTTGCCTCCTTATTATGTGGGGGTTGACAAAGCTACGCCGGATCAGTTGGAAAAGCCTATCCGCAAGGATAAATCTTTCAATGAAAATGTCCAGTCCCTGGTCATGGACTGCAATAAGATGGAGGAGGCTTATAATTTCCGCGAGGAAACTTCCCTGTCCGCCATCGATCCCGATTACAAGAGACGGACTGACGAAGTTGAATTCCTGCTGCGTCAGGCGGAAGTTCATTACCGCAACCGGCAGTATGAAAAAGTCCGGAATGCCGTGGAACGGATTCTGGTCCAGGATCCCTATAACCAGAGAGCAGTGACCATTCTGAACAAAACCTATAAAAAACTGTACCGGATCGGTTTGAGCCGGGCGGAAAATGACGCCATGGAAATGATGGCGGAAATCGAATGGAAATGGAATGAACCGGTCCCGCCGTCCGAAACCGCGCGCGAGGAAATCGGTCCCAAGGAACAGAGCGGAAACCGGGCAAAACTTTATGAAAAACTGCAAAAGACCATCGTCGATAAAATCGAATATGAAACCGCGGATATCCAGTCGATCCTTGAGAACCTGTCATCCCAGTATTCCATTCATATCATACCTCCCCCGAAAATGGAGCACCGCAGCCGAAGGATCCAGTACCTGGAACTGGAGAAAACTCCCCTGCTGGATGTGATCCGTTATATCTGCGAAGTTGCCGGACTCAAATTCAAGGTCGATGAAAATGCCGTTATCGTCGGTGTTCAGAGCGAGGATGAGATGGAGATCGGTTACTTCGAAATTCGCAGATCCCTGGCGCAGCGGATCGAGTTCGAAGCCGGAGGCGGAGAAACTAAAGAAACTGAAGAGAAGACCGATAAGCTCAAGGATGCCGACCGTTTTGCCGATAAATCCCTGCTGGAATCCGTTAAGGACAAAGGCGACGACAAAAAGACCGTTGACATTACCCAGGATATGCTGAAACAGTTTTTCTCTCCGATGGGCATTGATTTCCCTGAAGGCAGCACGATCTCATACGATCGCGGAAACGGCAAACTGATCATGAAAAATCTGCCGAAATATCTTCTGCGGATGGAAAATCTCCTCAAGGAAATCGATACTCCTCCCCCGCTTGTGCTGGTCGATTCCAAAGTGATGGAAGTCAGTATGAATGCGTTGGAAGAACTCGGTTTTGACTGGCTGCTTACCTATACGGATAAAGAAACCAGCCGCCAATTCGAGTTCAGCGGCCTTTCATCGGATACTTTTTACCGGAATTCTTCAACCAACTATATGATCAACGGTCTGAAGCTCATTCCGAACTTCGGCGGCAACAATCAGTTCAACCTCTCGGTTTCCGTCCGTGCCCTGGACCAGAAAGACCGCACTGAGATACTGGCAACCCCCAGACTCCTGGTGATCGCCGGTTATCCCGGGAAGCTGACCATCGCGGAAGAACGTTATTTCCCCGACAGCTGGACCGATGCGGAAATTGAAATCGTGAACGGAACTTCGTATACCTATACAGCTCCGACTCCCGAATTCAGCGATGCCACCAATGTGGGAACTATTTTCACCGTGAAGCCGACTGTAAGCTCCAACAATTACACCATCCTGCTCAATATCGATACGGATATCAGCCGGATGACCGGCTGGTCCAATTACGACTACAGTATCGTTATCGGCAGCATGCTTTATTCGCCGGGTAATACTTCTTCCCAGAATTTCACTCCCAAGATGAAAATGCCTGAATTTTCCAAACGGAAATTGAAATCCACGGTCAAGATCTATGACGGTGAAACTGTGGTGATCGGCGGGATTCTTGAAGATATCGTTTCGCGTCGGGAAGATAAATGGCCGCTCCTCGGGGATATTCCTCTGCTGGGCCGTTTGTTTACCGACAGCACTTACGCTTCCGAAAAAGTGAATTTGATGGTCTTTGTCACTGCCCGGCTGATGAAAGGGAACGGCCTTCCCGTTCGTGAAGCCCGTAAACAAGGTCTTTTTGAGTTTAACGACAGATAACCCAGATTGGAATGTTGATTATGAATAACAAAACGATCAAAGAACTGAAGATTTGCTGCGGATCGGTACGCAGCTTTTCCCTTCACGTGTTTACGGTACTGCTTTTTCTGAGCTCTTTGTCCGGATTCGCCCAGCAGAAAAAAGTTGAAACGTCCTTGACGCCTACCCAGAAAAATCAGATCCTCGATCAAAGGTCATCTTATCAGGAACGCGAGGCAAAGATCAAGGAGCTTGTCACAGAAGGTGTCCAGCTCCAGATGAAACAGGATTATGATATGGCGATCGACAAATATCTCGCAGCCAAAAAGATTGCAGATGACGTCCTGGCGGTTGCACCGACGGCACAGAGATTCAAAGACATCAGCGATAAATGTGCAGCCAAAATCGCCGATGCCTATTTTTACTGGGCGCAGAGCTATTATAAGGATGCCGTGAAATCCGCCAACGAGAATGATTACGATCTTGCTATTGAGAAATGCCGGAAGGCGATCGAGATTTATCCGCCCTGCAAAGAAAAAATGGAGAAGATCATCGAACGTTATTCTCTGATGAAAAGCGGTGTCCAGTTCAAACACAAGGTCGACGAAGCCAAACCGGCTGAAGAGGAACTCCGGATCAAGCGGGTCCTGCTCCGTCAGGGACAGGTGTTTTACAATACCAAACAGTGGGATAAGGCACGGGCCAAATTTGAAGAAGTGATCGTTCTGGATCCTTATAACGAGACCGCGATCGATTATATCCGCCGTATCAATGAGCATCTCTCGCAGGCCGGACGTATCCGTTTCGGAACTGTCCGCGACGGCCGCAATGCCGCCGCTGCCTGGGAAATGGTCACTCCGCTGATCAGTCAGGAAATTTCCGAACGCGAAGAAAAAGAAGTCAGTATCATTAAGAGTTCCAACAATGACAAGGTCCTCAACAAACTGAAGGAAATCATCATCGACAAGATCAGTTTCGAAGAAGTTTCCATTCCGACGGCATTCCGTTATCTCCGCCAGTGCAGCAAGGAGAAAGATCCGGAAAAAATCGGCGTGAACTTTGTCCTTCGCGGCAAGATCAATGAAACCACCGGCCTTTCCGAGTCCGCCGAAAACGCCAACCAGAATAATCAGAACCAGAATCAAAATCAGAATGCGCCTGTCGATACCGAAGTCACGCCGCTTACCATGGAGCTGGACAATATCCCCTTGGAAACGGTCATCAAATACATCTGCAAACTGGCCAACTTGAAATACCGCGTCGATGAGAATGCCGTGGTCATCGCCTCCAAGGATGTTCCTTTGGATGATGTCGTGACCAAGGTTTATCCTTTGGATAACGGCACCATCGTGCTCCCTGAAGGACAGACCATTCAGGACTTCCTCAGTGAGAAGGGCATAACCTTCGAGGCCGGATCATCTGCCGTTTATAAAGACTATATCGGTCGTCTGATCATGACCAACACCCCGAAAGAACATAAAAGTCTCGAGGCGTTCCTTGCCAGTCAGAGCAAAGAAGATCCTCAGGTCCTGATCCAGACCAAATTCGTGGAAGTGAAACTGAACGATTTGGAAGAGCTTGGATTCAAATATTCTTTTTCGCGTTCCAACAGCAATGTCCAGTATAAATATGCGGACAGCAACGCCCTCACTGCGGTTGCTGAGGGCGAGTCTTTCACATCCGATAAGATCACCAATATCTATGCCGTCGACAGCAGCAATACCGATTGGGTCAAATACCTTTCGACCCAGAATGCCAACCAGAAATATACGAATACCAACACTGCAACTGTCTATTATGCGGAGGCTCCTTTGCAGGCCAGCTCCGTTTCATACTCCGTGGGCGGCACCGATCTGGTGCGGACCTATAACCAGGCCCGGACTCTGGAGACTTCCACAGATGACGGCAAAGCTGCCGAATTCACCGTCTGGAACCGGAACGGCTACAAACTCAATACCCAGATTTTCGCCTTGGACCAGGCCGATTCCGCGGACGTCCTGTCCTGTCCCCGGGTCACTACCATGCATGATACCACCGCGACGATCCAGCTGGTCACGGAAAAGTATTTCCCCAATGACTGGGATGAAGCCGAATATACGATCATGGGCAACAACGTTCCCGTGTTCACCGGTTCGGTTCCCCAGCTCGATGATGAGACCCAGCTGGGTATCTCACTGGAAGTCATGCCGTTTGTCAGCGCCGATCTGGATGTCATCAATGTCATCATGCGCCCGCTGATCCGCAAATTCACTGGTTGGGATGATTATTCCTATACGGTCCCGATGAAGCTGAATGACAATTCCGAAGCTGTCAATGTTCCGAACACCATGATCATGCCGCGTATCGAACAGCGGACCGTCGATACCTCGGTTTCCTGCAGCGATAACGGCACGATCGTTCTGGGCGGGATGATCCGGGATGAAGTTTCCATGCTGGAAGACAAATATCCTGTCCTCGGTGATTTGCCGTTGATCGGACGCTTTTTCCAGAGCAAAGGCAGAAGTTCGCAGAAATACAATCTGCTGATTTTCCTGTCCTGCCGTCTGGTTCGGCCCGACGGTTCTCCGCTGCGCGAACGTGAAGAACGCGGCCTGCCGCCGTTCAAGTATTGATTTTTGTGCAGGCTTATTGCAAGATTCGGCGGAACAGGTTATCACCGCAATCTGGAAGATTCCGGTTTTCAAGCCGAAAAAACTGATTCTGCCAGTACGCTGAATTCGGACAAAAACGGCCCTGCCTGGAGATATATTCAGGCAGGGACTTTTTTTATTCCTGATTGGTCTTGAGGATTTCCACGAAGGCCTCCTGCGGGATGTTGACCTGTCCGATCTGTTTCATCCGCTTCTTGCCTTCTTTCTGCTTTTCGAGCAGTTTGCGTTTCCTCGTGATGTCGCCGCCGTAGCATTTGGCCAGCACGTTTTTCCGGAAGGAACGCACGGTTTCGCGGGCAATGACTTTGCCGCCGACTGCGGCTTGGATCGCAATCTGGAACTGATGCATCGGAATGGCTTTGCAGAGGCGTTCCGCCAGCATCCGGCCGCGTTCGTAAGCCCGGTCGGTATGGACAATGGTGGCGAACGCATCCACCGGTTCGCCGTTGACCAGCATATCGAGCTTGACCAGCTTTTCCGCCTGATAGCCTGCCGGTTCGTAATCCATGCTGCCGTAGCCGCGGGTGATCGATTTGAGCTTGTCGTGGAAATCGATCAGGATCTCATGCATCGGGATCCGCGCGGTCAGCATCACATGACGGGCATCCACATTTTCCGTGTTGGTGCAGATCCCCCGTTTCTGCATGACCAGATTCATCACATCCCCCATATAATTGGTCGGGATCATGATCCGCGCGTTGATTAGCGGTTCTTCGATCCGCTGGATCTCGGTCGGGTCCGGCAGATGCACCGGATTGTCCACTTCGATCATCTTGCCGTTGTTCAGATAAACATGGTAGATCACGCTCGGATAGGTGGCGATGATGTCCATATTGTATTCACGCCGCAGCCGTTCCTGAACGATCTCCATGTGGAGCAGTCCCAGGAAGCCGCAGCGGAAACCGAATCCCAGCGCGGCGGAAGTTTCCGCCTGATATTGGAATGCCGCATCGTTCAGCTGCAGTTTCGCCATGCTGAATTTCAGCTGTTCGTAATCGGCTGTATCGATCGGATAGATGCCGCTGAACACCATCGGACGGCTTTCCTGGAAGCCGGGCAGGGGGGCTTCGCACGGGTCGGCCGCATCGGTCAGCGTATCGCCGATCCGCGTGTCCGAGGGCGATTTGATGTTCGGGATGATATAGCCCACCGATCCCGCGGTCAGTTCTTTCTGCGCCTTCATTTCGGGCTTGAATACGCCGACTTCCTTGATTTCGCTTTCCAGGCCCGTGCTGAAGATCCGCAACTTGGAACCGGCCTTGAACGCACCTTCGAAAACCCGGACATAGGTGACCACGCCGCGGTAGGCGTCGTAAATCGAATCGAATACCAGGGCACTGGGCTGTTTTGCTCCCTTGCTCTGCGGCGGCGGAATGCGTTTGACGATCGCTTCCAGGACTTCCGGCACGCCGGTCCCTTCCTTGGCCGAAACCAGCAGCGCTTCTTCCTGCGGGATCATCAGGATCTCCTCCATCTGGCTGAAACACAGGTCCAGATCGGCCGCTGGCAGATCGATCTTGTTGATGAGCGGGATCACGGTCAGGTTGTGCTTGAAAGCCAGATTCACATTGGCGACGGTCTGTGCCTGTACTCCCTGCGTGGCATCGATCAGGAGCAGGGCTCCTTCGCACGCCGCCAGCGAACGGCTCACCTCATACGAAAAATCCACATGCCCCGGAGTGTCGATCAGGTTCAGCTCGTATTCCACACCGTCCGAGGCGGTATATTGCATGCGCACCGGATGGGCTTTGATGGTGATGCCGCGTTCCTGTTCCAGATCCATCGCATCCAGAAGCTGCGCGTGCAATATA
>SUWI01000031.1 GCA_015061565.1 Lentisphaerota bacterium
CGAACTCGAAAAACTGTTCGTCGATTTCTGGAAGAAAACGGTTCCCCCCGATGCGGCCCCCGGCCTGGTGGTCCCCTGGACACGGAAAGGTTATGAGATCAAATATTCCCTCTGGACTCTGACCTACACCGAGGAAAATCTGCAGAAACTGGAAAATCTGGTCAGGCAGATGGAAAATAAGACTGCCGGAACGGTTTATGCAAGGCAAATCAGTCTGCTGCGCAAATATATGTTCGACGAGATCGTGAACGCCCGCAAACAGCTGTTCGCCGATGAAGCCGCCCGCAAAAAAAGCGCCTGCACGGTCACCACGGTCAAGGGTGTCCCCTCGGAAACGGATTGGGAAAAAGCCCCCGTCCTCAAGCTGCAGCAGGCGGACCGTTTCCTGAAAACGGCAGTCGTCCCCGGCCGGTTCCGGCTCCTTTCCGACGGCAAAAACCTTTACTGCCGCGCCGAGCTGACGGAACCCGCGATAAACCGGTCGAAAAGCACGCATACCCGCAATGGAGCCAAGGATATCTGGCATGACAACACTTTCGAACTCTTCTTCTACTCGGTCGCCGACCGGAGACTTTCACAGCTCATCTTCAACGATCTGGGCGCGTGGAATGCTCTGGTGATGCGCCGCGGCAGTGAAGAGTGGAAACTGCTCCCCGGCGTGACGGTCTCTGCCAAAAAGAAGACGGACTCCTGGAGTCTGGACATCACCGTTCCGCTCGCTTCCGTGCTGCCGCAGGGCGGTGAACTGCGCTTCAATGCGACCCGGGAACGGAATATCAGGGGGATCACTCCGGAATTTTCCACCTGGTCCGGTCTGGCCCTGCTTGGGGAATGGCACAATTATTATAAAATGCCGACTCTGATCATCAAGTGATGGCCCCGCGGCTATGCTCTCGGAAATCCGGGGATATCCTTTTCCGACAGCCATGAGCGGAGGATTTCCAGAGTATTGCGCCATTCCTCTTTCACCAGATATTCTTCATCGGTATGCTCGCGGTAATAGCCGCAGGAAAGATTCACGCCGCAGATATCCCGGCAGAGGTGGACGATATCCGTCGATCGGTTCCGGTCGGGTTCGGTGAAATGCGTCTTTGCCCGGACGTATGAGCGGAAATCTTCCGTTCCGACCTTATAGCATTTGAAGTCCGCATGACTGCAGCGGTCGATCTGGATCATGAACTGATACCGGCTGTTGATCTCGTCGAAAAGATGCGGAAATTCCCGGATCAGGAATTCGGAACCGACGGACCCGCATTCTTCGCCGTCCGTGACCAGCAGACCGTGCCCCGTGTTTCGCAGCAGCCAGAGCATGGCGCAGCCGGCGCGGTCGTCGGCTCCAAGGATCCCATTCCGGTTGCTGATCGTTTTTTCATCTTCCGCCAAATCGACCTCGAGCGTTTCCCTCCCCACGGTATCGGCATGAGCGACCAGCAGTACGGCATTTTCACGGGAGCCGGGGATATAGACAAAACCTTCCCCCGGGGCGCCCGTTTCCCGGACTGCGCCGGGAAGTGCGGCAAATCTCTCGAACACGGCAGCCGCCCGGTGGGGCAGCGCCAGATAATCTCTCAAAACCTGGTGATCCAACTGACATTGATCCATTTTTCATCCTCGATGATTTCAGTAAAAGCAGCGGAACGATCCTCCGTTTCTCCTTAATACGAGATCAGGATGACTGTTTTTTATGAAATAAGGAATGGGCTGTCTCACCCAGTTTTCTTCACCGTCATCAGGACATGCGAATCGAGCATTTCGATCCGGTTCCCGAACTCCATGACCGCTGCCCGCAGTCCGGCAAAAAACCGGCTCCGGTACGGTTCCGGGATCACGTTATGGTCGCAATGGGTCCCGCAGAATGCAACGTATTCGTCCGCCGTGTAGACCTGCGTGGTCCGGAAAACGCTTTTCCGCCAATCCGTGTAGCCGTAATTCAGCGCGTTTTCATAGCGGAACGAACCATGCGGATACGGGATCGCCGGCCGGAAATCCCGGTCGTAAACCTGCTGGATCTTTTCATACAGTTCCGGGTTCGGCGTCCGGTAATCGCGGCGGGTCCGGAGCATGGCCAGCATCCCGCCCGGCCTCAGCAGGGCGAAAGTCTTGCCGAATGCCGCACTCTCCGGCAGCCATTGGATAGTGGCCGCCGAATAGATCAGGTCGAATTTCCGTCCGCCGAAATCATGCGTGATGAAATCGTCGTGGATCAAATGGAAATTGGGGAGTTTTCCGTATTTTCCGGTCAGGACCCGGGCGAAATTATTGCCCAGCTCGATGCCGGTATAATCGCACCCGGTTTTCAGCAGCGGCTCGGTCGCCTGCCCCGTGCCCGGGCCCAGCTCCAGCACGGAACTCCGCTCCGTCGTGCCGCTCTGTTCCAGCAGACTCGCGAACAGTTCCGGACAATACCGCGTCCGCCAGCGGTCGAAGGCGTCCGGTATCGTATCGAAGATCGTCCTGAATTCGGATTCCGTCATTGGGGATTCCTTGAAATCAATTCCAGCGCTGCGAGAAATATTGCCGGATGGTCCGGGCCAGTTCGGGGAACTTGGCGATCTCCCGGTCGCCGAGGATCACCAGCCCCTGGATCTTGCCGGCCCGGTAAGCCCGTTCGGCTTTGTCCAGATAACGGAGCAGCAGACGGGGATCATAGCCGAGGTCGGAGAGACCGATGTCCTGCATAAAAACGCCGAGCATGATTTTCTTTCCGGGACATTTCACCAGGCATTTTTCGATGATCAGATCGAATTCGGCGATATCGCTTTTCTGTTCCAGCCACAGATTGATCACATCCAGGCAGGCCGCGACCCTGGGCATATTGGGATAATCCAGTTCGCCGGCATAGACCACGCCGCAGAAATCCAGCCGGTCATTGTGTTTTTTCAGGGAGTCCCGGATGGCCATGATGTCCCGGATCGAATAATTCCGGCCCAGATAGATCACCAGATCGTCCGCGATCCCGCCGATGATGTTGGGGTATTTCAGGGAAAGGCGGCTGAGTTTTTCGGCACATTCGGCATCGCTTTCGGGCTGTTCGCAGCTGCGGGCAGTCCGCGTGACCTGACAGATCAGTTTCCGGCAGTTCCGGTGCAGTTCCAACGCTTCCTCATTCAGGGGACCGTAGACATAAACCGCATTTTCTGCACCGAAATATTCCATGCCGCGGACCGCGGTGTCGGGCGCCATGCTCCCGCTCCAATGCGAGGTGGGTCCGCCCCAGATGAAAACGTCTTCCCGCCGGAATTTCTCCGGCCCCGGTTTCCGCTGCCGTTCCTGCTCATCCAGGATCTTCAGCAGCAGTTCGTCCATCTTCGCACTGGTTTCACCCATCACGGCCAGCTGGCCCGGGACCGGACGCGAGGCAAAGACATAATCCGGCACGGTCGCTTTCGTATAACGGCTGCGGGCGATCAGCTCCTCGCGCAGCGCGGCTTTCCGGTCAAACAGCTGACCGAGGTCCATATTCTTTTCTTCCATGACAGATTTCCTTTCCTGCTTGATTCATTCCGTAATATACCGGCATGGTCCGGCATTTTCAAATGCGGAACCGGGAAAAAAAATTTCCCGGTTGCAAACCGGACGGACCTGGTGTATATTGCCGCAAAGTCAGCCAGAAAAAACAAATCGGAGGACGGAATCAGATGAAAAAAATCGATTTGACGGAAAAATATTATCGCGGCTGTGCCGGCAGCTGTGTGCGGATGTCGAAGGAATTGCAGGAATGTTTCAACTCGCCCCATGGCATTTACCTGCGGGTCCAATGCCAGTCCGGCGTGCGGATCTGCTTCTCGACCGATGCCCGTGAAATGGTTTTCTCCATGGTCTTCGGGGATGCCGTCCGTCAGGTCTTCGCCTCGGATCTTTTCATCGACGGGAAGATGACCACGCTGACGGGCGAAGGACCGCACCGGATCGAACTGGCCGAGGGCGGGAAAAACATCACGATCCATCTGCCGCATCTGGTACTGATCAACAAAGTTGAACTCGCTGTCAACGACGGAGCAGAGGTCACACCCCTGCCCCGGCCGGAGAAAACCATCCTGTTCTGCGGCGATTCCATCATGCAGGGCATGACGACCACCTCCCCCGCGCTCGCTCCGGCGCCGCGCATCGCCGCCGGCCTGAACATGGATTTCATCAACACTTCATTCGGCGGAGCGAAAATGAATCCGGAACATATCCGGCTGACCGCACTCCTTCCGGGCGATATCATGATCGTGGCGCTGGGGACCAATGACTCGCTCTCGAAAAAACCGCTGGATATCTTTACGGCGGATGTCCGGGAATCGCTGAAGATTTTTGCTGTGTTCCCCGGCAGGAAATATCTCATCCTGCCCATCCCCAATCCGGGAGCCGAGCCGGGTCTTGATGAATACCGCCGGATCATCCGCACGGAAGCGGAAACGTATCCGGAGATCCGGATCATCGACGGGTATGAATTCTATCCGGCCGACCTGGAATATTACTGCGACAAGACCCATCCCAACGACCGGGGCGCAGAGCTCTACGCACGGCATGTCGTCGAAATCATCGGCGCCTGAGTTTTTATCAGACCTCGAAATTCAGGCACAGCCGGGTCTGCACGAAAGGCCGGACTTTGCTGTCCGCCACGGCCACATGGGCCGGATGCGTGGAATAAGCTTTCAGCGCAGCCTGATCGTCGAAAGTCGAATCGAGCATGGCATCGGCGGTCGAACCGGCAGTGCCGCCGATTTCGACTTTGATCTCGACGAGTCCGGGGATTTGTCCGGCCAGACTTTCCAGTCCGCTCTTGATGCCCGATTTGATCTGCGCTTTTTCAGCCTCGCCGAATCCATCCTTGAGTTTCCATAAGATAACGTGTCTGATCATGATCATTCCTCCGGTTGATTTCTTGCAGGATGTCGATAATGTACCACATCCGGGTTCGAAATACAAGTTTTTTTGCGGATTTATGTTCAGTCAGCTTTTTACAAGTTGGTTCTGTCTTGCTGAAACGTAATATCCTCGGATCGGAGGACGTTTTCAATGCCCGGTTGACGGCTTTTGCTCAATTCTCCATGCAGATGAAAGAAAAGGTGCTTACCGGATTATTGTTTTTCCCACGGGAACAGAGAAATACCCTTGCCGGAATTATCCAGATAATGGTGCATGGTATCGGTCAGGATGTTCCAGGAGGCGAATTCGTCGGCATACAACCCTTCGCCGGTTTCCGCATGGTAATTTTCCCGCATGAACCCGAGCTCTTCGATGGACTTGTAAATCAGCTCCACGGTATCATCAGCCAGCGCTTCGGCCTCCTGCCGGAAACCGTAACGGAGCAGAGCGTGGAAGACGAACCAGTTCAACGGGATCCAGACCGGGCCCTGCCAGTTGGAATTGGTCAGGCGGGTCCAGCTGCCGAAACGGGGCGGATTGCCCCAGCGCGCATTGTTGTAATATTCGCTGGATCGGGAAAGTGAACGGATCCCGTAACGGCTCCGGAAATGTTCCGGCGACAGCACATATTTCCGGATCATGCTCTCCGCCCGTTCAGGTTCGGCAATGCCGGCGAACAGCGGCAGCAGCGAAGGACAGCTGACATACGCATTATACCCGACTTCGGAATCGAGCGAACCGTCGCCCCAACTGATCTGACGTTTTCCGGACAGCAGATTCCAGGGGGCGTAAATTTCCCTTTTTTCGTCCCAGAGGTTTTCGCCGACCGCTTTCCGGATGCGTTCCGCGGCAGTCGCATAATCGGACCCGGCCCGCCCCAGTTTCCCGGCGATAAAATCCATCGCGCGGCATTCCAGATAGAGCAGCGAAGGAAGATCGGGCGGCAGGATGGAGCCCGTGGGGAAGATCGTTCCGGTGATCTCATTGTCGAAACCGGACATCCACGTTTCGCCCCAGCGGAACAACCCCATCGGCGCCGCGTAGACGGTCAGCCAGTAACGCAGATATTTTTCCAGCGGTTCGAAGATATTTCCAACGGTTTCCGAATCACCGGTCAGGTTCAGATAGACCGCCGCATTCTGCGCCAGAAAAGGCTGAGCGTGAAAGCCGGTCAGATTGGTGCCGCCATCCTTCGAACTGCAAATGCAGGGAACGAACCCGCTGGTCCGCTGGAACTGGAACATCGTCAGCAGGAAATATTTCATCATTTCCGGTTTTCCCGCCATCGCGAAACGCAAAGTCATGTGGTGGGTGTCCCAGGTGAACATCCCCGACGAATAGAATTTTCCGGAGGTCGTCGTCAGCGAGGGATAGCGGAAAAGCCCCTCCGCCGGACGGTAAATTTTAACCATCAGGTCTTCGATAAACCGGTTTACGGCCTGATAATGACTGTGTTCCATATATTGTCTCCCTGTTTCATTTATTTGAGGAACTGAATATTTCGCAGAAATATACATGGATTTTTTTTAAAATTCAAGCTGTGTTGTCGATCAGGCAAGGGAACTCCTGATTTTTCTTATTTTGAACGTTCCCAGACCGTCAGCGGGTTGTCCGGTGAAAACAGCATCCCCGCCGAAGCATAATCAACATTCTTTCCCCAGCTCCGCAGGATGTCCCTGCCCTGCTTTCCGCCGCATTCCCGGCACATGACCAGCGGACCGCACAATTCCGCCTGATACATTTCCAGTTTTTCCGTCCGGGCGGAGAAATCGAATTCGAGTTCGATCCGATCTCCGGCTTGCCATTGCCGCTTCAAACGATGATACGTCCCTCTGGAAACGGCATGACCGTCCACGCGGCAGCCGAAATCGCGCGGGATACGCAACGCCAGCTCAAAATCCCCGTTTTTCAGCAGCGTCACGACTGCTTTGTCCCCGGCAGGATACCCCCCGGTGATTTTCAGGATCCCCGCCGCCGTCGAATCTTCATACAGATTGACCGCATAGCCGTTTTCTGTCTTCATCACTGCGATCCGCGGCGCAAGGCTCAGACCGTAGGGGCCCTGGGCGCGGCAGCAGTCCTGTCCGGGGAAATCCGGCATCTGGTCCTTTGCCGGACGTTTCCACCCGCCGCACAGGAAAGGATTGATATGCGTCACATTCGAACCGTCCGGCAGAAATGCACCCAGCAGTGCATTGTAAAACGACCGTTCCATGTCATCGGCAATCGTGCTGTCTCCGGTCAGACGCAGCATGGCGGCGCTGAACCACAGCCAGGTGGCGGTGATGCAGGTTTCCCCCATGCCGCCGCAATCGGTCCGGTATTGACGCGCCGCTCCGGAATACCAGAATTCGCCGTTGGCGTCTTTCAGTCCGCCGCCGCCCGTGATGAAAAGTTCTTTTTCCCGCACCATGCGGTAATAGCGGATCAGGGTTTCGAGTTTTGCGGTATCAGAATCCACAGCATAAAGTGAGGCAAGTCCCTGGAAACAGCTGGTCATTTCATAAGCCTTGCCGTTGGCGATCTCCGCAGGGGGAACGCCGATCCGGGCGGCCGTGAAGATATTATGCAGATGACAGCAGCCGGATTCCGCCAGCTTCACCGCTGTGGACATGAGTTCGTCATCGCCGCAAAGTTCCGCGATCTCGACAAAAGGTCGCAGCACCGATCCTGCCGCCATTCCGAAATGCAGACCGTAATTCTGCAGTTCGCCCGCCTGCCCTGCCAGATGCCGGGCGCAGCGCCGGACCGCATCCAAAATCCCCGGATCGGAATTCATTTCCCGGTAATACGCCAGCAGACCGAGCAGAACATATTTCCGTCCCCAGATGTCCCAGCCGTCCAGCTGTTTTTCCACTGGATAACTGCTGATGCAGCCGTCGGGCGTCTGTGCGGCAAGCAGATCGGCCACGGTATGGTCGATCCGTTCTTTGAGTTCGGGATCCTGCGTTGATTTCCAGGCATAAACAGCGGAGCGGACGACTTTTCCCCAGAATTCACAGCGCCATTTGTTATCCGTTTCACTGCGCAACCTGAACGGCGCGGCCAACTGTCCGTAATTGATTTTCACCAGCCGGTTTTTCACGACCGTGTCCAGCATCGAACCCAGAGGACCGTGAAGTTTTACCGTTCCCGGTTTCAGCGTCCCAATAGTGTCATATCCGTGAATTTTTCCCATCAAAAGAACATCTCCTTCCCTGATTCAAACATCATTTATTCTCTGTCATCAGTAAATATCCTGTCCCTGATTTCAAGCGGGACATTTTACATATGCATGAGATTGATCTTTCAAATTACAGACAATCCAAATACATGGAGATCACGGCTTCAAGATCGGGATACAGCCGGCGCGGCGAGGTGCCGGGAATCCAGATGCCGTGCCCTTCGAACTGCCGGTTGCAGTCGTAACTGTAAACACTGATCTTCGCGCCGATGTTTGCGGCCGCCTGTTCGAAAGCGGCACATGCGGAAAACCGGACTACCTGGTCGTGCCGCCAGTGGGTGCAGAGAATCGGCGGGGCATCGGCGGCAAGATAAGTTGCCGGATTGATTTCGGTCAGATCCTTTTCGGTCGGTGTTTTTCCCAGCAATGCGGTATAGCGCTCCGGCGAAAACCGGCTGTCAACAAAAACATCGTCGATCCCGGAAATGGAAACGATACCGCGGATCATTCCGCGCGGCAGCGTCAGTCCGGTTATCAAGGCATAATGACCGCCCGAAGAAGCGCCGACTATGAAAAACTTTTGGGTATTGACCGGATATTCCGAGCAGAACAGCCATTGCGCGGCGGCTTTGCAGTCATCAAGCCCGGACGGCCAGCGATATTCCGGTGCCAGCCGATAGTCGATATTGAATACGGCAAAACCTTTTTCCGCTAAAAAATCCGCCGCCCCGCGCATGGCACTGCGGTCCATGGTGCGCCAGCCGCCGCCATGAATCAGCAGAACAGAGGGGAAACCGTCATCCGGCACCTGATCGCCGGGCAGGAAGAGATCCCCGGCCAGTCCCGGAGCGTATTGAAGGTCAGGGATGATTTTCATATGGTTTTCTCCTCGATGGGAATCTTTGCATTCAGCGATATTCCAAAGTGAAAATATGAGCTTTTCCGTCATTGCCCCAGACCTTTTCGGCAACGAACCGGACGGCAGAGATTTCCAGCGGCTCCCAATTTCTGCGGAACATTCTGCAATGGACTTCGGTTTCCTGCACGATGGTTTTCCATTTCCCCTGAATCAAAGCATCCACATGGAAATCCCGGACCAGCATGGGAGGCATCTCTTTCCGGTCGGGCAAAGTCTCCAGTTTCCGCATCCGTTTGTCCTGAAACGAAAGAAGAGTATCGAAAATGAAGCGGCATCCGGAAAGTTTCACCGGTTCCGTCCAAGTGTAAACGCAAGGTTCGCCGCAGGCAAGCCAAACCCCGTTTTCGGTTTCATCCATATTCCGGTCAATCGAATTCTGAAGCAGCGGATGATCGGTTTTTGCGCTGGACGTCAGTTTGGCCACGGCACGCGGAAACCCGGGAAGCATCACGTCGTCTTCCAGCAAAATGCTCTGGACTTCTTCAATATGGGTCCGCTGAATTTCACGGGGAGAAACCTGGTATTTGGAAGCGAGCGCTGCCGCCGTTCCTATCGCTTGTCCCATCAGTGCACAGGTAGCCATGACCCGGCAGGCGCTCAATCCCATATGCGTGCAGGAAATATTCCGTCCGGCAAAAAACAGGTTTTCAATGTTTCTGGAATAGAGGGATCGCAGCGGGATTCCGAACGGCGAAGGCGGCGTATGGTGAGTGGAAACATAGCCCTCATGCAGGAACGCATCCGGATGATGGTCGTCCAGAGTCCAGCCGCCGTAGCACACCGTGTCCGGAAATTTTCCCCCGTCCATGATGTCATTCTGATTGAGGATATGATCGCCGACGAAACGTCTGCTTTCGCGTTTGCCCGGCAGAGAGCCGATCCAGTCCAGCTCAAAATTCCGGCAGCGTCCGTCCGGATGGTTCTTCATGTAAGCCCACACCCCGTAGGCGATTTTTTTCAATTCCCATGCGATATCGCCGGCATCTGCGATCGTGTCCAGATTCCCCCCGTATTCGATCCACCAGAAATTGTTGTTTTCCGGATAAGGCCGGATATAGGAATGGGTGACACCGTCCGGATCCGGACTGCGCAGTTCCGGTTTGACGCCGCGCGCATCGAAAAACGCATCGTCGTAATGATTCGCCCAGACCGGGGGAATAAACGGATGATGTTCGGCGCAGGGCCGCAGCTGCAGCAGGATCGAATTTCCCATCGTTTTTTTGTCCGAAACACTGTTTCCCAGAAAATTTTCCTGAAATTCGGATGCACTTTCCCGCCCCATCCGGTATTCCGCCCCGGAAAGAGCGAGGATTCCGTCTCCGGAACAATCGGCAAAAAGTTTTCCTTCAATTTCATATCGCCGATATTCGTTACTGTTCCATGCAGTAATACTTTTGATCCGGGCTCCCGCCATTTCAACATTTTCAACCGACGTATTCAGCAGCAGCGTGATATTTTTTTCCGCCCGGACAAAGGACAGGAGGACATCGTCCCACAGGGTGTACCGCATCAGGGGATTGTAATAAATGTTGTTCAGCTGGATCTCTTCCAGCAGACCGGTTTCCTTGCGTTCCTTTCCATGTGCACCGCAAATGCCCATACGGATCTCGCTTGAAGCATTGCCGCCCAGCACCGGACGGTCCTGAATCAGAATGACATCCGCGCCATGTCTGGCAGCCGCCACCGCGGCACAGATTCCTGCCAATCCTCCTCCGACCACACAAATTTCTGTTGTTAAGGACTTGTTCATTTGTTTACACACCTTATTATTTCAGCCATTTGGAGAAATCATACAGTTCCTGTTCCGTGATCCCGGCATCGTCGGCCATTTTTCCGCAGAGGTATGCCTTGTCGAAGTCGGTCATCTTGTGGGCATCGGTTCCGAACGTGAACTTGCAGCCGGCCTGTCTGGCGAGTGTGAAAACCCGCACCATGCTGTCCCATTGGTATTTGCCTTTCACGGCACTGGCGAAGAACAGACCGGCATTCAGTTCCAGCGCAATGCCGCGCTCGGCGGCTTCCCCCAGCGCATCCAGCAGTTCGGCGTCGCCTATGCAGCTGATCGTCCGGTCGAAAAACTCATCATAACTGGAAGTATAAAGCGGATGCGAGAGGACATGCGCGCCGCTTTCCAGCACGGCCGAACGGAAGAATTTCATCATCAATCGCGCCAGATTTTCCGGAGTGACTTCCGAGGGCTGTTCCACGAAATCACGCAGCTGGAAATGATCGCTGGAAAGCACGATCAGATCCAGTTTCTCCCGCATGGCCGGAGTGATCCCGAAAATGCCCGGTGCTTTCATATCGGCCTCGCAGCTTGCCAGCACGGTCAGCGGAAACTCCTTCTGATGCTCATGAATGTAATCCGCCTGATCCAGCGTTCCCTGTTCCGGATGCCGCGCATACCACGGGTTCGGCGCCACGGTCGGATGCCCCCAGACATGATCGGTGACGGCGATCAGGCGGTAGCCCCGCCCGGCCAGCAGCGCCGCCACGTTTTCGATGGTTTCCGCCGGATCGAAGCAGCACTTCGAAAGAGGAGTATGCAGATGCGTGTCGATATCAACTTTCATCTGGTTTTCCTTTCATTTTCCCAAGGGAACAGTGGGATCGCCTGTTCCGGCGAGTTCAGATACAGGTGCATCGAATCCGCCAGCAGGTTCCAGGAAGCGAACTGGTCGGCATATAATCCCTCGCCCGTTTCCGCATCATAGTTTTCGCGCATGAACCCGAGCTCCTGAAAGGATTTGTAAATCAGTTCCACCGTATCGTCGGCCAGTTTTTCCGCTTCCGTGCGGAACCCGTAGCGGAGCAGTCCGTGGAATACGAACCAGTTCAGCGGGATCCAGACCGGACCCTGCCAGTTGGAATTGGTCAGGCGCTTCCAGTCGCCGAAACGGGGCGGATTGCCCCAGCGCGCGTTGTTGTAATATTCGCTCGACCGGGAAAGCGAACGGATCCCGAACCGGCTCCGGAAATGGTCAGGCGACAGCACATAGGTCCCGATCATGCGTCCGGCCCGTTCCTGGTCCGCAATGCCGGCAAACAGGACCAGCAGCGAGGGGCAGCTGACATAAGCATATTTTCCGACGGTCGAGTTCAGGAAACCGTCGCTCCAGCTGGTCTGCAGTTTGTCCGTGCAGAGATTCCGGCTGGAATAGATCCCGGCTTCTTCGTCCCACAGATATTCATTGACCGCATCCCGGATTTTCTTTGCCCGCTCTTCGAATTCCGCATCCGGCAGGTCCAGTTTTCTTGCCAGAAATCCCATGGCCCGGCATTCCAGATAAAGCAGCGAGGGCAGATCGGGCGGCAGGATCGTGCCGGTCGGAAAGATCGTTCCGGTTATTTCGTTGTCGAACCCGGACATCCAGGTTTCCCCCCAGCGGAACAGCCCCAGCGGGGCACTGTAAACGGTCAGCCAGTATTCCAGATACTTTTTCAGATTGCCGAATATGGTTTTGACGGTTTCCAGATCGCCGGTCAGGTTCAGATATTCCGCGGCATTCTGCGCCAGATACGGCTGGGCGTGGAATCCGGATGTGCTGCTGCCGCCGTCGACCGAGGAGCAGACGCAGGGCACAAAACCGTTGCTGCGCTGGAACTGGAACATGGTCAGCAGGAAATATTTCATCATTTCCGGCTGTCCTTCCATGGCGAAACGCAGCGTCATGTGGTGGGTGTCCCAGGTAAACATCCCGGCGGAATAGAATTTCCCTGCCGTGGTCGTGAGCGAAGGATATTTGAACAATCCCTGTGCCGGCTGCCGGATCTTCCCCATCAGCTCTTTGATGCAGGCGTTAACGGTCTGATAGTGAAGCATGTCCATGGCAGTTGCCTTTTATTTTGATTCCAGCACAAGATTGGAAACGTTCAGTTTCAGACGTTCGCCCTTTTTGGCGGGGATCGTCAAAAAGAAGACTCGTGCCTTTGCGGCGCCGCGCCACCAGTAGATCCTTCTCTTTTTGAGGCTGACCGGTTTGGTCGTGCTGCCGAGTCCGAGATACAATTCTCCGCCCCGGGAGTGTTCCCGGATCGCCGTCCCCGCCGGCAGGACCGCGTTCACCGGCTTGTCAAGATGAATGATCCAGCCGTCATCCTGCTTTTCGATTTTCTTCGGGTTGACCAGCAGGATTTTGCGGTTCGGAAGGTCGCTCCGGTCCGGTTTCGTATTCCACGCGATCACCATGTAAGGATGGATCTTCCATTTGGAAGCATCTTTCACCTTGATGTAAGTATCGCCCGGTTCGGTCGATTCCAGCAGTTCAGTGTCGGTTCCGGCAACGGATTGGCACTGATGAGCCAATAACTGAACACCTTTTTCATCATAAGACCGGAATCCGAGCAGGATGCTCCCTTTCGGGGAATCCTCCGCAGCTTTGATGTCCGCACTGATGAAATACTGCTTGTTCTTATCCAGTTCGATCACCTTTTTCGACAGGACCGGACCGCCGAAAACCGCAGTCATCCCGCCGTTTTCATTGGGCGTGAAAAATTTATCGTGCTGCCAGTCGGCGGGCGTGTTGAAAGTCAGAGTTTCCGCGCAGACAAGGAATGCGCAGGACATTACAGCAAAACAGGCCGTTTTTTTCATTTTCTCTTTCCTCGTTTTATGTTGAAGTTTCAGCGTCTTCTGATTTTGGTTTCGCCCGGACGGGTCAGCACGACGGTGTCCACCCAGACCGCGTTTTTCTTTTTCGAACCGGGCACATAGGCGGGACCGGTGAATTTGACCGAGAACCAGCAGTCCCAGAGATTTTCTTTGGAGGCTCCGTCATCGATCTGATAAGCGGCGTCCAGCACGATCTGCAGATGCCAGATATATCCCCAGAACCAGCAGTATTTCGGTTTCAAGGTGACATCCGGGATCTTGTACCAGTGGTATTTTTCGTCCTGCGCCACGGGGTCGATGGTGATCCCCTTGCCGCACAGTCCGAACTGCGTGGCCCGAAACGCCCATTTGCCCTTCGGGTCGCGGACCACCATTTCGGCGCCGTGTTTCGCCGGGTCGGCATCGGTCGCCATCAGCGCTTTCCCCGTCGGGGAATCGGGATCGTCCACCACGAACGTGTTGTATTCCTGAAGCGGCTGATACTGATAGATCCCGAACACCCGGAGGTTTACCGGATCGACATCGGCGAATTTCGGCGGGACCGGCAGCGGCGTCAGGTTCAGACGGTTCAGCTCCATTTCGCAGTGATACTGAGTCTTGGCATAGGGATAATTGTAATTCAGCCTGGCGGCGTCATAGCGTTTCAGGTGGTTCAGACTGCGTTCCCGGCAGATTTCGAACAGTTTTTCCCGGCTCAGACCCTTCTCGTTGAAATATTTCAGGTAAGCGCCGCGCTGTTCCAGGATCAGCCAGAGCAAAGAGAGCGTTTCATCCTGCACCCGGCGCCGGTAACGGCTGTCCGCAGGGACTTTCGCGGCCGCTTTTTCCAGCAGGGTCCAGGTGTTCCAGAGCCATTCCGGAGTCATGTAATCCCAGATTTTCGTCCTCATACCGGGCTGAAGTTCCGGATATTTTTTTACGCCTTCGCGCAGCTGGTTGAACAGTTTTTTCATTTCCGGCGCGGCGGCTCCGTAATACCCTTTCAGGAAAATATCCGCCAGCTGTTCCGGATCCTGATCGAGATCCAACATCAGCTGCGAAGCAACGAAATATTCCAGGTCCAGAAAATTCTGCGGTTTGAACTCGTGCTTTTCTGCCTCGATAAACATTCCCGTCACCCCGCATTTCCGCAGATAACGGAAATCCGGCGCGATCGTATCGAAAATCACTTCCATCCGGGGTGGATTGCAGTATCCGGACATGTTCCAGTAATCCCACAGCGTGAGCCGGTAATTCTGTTTTGCCCACATCTCGAACATTTTCCGCGACGGGGCATTGAACCGATGGCTCAACGGCTTGAAGCAGTCGCCGGTGACAAATTTATCCGCCAGCTGGAGGACCACATTGTCCGCCAGACGGGTCTTTTTCGGCAGATCGCTGAATTTTCCGTACGCAGTGGTCCGAATTATAATATCCGGATACTCTTTCCGGATATTTTCCGCGACGTAGTTGATAAACCGGAACAGAACCCCCGGATCGCCGCCTTCCTCCTCGGCGATCGCCCGGCACTTCGGACAGCAGCAGACCTGCGCCAGATCGAGCGGGGAAATATCATACAGGATCGGCCATTTTTCGCGGGGTTTTCCTGCCCGGTGTTTCTTGATCATGGACCGGAGTGAATTCAGGGTGATTTCGGCAACTTCCGGATTGGAAAGACACAATCCGCCGCGGGCCAGATCGCTTTCCGGTTTCCGCCGTTTCCCTTTCGAATCCATCGCAAAATATTCCGGATGCTTGTCAAACAGCCGGCGGGGAACATAAAGGCAGAACGTATGATGCAGAGGACTGTGCGGAATGTCCGACATCTTCCCGACATACGGCGGAGAATACAGATGATGCTGCCGTCCGTTGATCCCGTTCCGCAGAAGATACAGCCCGTAGCGGCGTAGCCAGTCAGGCGAGATTTTTACCGCCTTGTAATGGATCGGCAAACTGTCATAGATCACCCGGCTGGAAAATGTGGGTGCGTGACGTTCCGACTTGATGTTCAGCGATGCGTTTTGCTGTTTCGGGACCACGTCCTGTTCCATGCTCAGCGACCAGATCCCCAGCCGGTTCAGCAGTTTCCATACACCGTAAAAACTTCCGATGGGGCGGCCGCCGGTCACGATCAGATCACGCCCGGCTGGAATGATCTGATATTCCTCATCACCGAGTTTCACGAAATCCGCGCCGTTCTGCGCCGCGAAACTAGTCTGTCCGATATAAACCGACGGCGATCCGCTCCTGGTTCCTTCCGCGAGGATCCGGATCTCCGCGCCGCTCATCTGCCGGAGGAAGGACTGCATATCTTCTGCGGCCTGTTGTTCGAATTCGGAAGGATGTTCCGGCAAAACGATTGCACAGGCAGGCTGTCCGTTCCGGACGAATTGGAATTCCGCCCCCAGGACCTGCATTCCGCACAGGAAACCGAGTAAAATAATCATTGCATGTTTCATATTTTCTTCGAACCTGATTTGGACAAATCAATTCACAAAGGTCCGGACATCCGAATTGGTACGTCTCTTTTCGCCTTTCCAGAGCCAGAATTTCAGACTGTTCCAGGAATCGTATTCGGCGGTGATCTCATGGATCGGTTTCAGCGAAACATGACCGTCCAGCCACAGCATGTTCGTATTTCCCCGGTGGCAGCCCCAAACCGTGTTCCATCTGCGCAAAACCGCATCATAATAAGGTGTCAGTCCGGCATCCTGCCAGTATTGGACATAACCTGATTTTTTCAAACCATTGGCGCTGTCGGCCAGCATGGATTGCGCGGAAGGCGATTTTTGCAGGGTGCTCAATTTCCGTCCGTAACTCTGTGCATTGAACACATAATTGGTGTAAACCGGATCTCTGTTCGCCGCGCTCAATTCCTTGAGATATTTATCGTCAGTATTATTCCTTCCGGAAGTGCATGCCGTTGCCGATTTGGATAATCCACGTTCGATACAGAACGTCCAGCCTCCGGCCAGATTACTGCCATTCGAATACATGGTCCATTCGCCATAGCTATCCGTGTACATGTGAATGTAATTGCCGATCCCTTTCATGTTGCTGCCGCAGGATGCGGACCTCGCAGTTTCCCGAGCCTGATTCAGCGCCGGCAGCAACATCCCTGCAAGAATCGCGATGATCGCAATTACCACCAGGAGCTCGATAAGCGTGAACGCCCGGATCATTTTCAATGCCGTTTTGTTGGTTTCTGAAACTCTCATAATGCTTTCTCCTCCATTTCATGTAATTTGGGTTTTATATGAACAGTCCTTTCCTGTTTTTCTTTGCATCTAATTACATCCAGCAGCAGATTCACCGCAGCCTCGGCAACGTCCATGGTGTCATACTCAAAATAATCGCCGCGAATACAGCCTTCCGGCAGGATCGGCACCTGGCGCGTGGTCTGATAAATGAAATACGGATCCCAACGGCAGCCGTTCAGCTGCATTTTCAACAGTTCGCGGTGGACAATCGAAGTAATAATATCATCCGGGATCAGCAGGACATCCGGCCGGCAGTTGGCAGACATTCCTGCAAACTGATGCAGGATCTTGCACAAGTCTCCAGTCCACTGGTAAGGTTGATCCTCGACCTCCATTTCAGGATTGAGAAAACGGCAGAAGATTTCCGGATCGAGTTTGCAGTTCCTCTCGAATATCTTCCGGATGTGTCCGGTTTCCGGAAAACCGGCATGGATGACTGCCGCCCGGCGGAATCCTCGCTTGCGGCTCTGTGCGAACATATCCTCCAAATCAACTCCGCCGGACACTTTGAATCCGGTATTGAAGGCGGCAGAACCGAGCGACACCACCTGAAGTTTATGTTTTCTGAAAAACGCCCACGCTTCCTTGTCAAAAGAAACGGTGGTGATCATTCCCTGGATCTGTTTCTGTTCGATACAGCGCTTCAGTCCGTCGAAATACGAAAGCGAATCCGTGCGGGTCATTTCCGGAAAATTCCGCAGGAAAAGTTTGCACTGGCAGGCATGTCGGTGCATCTGCAGCTGAAGACACTGCATCAGCGAGGCGGCGGAAGGATAAAAGGTCCGCCACATGCAGACCAGTCCGATCTCATGCCCGATGAATCCGTCCGTTTCGAGCTGTTTGATGAAAACGCCCTTATGGGGGCGGACTTCTAGAATGCCGCTTTCCGCCAGCGTGTCGATCGCCCGCTGGATCGTTTTGCTGCCGACGCCGAGTTTTTCCCGCAGTTCGGTTTGCGACGGCAGCCGGCCGCCGACTTTCAGTCCCCCCTCGCGGATCAGACTGATCAGCTGTTTCTTGACCATTTCGGTCTGCTGTCCCTGATTGTTTTTCGGCATCTGACGGATATTCCTTTTGTAAACTCTTTTGTGTTTACTGGCAAATATAGCAGGCAAATCAGGATTGTCAAGCGGGTAAAAAGAAAAAAATAAGGATTTTTTCGCCGAGGTTAACGGTCAGTCCGGAGGGGAAGACAAGCCCAACCCGGATTCCGCGTTTTACGGACAAGACGGACCTGACGGACTCGACGGACAATACGCGGAAGAAACGGCACGATGTAAAAAACCGAAAGGCGCGGTTCCAGACAACAGTGATCCGTCGCATCTCGCGTCATGACAGCGTGCTTCGCGACATCGTCCGTCTGGTCCGTCCTGTCCGTTTTGTCCGTCAATCGCGCGAATACGGAATGCACGCACTACAAGACCATGATGCGGGATCACCGGGTTGTCAAGACGTCCGAAAACGGCATTTTCATCGTGTTCCGCGGTTGAATTTTTCCATCTTTATGATATTTTACCGCATTGGAATATAAATCAGCCAAAACAGGTGTGGATCATGTATAAATGCTTTGTCTGCCGGTATCACGAAATTGCCACCAAAGGGCATAACCGGTCCATGTTCGAAAACAAACTCATCAACAATATCCGGACGCTCGCGGAATACGACGGGATCAAGGATATCACGCTGCAGCGGATCCGGGGACGGATCTTCCTGCGCAAGCTCAAAAACGCCGAATTCACCGAGACCGAACTGGAACAGATCAAAGATGTGCTGTCGCGCAGTTTCGGGCTGGAATCGTTCTCGCCCGTGGCGGAATGCGATCCCGAACCGGAAAAACTCTTCGCCGCCGCCGTGGCGAACGCGAAAACCGCGATCGAGAAACGTCTCGAAACCGCCTCGGTGGTGCGTTTCCGCACGCGGGCCAGACGGAGCAACAAGGCATATCCGCTGATCTCGCAGCAGATCGAGATCGAAATGGCCTCGCGCCTGCATGACATTTTCGGCGACCGGATCAAGATCGACCTGGATGATCCCGAGCTCACCATCGGGATCGAAGTCCGGGAACAAATGGCGCTGATCTTCCATGAGACGTTCCGGGGACCGGGCGGACTGCCGGTCGGGACCAATTCCGACGTGCTGGCTCTGCTGTCCGGCGGCATCGATTCGCCGGTGGCGTGCCACATGACCATGAAACGGGGCTGCCACGTGGATTTCCTGACGTTCCACAGCTTCCCCTACACCCCGCCGGAATCGGTGGAGAAGGTCAAGCGCATAGCCTCGAAACTGAACAGATTCCAGCGCAAAGGGCGGCTGTTTGTCTGCAACATTTCCGAGATCCAGAAACTGATCCGCGACAACTGCAATCCGAAATACCGCACGGTGCTCTACCGGCGCATGATGATGCGGATCGCCACCACGCTGTGCCATTTCCACAAGCTGCACGCCATCGTCACCGGGGAATCCATCGGTCAGGTGGCCAGCCAGACCATCATCAACCTTTCGGTGATCAACGATGTCACCACCATGCTGATGATCCGGCCGCTGGCGGGCATGGACAAGCTCGAAAGCATCGACCGGGCGATGAAGATCGGGACCTTCGAACTGTCGATCGAACCGCAGCCGGACAGCTGCACGGTGTTTGCGCCGCCCTCCCCCGCGGTCGCGGCGAAATATCAGCTGGTCGAGGAAGAGGAAAAGAAGATCCCCGGCATGGAAGAAGCGCTCGAACACGCTTTCCAGACGATCGAAAAATTTGAAAACCTGTGACCGATATATATTCAAGGAAGACACAACATGAAAATCATCGACGGACACAATCATCCCGACTGGTGGGGACACGACCTGAAAAAATTTCTGGCGAATATGGATCAGTATGGGATCAGCCAGACCTGGCTGCTGAGCTGGCACTGCGGAGCGGGTGAATATCTCCCGCATTACAACAAGGGGATCTACGCGCCGCCGCTGAACGGACCGATCCCCTTCGAACGGTGCATCGCGTATCACGACCGGGAACCGGACCGTTTCATTCTGGGCTGTGCGCCCGATCCGCGCGATCCGCAGGCCTGCCGGCGGCTGATCGCCGCGCATGACATCTACGGGGCGAAAATCTGCGGCGAGGTCAAATGCCGGACCATGTATGACAGTCCCGACTGTCTGAGGATGTTCCGGACCGCGGGCACACTCGGCATGCCGGTGACGCTGCATTTCGATTATGATTACCAGAAAACCGTCGATGATCCCTGGACCGAATGGTGGGGCGGCACGATCCATACGCTCGAACGGGTCCTGGCGGCCTGTCCGGAGACCAATTTTCTCGGCCACGCGCCGGGCTTCTGGATCCACATTTCCGACGACGGTCTCTGGGAAAAGACGGCGTATCCGCCCAAAACCGCACCGGTCAAAGGCGAAGGCGAGATCGTTCGGCTGCTGAGGAAGTATCCGAATCTTTACTGCGATATTTCGGCGGGGTCCGGCTGCAAGGCCCTGCAGCGCGACCTGGATTTCACGCGGCGGTTCCTCACCGAGTTCCAGGACCGCATCGTCTATGCGCGGGATTATTTCGACAACCAGCATCAGGAACTGCTCAATTCGCTTGGTCTGCCGGAGGAGATCCTGTCCAAAATCTACGCCGGCAATGCCGAACGACTGATCCGCAATGCGTGAACGGTCAAAACTTCAGAATCAGTTTATTCGGCGCTGAAATCGCTGGATCCGGAACCGTTTTCCGAAGTGGTCGCGGGCTGCGTCACCGATCCGGGCGGCATGATGCCGAGATCACGGACTGAACTGCGTTTATAAAACGTTTTCTTCCATCAGTTCCGTCAAGACATCGAAGGAATTAACATAAATCCCTCCGTCCTGGCGGAACCATTTTTCTTTTTGTCTGCGCCTAATGTTGACGCCGTAACGGATTCCGGCTTTAAGCGCCGGCAGCATATCCCGAACGGGCTCGTCACCGACCATCATCACGCCGTTCGGATCGAAACGGCTGTGTTTCAGAATATCCGGGTAATAGGACGGTGAATACTTCCCCTGCGGATCCTTGAACATGCAGCCGGGATAGAAACCGGTCAAAAACGGACAGCTGTGTTCATCCGCGATCCCGCCGACGGAAAGTTTCACCAAAGTCATGAACGGCGAGTTGGTGCTTGCAGTATAGAGTTTGATCTCCTTTTTCCGAAGGTAATGAAAAAAGCGGACAGTATCCTCCGGAATGAAAATGAAATGACGCAAATCTTCGGCCATGACCTTGAAATATGCCAGAGGTTCTATTTCCAGCGCGGGCAGGAATTCCGAAAGGCATTGGATTGCCGTATCCCCGCAGGCATATATTCTGCGGCGGGCCTCCTCACGGGAAACGGAATGTTTTTTCATGACTAAATTTTCCAGATGAGCCAAGGGGGACAAGCTCATCATCGTCGAATCATCGGGGTCGAAATAATCCGTCATGGTCCCATCCACATCCATGAGGATGTTTTGAATCTGACTCATAGCAAAGATCCTTTTTCCGATCAGAAAACTTCAACAGGGCTGTCCGGCTTCATTTGAACAGCCGCGGCTCCGCAATCACAATGTCCGGAACGGAGAACCGTGCAATTCCATTTTCATCGACCCAGGGAGTGGCCCGGAATGTCGGCACCTACGTGATCGGCAAAAAACTCGGGCTGAACGATCAGCAAGACAACTGAGTTCAGAAGATCCGCCGTCCTTCGAGATAAGTCTGCTGCACGGTCAGCCGGTCGGGCGCGAGCACGGTGATGTCGGCGGACCAGCCTTCCCGCAGTTCGCCCGTGCGGTCCCCCAGGCCCAGCTGCTTCGCCGGATTGGCGGAAAGACATTTCACGGCTTCGGCCGGCGTGAATCCGAACTTCTCCGTCATATTGAAAAACGCGCGGTTCATGGTCAGTGACGAACCAACGATCTGACCGTCGGCCTCGAGACGCGCCAGTTCGCCTTCCCGGATGATGTAAGGCCGTCCGGCATCGAAGAAACGTCCGACGGGCAACCCTGCCCCCTGCAGACTGTCCGTGATCGCGATGATATGATCGGCGCCCGCGGCTCGGCGGGAGAGTTTCACCAGTTCCGGCGGCACATGCAGACCGTCCATGATGATCTCTTTCATCACACGGTCGTCGATCAGCGCCAGGTCGGTCACGGCGGGATGCCGCACCCCGAGCGGAGCGGACGGCACGTCATAGGCATCGAAAAGATGACAGACCTGGGAGATGCCGGCCCCGACCGCGGTTTCGAAAAACTCCGGCGGACAGTCGGAATGTCCCAGCGACATGGTCACGCCGGCAGACCGCATCAGCCGGATGACCTCGAGAGCACCCGGCAGTTCCGGCGCGATCGTCATCAGTTTCAGAGTGCCCTGCGCGGCATCGAGATATTCCTGCGCCTGGACCGGATCAGGATTCCGGATCTGGGCGGGATCCATACCGCCGCCGAACCGGGCGGAGAGCCAGGGACCTTCCAGATGCGCTCCGGAGATCCGCGCACCTTCCGGCGGGTCTTGCATCAGTTTGCGGATTATGCGCAGCCACTCCAGGAGCACCTCATGCGGCGCACAGGCATAGGCGGGCACCATGCGGACCGTCCCCTTCGAAGCAGCGAACGCAGCCATGCCGACCACCCCGGATTCGCCTTCCTCGACATTGTATTTGCCGATCCCGTGGAGATGCAGTTCGATGAATCCGGGCAGTATCCAGGGTTCATCCGGCTGGATCCCGTTGCCGAATTCGAGACGGCCGATCCGGTCCGCATTCCATTCGATCTCACCATAACCGGCCCGTCCGCCGGAGACGATATTTCCTTGGAGTTTCATCTGGTCAGTTCCTTTCAGTCAGTATTCCGACAATATATCTGCATCAGCCAATTTTTTCAAGCAGGAAATTCAAAAGCCCGGTCCGGTATGATCGATAGCGGGTCTGACACGCCATCGGAGAAATGACTGCGGAACAGGTGCATTTTGTCCGGGAGGCACCGGTAATCATCAAAACCGCCAGAAACAGAGCTCAGTGCATTTCCCCATGGCAAGTACCGCCAGCAGGATAATCTGGAAAATCATCAATCCCCGGGGAATACTGATTTTCCTGTCGTGATATACACTTATGAGCGAAAAAAGCGTCAGGAACACACACCACATGGCAGCGGTGCACCAGCGGCCGAAATCGAAGGCGATCACACATAGTCCCAATGGAGAAAGCGATGCCAGGAACAGCAGGACGGTTTTCAATTTTTCCTGCCGGTCTCTTCCGGCATCAAACAGTTTCATGAAAATCCAGACCGGCAGGATAATGCATACGGCAAAAGCGGCAAGACTGGCTTTGAGATCGTTCAACATACCGGCGGACGTCGTGAAGAATACTTCATTAAAGTGATCGAGGTAGGATTTCGGCTTTACGCCGTCGCCTGCATACATGGAAAAAGACATTATGCTGTCAGACGTATGTGTCAGCTGGTTCTTGCCCGACATGAATGCCATGATCTCGCCGCCCCCCGGCATGTTTTTACGCATAAGGAAGAACAAACCAAGGCTGACAACACATCCGAGAACAACACAAACCGGCAGTAAAAAAGACTTCTTATCGCTTCTTCTTGCATAAAAAACACTCCATGCGAAAATCGTCGGCACGTAGAAAAACCAGAATACTTCATGGATCAGCACCCCCGCGGTGACCATTACCGGGATCAGAACAAGCGCGCAACGCCATCGGCTGCGGATCAGCAGGATTGCCGCAAATGCCAGTGCCAGAAGAATAATATCGAGCCGTCCGAAATCAAAAAAAGCCATATAGGTGGATGGCAGAAGCAAATAGGACAGAAACAGGAAATCCGGTCCGGAAGAAAAGTCATTCTGCGAAATGCACCGATGAAAATACAGCGTGAGCATCAGGTATAAAAACAGCTGAAAGAACAGGAAAAGCAGAAAAAATGATTTCGGCGACATAAAATTCAGCATTGCCTGGTACACCGTTCCGGCCAGCGATCTGGGCATAAACGTCAGTTCATAGGAAAGCAGATAGTGATTCAGAATATAACTGTTGCTGGGATACCAGCCTGGATTATAAGTCATCATCATAACATAGATGTTGACAGCCATCAGCAGAAGAATGATCCGGATCGTATATTTACTCTTCCAGATGACAGTGAAAAAAGAAATCGGGTCCCGTTTTCCGCTTTCTGTTTGAGACTCGGCGGAACCGGTTTTAAAAAATCTGTTCATTTCCGACAACCACAGGTTTTTCCAAGTATTGAATATACAGCATAAGCTGCCTGATTTACAACCGGGATCATCGGAAGGCATTCCTTAGTTTGAAGCCGATCGCCGAAAAATACCAGTGCAGATAATGCGGCAGCCATTTCCATAATTTGAAATTGGATTTCCCGTTCGCCCGATCGTTCCATGAAGTGGGAACTTCCACGACCTTGTATCCCGTTTTCCAGGCTTTCACCACCAGTTCCAATCCCAATTCGAAACCGCCGGAACTTTCTATGGTCATTTTTTCCAGAAAACTTTTCCGGTACAATTTGAAACTGTTGGTCGGATCATGGGTCGGAAGCCCCGTCAAGCCATGAAGGGATAAACCGGCACAGCGGGACAGCAGGCCTTTGAGGAAAGGACCGCCGATCTGTCTGCCGCCTTTCATGTATCGCGAAGCACAGACAATATCCGCATGTTCGCGTTCCGCCGCCGCCAGCAGCTCGTTCATCACTTCAGGCGGATCGGACAGATCTGCCATCGTCACGATCACATATTCCGAATCGGTCGTCTCCATTCCGGTCCGGATCGCATTCAGGGCTCCGCGTCCGTAACGGTTGCGGATCCTCCTCACCGTCTTTCCGTTCTCTTTTTCCCACCGGTCAAGCGCCGGCAAGGTGGTGTCATCTTCACGGTCGTAGACAATGGAAACGATGTAATCCCCGCGGACATCCCGGAAAATCGCAGACAAGGCGGAACAAATATTATCACCCTCGTTGTAAACAGGAATGACAATAGTTGTTTTCATGATCAGATCCCCCCGATCCGCACCTGTTCCACGATCCACGGGATCACTTCATCCAGAATGGCATCCAGCGGGGTTTCCGCCTTGAATCCCAGCAGTTTTTCCGCCTTGTCCACTGCCGGCACCCGTTTCTGCACATCATACAGGAACGGCTGATCGGAAACATAGCGGAATGGTTTATCCCCATTGATTTTGGTCCAGATTTTTTCCGCCAGTTCCAGAACGCTGGTGGAAACCGGCGTGGAAAGGTTGAAATCTTCATTCACTGCGGCATCGCTTTCGATGCACAGACGGATCCCGCGCGCCAGATCGCCGCCATACGTATAATGCCGGATTTGATTGCCGGCTCCCAGAATATGCAGAGGATCCTGACCTTTGACGATCTTCTGCACCAGATCGGGCACTACATGACTCATGGCCAGTTTGATGTTGCCGCTGCTGATCTCATTGTCGCACAGGGCCCGCTTTTCCCCCGTTCCCACACAATTGAACGGACGGATGATCGTATACGGCAGCTGATATTGTTCCCATGCGCCCTGGGCGAAATATTCGCAGGCGAGTTTTTGGAAACCATAAGTCGAACGCGGCGGCGGGCAGGCCCGCTGGTCGCCTTCCCCGCTGGGAAAATGCTCCGCACACTCATACACCATGCTCGAACTCAGCACGTTGATTTTTTTCAGCCGTCCATGTTTCTTCGCATGAAGGGCCGCATCGAAGGACGAGGCGATGATCCGTTCGTTTTCCGCCAGCAGATCGTAAGCGAACTCGTGGAAGTAGGAGATCCCGCCGATCATGGCCGCCGCACACAGCATCTGATCGCACTCCTGCGCCAGCTCTTTCAGCAGAGCGGTGTCTTTCACATCCCCCTCGACAAAATGGTAACGGGGATGTTGGTCGTAGCTCTTTTCCACTTTCCCGTATTTGGAAAAGTTATCGATTCCATAGACAGTATGTCCGTGATGGAGCAGTTCCTCCACCAGATAGCCGCAAATGAATCCGGCTGAACCCGTAACTAAAATATTCATTTCTTCTCCTCCGGATCGTCAACTCCAAATGCCCCAGCAGTCCACAAACGGGACCGGCGGCTGCAAATCCAGATATTCCTTGTGCGGAACCCCCAGAATGATTCCGTCCGCATCTGTCAATGCCTGTTCCAGCGGCACCGTGCCGGGCAGATACGGATCACTTTCCAGAACTTCCGCCATTTCGATTTCCAGCAGTTTTTTCAGCTTGAACGAGAGCGATTCCCGGGTGTCGTCATTGTTTGCCTTGAAGGTCATGCCCAGTATTGCGACCTTCTTGTTCCGGAGATCCCCCGACAACTGGTTCTTCAGCTGTTTCACCAGGTGATCCGGCAATCCTTCATTGATCAGCATCGCCGCATGTCCAAGGAAAAAATTGTTATGATAGAACGATGCCAGCTGCATGGTGTCTTTGAACAGACAAGGTCCGGCAGCCAGTCCCGGACGCACGAAATCCTTCGCCCGCGGATAATCCGTTGTCATCGCTCTGTACACGTGATTGAAATCGATCCCCGATTCGGTTGCCATCATATAAAACTGATTCGCTATGGCAAAATTCAGATATCGCCAGGAATTGGTCATCAATTTCGCCAGTTCGGCTTCTTCCGGGGTAGTCCGGATCACTTTATTCGTCAGCTTCATAAACAGCTCGGCTGCAGCTTCTTCCGCTTCCGGCGTCAACCCCGAAACGATCTGGGGAAGATTGAATATTTCTTCGATCCCTTTTCCCTGTAAGATCCGTTCCGGACAGAAAGCCAGAAGCGGATGCAAACCGGATTTCTCCAACTGGTCGCCGATGATCCGCAAGGTCCCCGGATACAAGGTGCTCCGCATGATGATCAATTGTCTGTCGGACAGATACTGCTGATATTCCCTCAAGGTGACCAAAACGTTTCGGACCTTGGGATTCAAATGTTCATCCACGGGTGTCCCCACTACAAATATGACCGCATCCGCAGTTCGGACATCCGCCGGATCCATGCTGGTATGGAGATTGCGCCCGAGATGGCGGGACAGATATTCTTCTCCCCGGTCTTCCTTGAACGGAAGTTTCCCCGTATTGATCAACGCTATACTGTCGGCATTCCGATCCAGCAGAGTCACCTTGAAATTCCGGGATGCAAACGCCAGGCCCAATGGAATTCCGACATGACCGCATCCCCCGATGATGACGATATTTTGCCGATCAAATGTTGTTTCCTTACACATTTTTCTGTTTTTGCCCCTTCTGATTTGAGCGCAAACTCCCGAACAGTATGCTAATATAGCATCTTTGAACTGCTTTTCAAGTTTTCCCCCGATATTGTTTTGACCGAACCGGAAAAGACGTATGGAGTCAGCCGAATCAGGTCCGGCTGACATTGTTTTATGGCGTGATTCAGAAGAAAAACAGTTGTTCATGCAAGGGTTGTATTCCCAGTCCATTCGGGGAATTGAGCCATTATTCTATGGATATTTGTGAATGATCATTAAATTTTTAACCGCATTCCATCGTATATTATTATGGACCACGGTAAATCCATGCCAATGAACGGGAGAATAAATAACAGACAGTTCGGACCGGACAGAATTTCGTATCCGGCGGAAAGGATGAAAAATGGACAAAGAAGTTTTTGACTGGATCAACGCGAAACTGAACTTAGACATGGCAGCGGAAGATTTCGGCCTCGCCAAGCTGACTCCGCGGGATTGGAAAAAGATTGTCTCCCGCTGTGATTACGGCAGGGACTGGTGCCGGCTGCTGGATTTGAAGCCTGAGTTTGCGGACCGTTGTCCGTGGGATACCCTTTCCGGCAGCGATTGGGAATGGCTCCTGAGTAAAAAGCCGCAATTCGCGGACAGATGCAACTGGGAAAAACTGGACGGCAGTGACTGGAGCTGGCTGCTCCTGAAACAGCCCCTGTTCGCAAAACGCTGTCCGTGGGAAAAACTGGGCGGCTGCGACTGGTCTGAACTGCTGAGTGAACAGCCGCAGTTTGCAAAACACTGTCAGTGGGACACCCTGAACGGCATAAATTGGAGCAACCTGCTCCGAAAACAGCCGAAATTCGCCAAAAACTGTCCGTGGGAAATCCTGAACGGCAGGAATTGGAGCAGCCTGCTCCAGAAACAGCCGAAGTTCGCCAGACTCTGTCCGTGGGATGAGCTGAGCGGCTGGGACTGGTCTGAACTGCTGGCTGAACAACCGAAGTTCGCCAGACGCTGTCCGTGGGAAATCCTGGACGGCCGCCATTGGAGAAACCTGCTCCGAAAACAGCCGAAGTTCGCAAGACGCTGTCCGTGGGATAAGCTGGACGGCGGTGACTGGTGTGAAGTGCTGTGTGAGCAGCCGCAGTTTGCGGACAGGTGTCCGTGGGAAAAGCTGGGCGGCTGGGACTGGTGTGTACTGCTGAAAAAACAGCCGGGGTTCTCAGCAATGCGTAATTGGGAAACACTGAACGGCGGAGATTGGGAGATTCTCCTGTCCCACTGTCCGGAGTATGCGGACCGGTGTCCATGGGAATTGCTGAACGGCAGAAACTGGTCCGCCCTCCTGCGAAAACATCCGGAATTTGCGGACAGGTGTCCGTGGGAACGGCTCTCCGGCTGGAACTGGCGCGACCTTCTGAAAAAACAGCCGATGTTTGCGGACAGGTGTGACTGGAAAAAGCTCTCCGGCGAGGACTGGGACGACCTGTTGGGATATCAGCCGCAGTTCGCAGACAAGCGTCCTCCTGAGCAGACCGAGTGAGGCAGTCCGAGTCCGGATTGACTCTGATTGCAAAGTTTTTTGACGGATAAAAACTTGTTTTTTGCCATCCTTATGCTATATTATTAACCAATTATCAACAATTTTTTCATTTTGATATTCTGAAAAAGCAATGAAAAGAAAGGATGGGGAGCAATCGTGAAAAAGTCCCTTTTGCTCAAAAGTCTGGCCGGAACCGCACTGCTTTCCGGACTCCCGCTTGCAGCTGAAACTGTAAAAACCGCATGCAAAACCGCTGATAAAATTCCCTCGGGAGCCATCACCTGTTTCTGGTGGATCGCACCGGTCTGCGCCGTGGTGGCGCTGCTGACGGCCCTGGTCTGCTACCGGCTGATGATCCGCTCGCCGAAAGGCAATGCCACCATGGAAGAGATCGCCGGATTCGTGAAGGAAGGTGCGATGGCTTATCTGCGTCAGCAGTATTCCCGCGTCGGTCTGGTCTTCGTCATTCTCTTTGTAGTATTCGCATTTCTGGCCTTCATCGGAGTACAGAACCCGTTCGTTCCGGTGGCCTTCCTGACCGGAGGTTTCTTCTCGGGCCTGTGCGGTTTTCTGGGCATGAAGACTGCCACGGCGGCCTCGAGCCGGACGGCGCAGGGCGCGAGTGAAAGTCTGAACCGCGGTCTGCAGGTGGCGTTCCGTTCGGGCGCGGTCATGGGCATGGTGGTGGTCGGCTTCGGTCTGCTGGACATCACCGCGTGGTTCTATATTCTCGACCAGCTGGTCTATACGCCGGAACATCTGGCCAACGGACTCACGCTGTTCGGCATTCCGCTGATCAAGGCGGGAGCGGTCCAGCCCGACCAGCGGCTGCTGGAGATCACCACGACCATGCTGACCTTCGGGATGGGCGCGTCCACGCAGGCGCTGTTCGCCCGTGTCGGCGGCGGCATCTATACGAAAGCGGCGGACGTCGGCGCCGACCTGGTCGGCAAAGTGGAAGCGGGGATCCCGGAAGACGATCCGCGGAACCCGGCGACGATCGCGGACAACGTGGGCGACAATGTGGGCGATGTGGCCGGCATGGGCGCCGATCTGTATGAATCCTACTGCGGATCGATCCTGGCGACAGCGGCACTCGGCGCGGCCCTGCCGATCGCGTATCAGGAAACGGTCATCCGGGTCAATGCCCCGATGATCGTGGCAGGGATCGGCATCATCCTGTCGATCATCGGCATCTTCGCGGTCAAATGCAAGGAAGGCGCTTCGATGAGCACCCTGCTGAACGCGCTGCGCGTCGGCACCTGGGGCAGCTCGATCCTGATCCTGGCCGCCTGCGCGGTCCTCGCGTATTTCGGCATCATCACCTGGGGTATTTTCGGAGCCATCGTTTCCGGCCTGATCGCCGGCGTCATCATCGGTTATTCCACTGAATATTACACTTCGGATGAATACAAGCCCACGCAGGAACTGGCCTCGCAGGCGCAGATGGGTCCCGCCACCACCATCATCGACGGGATGGCGCTGGGCATGCTCTCGTCGGGCATTCCGGTCATCGCCACGGTCATCGCGATCATCTGCGCCTTCACGTTCTCCGGCGGATTCTCGCAGGGAATGATCTACGGTCTTTACGGCATCGGCTTTGCCGCGGTCGGCATGCTGGCCACGCTCGGGATCACCCTGGCGACCGACGCCTACGGCCCCATCGCCGACAACGCCGGCGGCAATGCGGAAATGTCCCGCCTGCCCCCGCATGTGCGTGAACGCACGGACGCGCTGGATATGCTCGGCAACACGACCGCTGCCACCGGCAAGGGTTTCGCCATCGGGTCCGCGGCCCTCACGGCCATGGCGCTCCTCGCCGCCGAAATCCAGGAAGTGGAGATCTGGAACCGGAAATTCAACGTCCTTTCCGCCGACATGCTGACCCGGCTCAATGACAAGACGGTCGACAACATCCGGTTTTTCATCGATCATTACAACATCAACATCATGAATCCGCTGCTGCTCTGCGGCATGTTCATCGGCGCGATGATGGCATTCGTATTCTGCGCACTGACGATGAAAGCGGTCGGACGCGCGGCCGGACGCATGGTCGAGGAAGTCCGCCGCCAGTTCCGGGAACTGCCCGGCATCATGGAAGGCAAGGAACGGCCGGATTACGCCCGCTGCGTGGAGATCTCCACCCGCGGCGCCCAGCATGAAATGATGCTGCCCGCCCTGCTGGCGATCATCATCCCGATCCTGACCGGGCTGATCCTCGGCGTAGCCGGGATCATGGGACTGCTCGCGGGCGGCCTGACCGCCGGTTTCGCGCTGGCCTGCATGCTCAACAACGCCGGCGGCGCCTGGGACAATGCCAAGAAGCACATCGAAAAAGGCAATTTCGGCGGCAAGAAACTCGCCGACGGCAGCAAGAACCCGACGCATGCGGCGGCGGTGATCGGCGACACGGTCGGCGATCCCTGCAAAGACACTTCGGGCCCCTCGCTGAACATTCTGGTGAAACTTATGAGCATGGTCGCGGTGGTGTTCACCCCGGTGATCGTGAAATTCTCCCCGATCATCCAGGACCTGCTCGGGATCGCCAGCCGCTGATCCTTTTTTTCGGAATCATCACTTCCGGCCGCCCCGTCCAATGCGGAGCGGCCGGTTTTTTTATGGTCGCCTGACGTCATCCTTTCCGTGTATCACGTCAGTGGAGTTGGGTATGAAAAAATTTCTCTTCGCGAACTGAAACGGAGGATACAGAGAATACGGAGAATACGGAGGACGCGTAAGACAGGAGCGCACCTGAATAGAAAAGCAGAATGAAAATCCTGGTTTT
>SUWI01000342.1 GCA_015061565.1 Lentisphaerota bacterium
GCCGTTTTCACAGCGGCGCTCGACGCCGTGGATGTCGCCTTCATAGCCGGGGAAGGTCTCCTCGAACTGCTGACGGGTCAGCAGGTAATCCAGGATCGGTTCCGCTTTGGCGTTGAAGATCTCGCCGCCCATGATCACCGGGATCCCGGGCGGGTAGGGGACCATCATGACCGCCTGGATCCGCCCGGCGGCATGGGCCAGTTCCACCGTTTCCACCTCGCCGAGCACCACTTTGCGGTATGCCTCGGCCGGTTTCATCGCCTGGTCGGGGATCGTTTCGAACGCCTGCTGCATCTTGTCCAGCAGATGATGTTTCGCGATCCATTCGTGCATGGCCTGGCAATGGTCGCGCAGGCCGACGCCGCAGTATTTTTCCGGATGCGCCTCGACCAGTTCCGGGAAGATGCAGCACAGCGGTCGGTTGGCGTCGTAATCCTCCTTGAACTTGAGCAGTGCGGCCAGCAGCGTGCCCTGTTTCGCCCGCGTCGTCCCCAGCGAATTCAGCATCAGGAACGAATAGTAGTCGGTCTTTTCGCAGACGATGTTGTGATCGATCAGATAATTGGTCACGACCGAGGCGGGAATGCCGGCTCTCTCCATCGTGCCCGCCTCGTTCAGACCGGGTGTGAGGATGGTCAGCTTGATCGGATCGAGCATCACGTAATTGTCCTCGATCTCCTCGAATCCGTGCCAGGGATCGTCTTTGTGTAGCACCCACGGCTCCTGATGGCCGGCGAGGTATTCGCTGCAGGCATTCTCGAACCGGACCAGCTTCCCGTCCATGCGGACGTTATCCGGCTGCCACATGCCGAAGAACCAGTCGTTCCTTTCGCGGAATTCCCGCTGCAGCCGCGCTGTTTCCTTCCGCAGCTGGACCGCCTCGAGAATGATGTCATGCATCATGACTTCGCCGTTGTCCGCCATCATCCGGGTCGCCACGTCGAGCGAGGCGATCATGTTGTATTGCGGCGAGGTGGAGCCGTGCATCATGTAGGACTCGTTGAACAGCACCGGATCGATCCTGACCTTGCCCCCGTTTTTGATGTGCAGCATGGACGCCTGCGAAAACGCGGTCAGCAGCTTGTGGGTGGACTGCGAGCAGAAGACCGGCGGATCGTCCGGCTTGACCTTGACGTTTTCCATGCCGAAATGATGCCGGTAGACCGGGTGGAACTTGGCATACGCATACCACGCTTCGTCGAAATGCAGGTTTTCCACGCTCCGGCCCAGCTGTTCCCGGATCTTGACCGTGTTGTAGCAGATCCCGTCGTAGGTGGAATTGGTCAGCGCCGACATCTTGACCGTATGGTGTTTCGCTTCAGCGGGAATGAGCGTGCTTAGTCCGACTTTCGCCTGGATCGAGAGCGGCGAGAACTCAGAGAGCCGGACCGGGCCGATAATGCCCCGCTTGTTCCGCCTCGGGATCATGTAGACCGGACAGGCGCCGGTGATGGTCATGGCGTAATTCAGCGATTTGTGGCAGTTGCGGTCCACCAGCGCGATGTCGCCGCTGACCACCCGGCTGCGCCAGATGATCTGGTTCACGGTCGAGGTGCCGTTCAGCACATAATAGGTCTGGTCCGCCCCGAAGACCCGCGCGGAATTGCGTTCTGCATCCCCCGCCGCACCCTCGTGGTCCAGCAGTGAACCGAGCTCCGGCACCGAGATCGAAAGGTCGGACCGGAACATGTTTTCCCCGAAGAATTTATACAGCGCCACCCCCGCCGGACTGCGCAGAAAGCCCTGTCCGCCCAGATGGCCCGGCGTGTGCCACGCGTATTTGTAGCGGTTGGAGTATTTCACCAGCTTGCCGAAAAATTCCGGGTAGATGCTCCGGACATACCCCGCCGCATGTTCCCGGATCCGTCCCGCCAGGAATTCCGCCGTATCCGCGGTTTTCCACAGACAGCCGTTGATCCGCGCCAGATCGTCCGCCGAAAGGTTTTCCGTTTCCAGCCGGTCGGTCAGCAGCAGGATCGGGATCCTCCGGTTGCGTTTGCGGAACGCCGCCGTGAGTTCAGACGGATTTTCCTTTTCATCCGCATCTTCGAGCGGCAGGTCCCAGTCCAGCACGATCGTGCTCAGATCCGCCCGCGAAAGAAAGATTTCCGCCGCATCCTCATACGTGAATGACGGGATCACCTTGCATTGCTGCGTGGATTCCAGTTCCTGAATGATCTCCCGCAAACGGAACCCTGTGTCATTTCCCGCATTCAGATCATGCGAGACGAACAGGATCGGCCAGGCCGACATCGTTAACTTCATTTTCCCCCTCCTGAAGTTGAATTTTACGGCGTTAAAACCTTTTTCGCCGCATGGAGTAACATACACCCGCAAGAGAAAAAATCAATTTGGATTTGATAGTGTAACTGGCTAAACATGAAACGGATATGAGATTTTATCCGCCGTTCCGCGGCATGGATGGAAGACGGTTTTCCGTATGGTGCGTGAATTGGAAAAAAATCTCAAAAAAAATCAGCGGCCGCGCAGCAGGGCGTAGTTCGGATGGACATGCTCTTTGACCGCCGTGCGGAACATTTTGCGGCAGACCACGAACAGGATCGTGCCGTTGACGACGGAGACCAGAGTCCAGGAGACCGGATAGGATATCATCAGGTTTTCCATGGTCCGATGCAGCGGGAAGATCCAGTATACCCAGCCGATCCGGAAGAAACACACTCCCATCAGCGTGACGATGGTCGGTTTCACCGAATGTCCCAGTCCGCGCAGGGAACCGCTGATCACATCCATGAACCCGCAGGTGAAGTAGACCGTCAGCAGCATTTTCATCCGGATCATGCCTTTTTCGATCACGGCGGGATCGGAGGTGTAGATTTTCAGCAGCGGTTCTCCGAAAAGCCAGGCGCTCCAGCCCATCAGGACCGTGGCCGTAAAGGAACAGGCAAAGCACCAGCCGATGCTGCGGGCGATCCGTTTGAATTTCTGCGAGCCGTGGTTCTGTCCGACAAAACTGATCGCGGTATAATAATACGCGGAACTGCCGACGTAGACAATGCTTTCGATCGAGTAGGCCGCCGTATTGCCGGCGATGATCACCGGTCCCAGCGAATTGATCGAGGCCTGGATGACCACGTTCGAGAGCGAAAAGAACGACCCCTGGATCCCCGCCGGCAGGCCGATTTTGAGCATTTCGATCAGGATCGGACCGTCGATTTTGATTTTTTTCCAGATCAGGCGGCTGGCATCCCGCGCCGTCCGGAGCGTGATGACCACCAGCAGGGCCGACAGCGCGTTCGAGATCAGCGTAGTCATTCCCACGCCAGCCACGTCCAGATGCAGCACCGGCACGAAAAGCAGATTCAGCAGCACCTTGACCACGCCCGCGATGAGCATGAAAACCAGCGGACGCCGCGTATCCCCGCCCGCACGCAGGATCGAGCTGCCGAAATTGTAGCACACGATGAACGGGATCCCCGCGCAGTAGATCCGCAGATAAGTCACCGAACGGGCCAGGATCTCCGACGGCGTTTCCATCAATACGAGCGCGGGCCGGGCGATCAGGATCCCGATCACCGCCATGGCGAGGCCCCCGTAGAATGCGACTGCCGCGGCCGTGTGGACCGTCAGCGACACGCGTTTCCGGTCCCGCGCTCCGGTATAGCGTGCGGCCAGGACGTTGACTCCCACGGAGAGTCCGAAAAAGATATTCAGGACCAGGACGGTCAGTCCGCTGGTCGCCCCGACGGACGCCATGGTCGGCGCATCGGCGAAACGTCCCAGCACGATGATGTCGGTCGCCTGAAACAGCAGCTGCAGCATATTGGTGATGATCAGCGGTATGGAAAACAGGATGATCTTGCTGAACAGCGGACCATGACACATGTCGATCTGAAATTTATTGCCGGAATTCACATCGCGCCTCGAAGTTTGTATAAGGCGGGTAATATAATCCGTTTTTCAGTTTTTACAAGTAGAAAGCAGCTAAGTGACAGCTCTGAAGAATCATTTTTTCTGCAGAAGGAAACTTTTTCCGTGCGGAATTGATTATTTTTTTCAGCCAATGAGGTTGCCTCCGTCTCGAAACGGTGTATATTACAGCATAAGTTTTTCAATTTT
>SUWI01000032.1 GCA_015061565.1 Lentisphaerota bacterium
GGCGAAGTCAGGGCGGAGACGCGGACAGCAATTCGGCGTTGTCGCTCAGCGACATGGCGGACATCTATCCCGAGGCCGCCCGCGCGGTCCGGAATGCTTCGGAAGACGCCTGGATCATCTGCGAAAATTACGTTCACTTCCTGAATAATCCCGCTTACGGCAATCCCGATTCCCCGGCAATACGGAAACTGCTGTCGATGCCCGACGATATTTTCTGGCAATGGAGCGACCGCCGTCTGAAGCCCGGCATGTGGACCGAATCCGACCGTCTGCCCGAACATCTGCGTCGTTTCAGGCATATCATGCGCTGTCACCACGGCACCCAGTGGGACGGCGGACGGCATACGCTGGTGATCGACAAGATCCGCGAACAGTGCCGTTTGTCGCAGCTTTCGGGCATGAATGCGGTTTCCATTTTCGGAGAATGTTCGCCGTTCCATGCCAACACCGAATTCAATTATCTGGCATTGAGTTATTTCGGGGACGATCCCCAGGCTCCGCTCGGCGCGTTTATCGAGGATGTGATGAAGCCCCGTCTGGGCGGATCTTACGACCTGGCGGAGCGTTATATGGATTTTGCCGGACTGACCGGAAATCCGGCTGAAATTCCCCGGGCGGTCCGGGAAATTGCCAAAATCGCTCATACGACCGCCGACGATTATGATGCGCTTCGCCGCTGGATGTATCTGGCCAGTTTCCTGAACACGTATCATTTCGAATTCACCCAGCAGAACCGGGTCGAGCGCTCCGGCCGGGTCGAGTTGGAATTTTTTTGAGTTTGAGCAATAACAACCAGTAAAAGAGGAGAACAGCACGAATGAACATCGAACCGAAGAAACACTCTGCATCGTCCCGGCATTACCGTAAAAAACGGGTATTCACGCTGATAGAGCTCCTGGTGGTGATCGCAATCATCGCGATTCTGGCGGGGATGCTGCTGCCGGCGCTCAACCATGCCCGCGAACTGGCCCGCAAGACGAACTGTATCAATAACTTGAAAACGATCGGAACAGCTCAGAACTCCTATGCCGTAGACAATGCGGATCACTGGGTCCGCGGCTGGGCAGCGGAACTCAACGAGTCCCGAACCTCCTGGTTCGGCATATTAGCCGGCTTTGACATTGCCACTAAAAAGTTCAATAATACCTCAACTGGTGTTGTTTATAAAGATCTCAACAATATGGGAACATTCACGTGTCCTTCCGAACAGCGGACAAACGATACTTGGAATTATACTCATTTTCTGCAGAATAGTTGGTTTTCGCTTTCTCAGAAGGCCAGAACCGGCGGTAAAATACGAGTAAGGAAACTTTCCGATGTTAAAAGTCCATCTGTCGTAATTGCAGCCGGAGACAGCAATCAGCCCAATAACAACTTCGAATCCTCAAATGTCCGCAGATTTGCTTATCGGCACGGAACCCAAACTGACCGTGACCGAGGTTCTGACACTTTGGATATGAGCAGTGGGAAAGCGAATCTTGTCTATGTGGATGGTCATTGCGAAAGTAAACGAAATGTTGTGCTGGAAGCGGAAGTTTCGACACCTTCGGCATCGGCGTTGGCGGCTTTTAGAGAAGCTGGCAACAGATATGCGAAGCCTCTTTTCGCTGGTTATACATTTTGAATCTTGATCTACAAAAAAAAGATTATGTGCAATGAAAAAGTTTGGAATATTTTTTTTAACAGTCGCTGTGGTGCTGCTCTCCGCTGTCGAACCGGTTACACTGTCGAAACACTCCCCTGCAAAAGACATCTCCGGTTTTCTTGCTGCCGATCCGCTGGAACATTGTGAGATTTCCTGCCGCACCAAAGGCGGTCCGGGAAAACTGCGTTTCTCCATTAGGCAGTATGATGCGGTCAAACGCCCCATCGCACCGCATCATGTTTCCGCAGAACCGGAAACACTGACTGAATTGGCGGAGCCGCTGGTCCGGGGGGGAAAGAGCATCTTTGTAAAAGATGCCTCCAAATGGTCTTTCCCGGAGAAAGGAAAAATCGTCGCTTTCGGCGCGAAAAAGGATCTCAGCGATCTGCCCAACCGAAAACAGGCGTACTACGTGACAGGCGTTGTACAGAAAGGAAACCGATATGTTATTACTTTCGACCGTTCAGTAAACTTTGATGCACCCGCCGGGACAGGAGTCCGTCTGCATCGGGATGGCGGCAATGTGTCTTTTGCCTGCGCCTTGTCAGCGGATGAAGCGGTTTCGAAGATTTTAAAGCCTGCCGCCCCGTATGGTTCCCTGCCGGATTCTCTCTGGCACGGCGCGGCCTTTATCAAAGTTTTTGCCAGCAACACTTCCGATGAACCTGTAACCATCATGAATTGCCACGCGGCATCGGTCTCTAGGGAACAGATGGCGCAAAAAGAACGCGAAGCCGCAGCCCAGGCCCAGCGCGGAGCCCGGAAAATGGCTCCTTACGGTTTTGAAAAAATTCTGATGCAGAACGCGGATGAAGTTGTCTTCCTCAATCACTTTTTTTCCTATCAGAAAACCCGTTTCTACTGGTCCGGGGTCTCTTCCAAAGCATGGGAGCTCCCCGCACGGGAGTTCGGACAGTTCGAAATCGATATCAAATCGGAAATCCCCGCTTATGTGACGGTTTCCTTTCAGCTGCAGAAAGATGAAAAAAAGATCCGGGTGGTTACACCGTATCAGTCGGTAATTCCGGACGGGCTTTATCACCGTTTCGTATTTTATCCGCAGGATGTGGCGCAATGGGATTCCGATGCCATTCTCACCGAATGGACAGTCCGCCTGATGAATTACAAGGAAAATGGTTATCCCATGGGATTCCGCGCACCTCGTTTCGCTTCTCCCCGCAATCTGATTGCCAGGGCAAGACAGCTGGCTTCGGGCGGGACACAGGAAATCCTTTCGCTTTTCCCGGCGGGAAAATACCGTCTGCAGTGGGCTGACGGAAAATGTCCCGGTGTCACGCTGCGGTTTTTCGACCACTTGAGGAAAGAGATTCCCGGCAGCGACGTCACTCTGATTCCAGGAGAAAAATCCCGCGAGTTCACCGCTCCGGAAATGATGATCTGTGCTTCGGTCGAAGTAAAAACCGGCGCATCCGGTTTCCCTCTTCTAACTCCGGTCAAAGTCGCTAAGCGTTACCTGCCGGAAATCAGCTGGCGAGGACAATGGATTTGGTCCAGATACATGTATCAGGGACCCAATTACTCGTATGTTTGGTTCGAACGCACCTTCGATGTTCCCGAAACTCCCGATTATGCAGTGCTCGCGGTAATGGCCGATGATCTTTCCACTGTCTATCTCAACGGCGAACTGATCGGAAAAACTTACCGTTTCAATAAACCGGACCGTTTTCCCATTGCCGGCAAGGTAAAAAAAGGACGGAATGTACTGCGCTTTCAGGTTTACAATCTGGATTCCGCTGCCGGACTCTGTGCCGACTGTTATCTCCGCTATCCCAACGGGAAAGACGAATTTATCCTGACGGACAAAACGTGGCGCTGTCATGAGAACGGGAAATCGCAGGAACCGCCTGAAAAAATCGACTCTCCGGTCGTTCTGCTGGGGGCTCCAGCAATCACCGCACCATGGTCGTCTCGTTTGCGGACCGTCTATACCGGACCCCGGGGAAGCTTTACCCTGATCCATGCGAGAAACGGTGAATTCACCGCCAAACTGAATCATCCCGTCGTCAACAGTTTCCAAACCCTTAATTTCGTGCGGCGGACAACCACCGGAAAGAGTGAAAAAATCGTGCTTCCCGCCGAAATGATCCGGCAGAATGACGGGACGGTGCGAATCCGCTACCCCAAATTCCGTCCGGCTTCCGAAGCAAGCAAAATCTTTCTGGATGATGATTTCTGGGAAATCACCGGCAACCGTCCAGTGGCGGAACTTCCGGCGTCCGCTGTCAGAAGATGTGATTTCTCCCCGGCGGAATTTGTCAATGTCGGAACTCGTACCTTGCTGAAATTCAATGGCCGATCATATGATCCGACCTTTTATATGACCACGGAATACGAACGCATGACCCCGATGACCCGGGCGGGAATGCACAACTATCTGGTCACCGCCCGCTTCGAAGAGTTCTGGAAAGGGATCGACCGTTACGATTTCAAGGAGTTCGACCGTGCGGTGGAAACACTGCTGACAGTGGACCCAGAAGCAATCTTCATGCTGGATATCCGCTTCTATATGCCGGAATGGTGGCTGAAAGCCCATCCGGACGATACTTCGGCCTATTTCGAAAAGACCCGCCGCAATACCTTCGATGACGTTCAGGCGCTGGCTTCCAAACGCTGGCTGGCCGACTCCGAGGCGCCCATGCGCGCATTATTGGATCATGTCCGTGAAAAGGGGTATGCCGCCCGCATCTGGGGGATCAATATCGGCGACAGCCGCGGCAATGAATGGTTCTGGGGCGGGGCGACCGCCGGAACTGATTATTATCGCAAAAAAGCCCATCCCGGCTTCAGCCCGGCCGATCACGAGACCTTCCGTGCCTTACTGAAAAAATGGTATAAAACCGATGCGGCGCTGGCCAAAGCGTGGAATATGCCCGGAATAACCTTCGAAAATGCCCCGATGCCCGATCCGATGCTCCGGCGCAAAGGCGCAGTCGGTTCTCTCTTCGACCCGAGGCAAAACAAACAGATCATGGACTGGTGCCGCTTCCGCAACGAGTCTCTGGCCGAAGCCATTATCCATTTCGGCACCCGGCTCAAAGCGCTTACCGGAAACAAGCCCCTGGTCGGCTGCTATTACGGCTATATGACTGAACTGTCCGAAAGTCCCAACCGCAGTCAGCTTATCACCGGCCACAACGGCTTCATGAAGTGCATACGAAGCGGCGTCATAGATTTCTTCCGCGCTCCGGCGCGATACATCTACCGCCGACCGGGCGACCCCAACGGCATCATGCAGTGCTTCAGTTCATTCACCCTGCGCGGCAAAGTCATCTACATCGAAAACGATGAACGCACGGCTTACGGTCACAGCGAAGGGAATGACAATGACCTTTATGCTGGACGCGGAACCACCGCAATCGAATCAGTCGGACAAATCAACCGAGAATTCGGAATGTTTACCGCCACAGGAACCGCGCAATACTGGCTCGATCATCCCAACGGGAGCCTTTATGAACCGTCCATCGTGGAAGTCATCAAAAAACAGCTTGCGTGCTATCCGAAACTGCCCGCCGTCCGTGGATATACCCCGATAGAAACGGCCGTAGTGGGCGACACGGAGAGTATTTATTATTCCGTGGATGGTCCGGAGGGGATTTTCGTCTCGGCAATACGCGGTATTTTCCGCTCCATCAACAAACTGGCAGTTCCTTTCCGCAGTCTGCTCATCGATGACCTGCTGGAAAAAGACCTTGTTCCGGCACATAAATTCTACATCATGCTCCCTGCGCTGGTGCTGACCAAAGAACAGAGGAAAGTTCTTTTGGCACGTTTTGCCAGGGAAAAGGCAACAGTCCTCTGGCTCTACTCCGCAGGATCAAGTTATCCGGACAACGGACCGACGGACAAAAACTGCGGCGATTTTCTGGGCCTGCAATGCAAAATGGAAAATGTCCCGCACCGAGAAAATATTGACGGAGTTTCCGGCTGGGACACGTTTTTTTCCGCCGCTCCCTGGTTCTATGCCGTTGGCGGATATGAACAGATCCTTTATAAGAATGCCCGGAAACGTCCCGTGATTGTAGTCAAAAAGATCGACGGCGCGACCCATATCTTTTCAACATTGCCCGATCTGCCGCGCAGCGTGATGGCGAAAATGGTGACGGATGCCGGCGTTTTCCGTTATGCACAAACCATTGAGGATCCTCTTTGGATCGGAAACGATTTGGTGACGATCCATGTAACTGCCGCCGGAACAAAGCAGATTTTCACTCCCGGAAACCGAAACCTCAGGCCGGTTCTCGGTCCTATGACCAAAATTCTCCGCTCAGGAGAAAAATGGGAAGCCGCAGGGGGAATGTCCTATGTTTTTCTGGTCACCGACAAATGAAAATTGAGAAGATGAAAATGTTGTCGTCCCGGTACACCGGCTGATCCTGAAACAATCCAGCCAACGCCGCCTTAACCGAATCTGCCGGCATTTTACATTATGTTCTAATGATGCGGTCACTCTTGGGATCGGAAGCGATCCGGCGGCGGCTCATATGACTGACGTCAATTTTGCCTTGCAACGGGTAGGTTGCGAGGGGAACATGCCGGACCGGACGGGAAATCAGATCACGGTGGTTTCGATGTTCCAGGCGCGGCCCAGCGCCAGCAGTTCTTCGGTCAGGTCGCCGTAAGCCATCGAGAAATGGTGTTCCCAGCCGTGGTTCAGCAGTTCATTGCGCAGGGCATCGCACCCGGCGTCGAATTTCACCTTCAGCGGATTGCCCCGCACGAACAGGTCGGTGTCGATCCCTTCGCCGGTCGCGATCAGCATCCGGAAGGAACTGCCGTCGCGCGTTTCGCCGAGACGGACAAACGTGACTCTGCCGGGCTTCAGCGGGAATTCGCAGACACATCCCTTGACTCCGCCTCCACCGACCGTGGAACTGCGCCGGATCTCCGGTTTGCAGCCCGGCTTGCAGAGCGCACAGGGCGCCGCGCCGCAATGCCACGCCACTCCATAATCGCCGTCCAGCTTGATCAGGTCGCAGAAGAACGGCGTTTCACCGGTCAGTTCCCGCAGGGCGAACAGGGTGACTGCGGCATAAACATCGCCTTCGCAGACCGCCAGCGTGCCGTGGTTGTTCAGGTGTCCGACGGTCGAGCAGATCGTGATGCCGTACATCTCGTCGGCGATCACTTCCGGCCAGCAGCGCAAGGTCACGGCGTCCAGCAGATATTTCGAGACCATTTCCCGGATGGCCCCGAAAAGCGCCGCCGATTTGTTGAACTGTTCATCGGTGGGTGCGTCGGAGGCATGGAGTGAGGCATCGCCGAGCAGGATCTTCTTCGCTTCGGCGATCTTGTCCGCGGACATGTTTCCGGCCAGCGCGGCGGCCTCCAGCGCGGTCAGCGGAACCACTTCCGGACCGATCTTGTTGCGCAGCAGCATCTCGTCGTAATCCGAGGTGAAAAAGCCCGGCACGCGGCCGCCGACCGAACCGATCCGCAGTTCCCGCAGCTTGGCGAGAGTCCGCGTGACGTTGACGGCGCGTTCCAGCTGGGTCGCGGTGGCCGGATCGCTGATTTTGCCGTGCACGTTGAAATACGGGATGTAAAGTTTATAGAGGATATGCGAATTCATGTTGGCGGCGCAGAAGGAATTGGCGCGGAGCCGGCCGCCGTTCGGGGGCGGTTCCGGGATCGACCACAGCACCACCGGCGTGTTCAGCGCCCGGGCGAAACGCGGCAGGACCACGCCGAGCGCGAACGAGAGCAGATGCGCCACCACCAGGTCGGCATGTTCCGCTTTGCAGTGTTCCAGTTCCGCCATGGCTCCGGCTTCATCTTCGATCATTTTTTCCCCGCCGATGACGCTCACACCGGGCAGGGACGCCAGGAATTTCCGTGACTCGGCACGGGCTTTTTCCAGTTCGGGATTGGTCCAGTTGGCTTTGGTCAGCGGCAGATACGCAACTTTGATCGTCTTGCTCATTATTCTCTCCTTATTTGAGGTTTCCGAATTTTTCCGCAACGGTCTGCGCCGCCAGCTTCGGACGGCGGTACTGGTCGTAGACTCCGGCCAGATTCTGGGACAGCGGTTTGCAGCGGATCGAGGCTCCCGACCGGTGATAACTCTTGGCATCGTTCATCTGCCACAGCGTGATCCCCGCGATCTCCGGCGAAGCGGTCACCGTATCGATGACTTTCGCCAGATAGCCCGCCTGGAATTCTTCGGTCCACTGCGTTCCGGCTTCGTCATGCTGTCCGTAAATGCCGCAGCAGCCCATTTCGCTCACGATGACTGGCTTTTTGCCGCCGTGGTGTTCATGCAGATAAGCCAGGATTTTTTCCTGATTGGGTGCGATCTCATCCAGCGGATCATGGTCGTAAGACGCCTGGATCCAGCCCGGATACGTGTTGAAAGTCAGCACATCCATATATTCCAGCGCCCGGTCCTTCAGATTCCAGCAGCTGGCGAAAGTTACCAGCCGGCCCGATTTTTCCGCCCGGATCGTCTCCGCGAGCTGGCGGCAGATCTCCACTCCTTCATCGGCAAAGGAATGGTTCTCGTTGAGGAAGGCGAAGATGATCACGCTCGGATGGTTGAAACTGTTGCGCACCATCAGCCGGGTCTGTTCGATCTGCTGCGCCTGGAATTCGCTGTCCTTCATCTGGTCCGGAGTATTGCCCCAGCCGAGGCTTTCCTCCCATACCAGAAATCCCATCCGGTCGCACAGGTCCAGAAATTCCTGCGACTGTGAATAATGGCAGCCCCGGATGAAATTGGCATGCAGCGATTTCAGGTGCTGCAGATCGGTCAGCATCTGCTGACTGGTGGTCGCCGCTCCGCTGATCGGTGCGCTCTCGTGCCGGTTGAATCCTTTCAGATAAATCTCTTTGCCGTTCAGCAGGATTTTTTTGCCCCGGGTGCAAATCTCGCGGATGCCGAACGTTTCCGTCACCGTGTCCGTGCCGATGACCGCGCGCAGAGTGTGGACTGCGGGCGAATCCGGCGACCAGAGCGGCAGGTCGGGCCGTTCCAGATCGAGTTTACCGTCCGTTACCTCAAATTCTTTTTCCGCTTCACCGTTGATCGACAGTTTCACCTTGAATTTGTTCGGCGTTCCGTGCTTGAAGACGAATTCCAGGTTCAGCTTTCCGGTCCGGTGATCGGCCGTGCGGACGAACACCCGGTCCGGCGGATTCTTTTCTTTGCTCAGCCTCAGTGACACGCCGTGATAGAAACCGCCGAACGCATAGAAATCGTAATACGGCAGGAAAAGCTTCATTTTCTCCGGATCGAAATTGTTGTCGAGCAATGCGGTGATGCGATGTTCTCCCGCGCTCAGTGCGCCGATCTCGAGCTCGAAAGCGGAGTAGGGCAATGAGCAGATGCCGAGCGGACGTCCGTCGATAAAGAAACTGCCGCGCAGTCCCATGCCGTCGATCCGCAGCCAGGCACTTTCCCAGCTTTCTTCCAGCATGAAGGTTCGGGAATAAACCGCACATCCGCGCTGACAATATTGATGCGGCATACAGTCAAAACACCCCGGCACGGTCATCCAGCCGGACAGCTGTTCCGCCGCAGGGTCCGCTTCTTCCAGTTTCAAGTTCGCATGAAACCCGAATTTCCATATACCGTTCAGATCGAAATTCCGCATAAGGCCTCCTTCTTCGGTTTTTGCATTAATATAGACTTGATTTCGGGATAATTCAATGATATATTTGATGCAATTTGATATAATATTGTCGCAAAGGAGAAAACGATGATCAAATTGATCCTCCGTGAGTCCGAACCGGGCGTGCCGCTGCCGTTCCTGCCGCGTTCCGTGGGGACCAATAATTATGCCCAGGCCGGTCCGAAGGAGGATATCGCAGGGATCGATGCCGTGGAGATCTGCACCGTGGCCAGCGGCGAATGCGAGATCGAACAGCGAGGCAGCATGGTCACGCTGTCCGCGGGCGAAAGCCTCTACAAACTGCCGGGGGAACACCGGAAAAAGACGGTGCTTTCCGAATCCGGCGCGGAAATCTACTGGGCGACGTTCGAGGGACCGCATGCGGCCGATTTCATGCTGTCCTTCGGCTATCCCGCCGGTGCATTACCGACCGGGGAATGTCCCGTGGAGCTCTACGAGGAGATCGCGCGGAATCTGATCCTCGGCACGGATGATGCGCTCCGCCGCGCCGTGGCGCTGTATACCGAACTGATCGTCCGTTTGCCCGGCCGGGATGCGGAAACCGAGGGTGACAGTCGGATCTTGCCGGAATGTCTGCGGCTGATCCGGACGAATTTTGCCGATCCGGAGTTCAACGTGGATTCGCTGGCCGCGGCGGCGGGACTGCACCGCACGACGCTGCTGCGGCTGTTCCGCCGGGAATTGAACACCACGCCGCTGGCATATCTGACGCAGTGCCGGATCCGTCATGCGCTCGACCTGCTGCGCACCACGCTGATCCCGGTGTCGGAAGTCGCGGCGAGTTCCGGCTTCCGTCAATGCAATTATTTCTGCAAAGTGATCCGGGACCACTGCGGCAAAACCCCGCAGGATTACCGCCGGCAGATCTGATTCCTGCCGGATCACCGGTGCAGCGCGGAAGTGTCCAGCTTGGCCAGCGGATTTTCGGTCCTGATCGTTTCCGGCGGCTCAGGCTGGGGAGTGATCCGGTCCGGCACATACTCGGACGGCGCCGCCCAGCGGACCGCATTGCCCAGGATCCGCTGAATGACTTTGTCATGATAAACCGGGAAGGTTTCGTGTCCGGGTGAAAAATAGAAGATCCTGCCGCGGTCGCGCTCGAACGTCACGCCGCTGCGGAAAACATTCCCGCCTTCGAACCAGGACATGAACACGATTTTGCCGTCCTGCGGAATATCGAACGGTTCGCCGTACATTTCATGGTTGGGGATGACGAACGTTTCCGGGATGCCCAGCGCGATCGGATGGGAGGGCGAAACCACCCAGAGCCGTTCCTTTTCCCCGGCTTCGCGCCAGCGGAGACGGCAGGCCGTACCCGTCATGCGGCGGAAGATTTTGGAAAGATGTCCGGAATGCAGCACGATCAATCCCATGCCGGCGAGGATCCGTTTCTGGATCCGGTCCACCAGTTCGTCCTTGACCTCGGCATGGGCGCAATGGCCCCACCAGAGCAGCACATCCGTCCGGTTCAGCAGTTCATCGGGCAGACCCTGTTCGGGCTGGTCCAGCGAGACCGGAGTGATCTCCAGGTCATCCGCGGCCAGTGCTTCGGCCAGATACCGGTGGATGCCCTTCGGATAAATCTTCCGGATATATTCGCCGGCCGGACTCTGCGCCTGTTCATGAACGTATTCGTTCCAGATCGTCACATGGATTTTCTTCATTGGAAAGTCTCCTGGTCAGCGGCAGAAATTTTCCGCCAGGAAAGCAAAACTCCTGGCAAACGAGTCGAACGGATCGAGGATGTCCTTGTCGTGTTCCACCACGAAAACCTTCACGCCGGTCTGTTCCGCGGCAGGAATGATCTCATCCCATTCCAAATTGCCGGAGCCGACCGGCTTCATGACCGGCTGGCTTGACCAGAGGTCCTTGATTACCTCAGTGTCCACACCGTAATCCTTCAGATGGATCACGTCCATGCGTCCGGCGAGACGCTTGATCCAATGCACGGGATCGCCGCCGCCGCGCTGCACCCAGTGCGTATCGATCTCACCCTGCAGGGCGGGGGCATGTTCATAGATCAGTTCGAGCATCATTTTCCCCTCGAACCGGCGGAATTCGATATGGTGGTTGTGGTAGGCCAGCGTGATGCCGTGTTCCTTGAATTTCAGCGCCAGCGCATTGAGTTTTTCGGCAAAATCGATCACTTCGCCGACGCCGGTCGGGCTGAGATGCGGGCCAGGGTAGGCAAGGTGGTTGATCCCCAGCGCCTGGTGCTTTTCGATGATGCGGTCAGTCTCATTGAAAATTTTCGCTCCGCCTTCATGTGAAGAAACCGCTTTCAGACCGTGATCGGTCAGCAGTTTGAGCAGTTTTTCGGGCGTGACGCTTTCCGGCAGCGAGGCAGTCAGCTGCACCGCCTCGTAACCCATTGCGTTCAGTCTCCGGAACGTATCGGCGATCCCGTGCTCCGTCTGCAGGAAATCGCGGAAACAATAGAGCTGGGCGGCAATTTGCGACTTTTTCATTTTTATCATCTCCTGATAAATGAGGCCGGATCAAGGCCGCAGAATTTGAAAGCTTCTTCGGTGACGCGGACCACTTCGCGGCCTTCTTCGAGCTTGATAGGAGAAGGAATTCCGTTCACGGCTTCGTCATAGAGGTGTTTCCAGAGCACGGTCCAGAAAATTTTCGGCAGTTCGAACTCGGAATTGACGAAATACAGCTGTTCATCGAAATTGCCGTATTGCAGCGGCGGATTTTCCGGATGCGGTTTCAGTTTTTTGAATTTGATCCCCGGTTCGACGTAACGTGCACTGAGTTTGCCGTTTTCATAGATGATCGTGCCGCGGGAGCCGATGATCTCCATTTCCCGGCCGGGCAGGGCATTGGCACCGGAAACTTCGATGTCGGCCAGCCGTCCGTTTTCAGCTTTGAGGATGATCTTGTAGAGGTCATCGCCCGCGCCGATGGAAATGACGCGGCGGATATCCGCCCAGACGCTTTTGACCGGCGATTCCAGCAGCTGCAGCGCCTGGTCGATCAGGTGCGGGCCCCAGTTGGTGAGCAGTCCGCCGTAGAATTCCGGCATGGTCATCCAGTCGTTGCGGCGGCAGTAGCCCACGCTCCGGTAGAGCTTGATGTACTGGACATCGCCGATCAGGCCCGAACCGATCAGTTCCCTGACCTTGACGAACGCCGGTTCGAAACGGCGGTTGTGACGCAGGAAAAGTCTATGCGGATATTTCTTCGCGACCTTCAGCATGGAATCGAACTCCGCCACGCTCGTCGCAGTCGGTTTTTCCACCACCGCGATCTTGCCCGCCGGTATGATCCTGATCGCCATCGGCACATGGTCCGGATGACGCGTCGCGACTGTCACCATGTCCAGCCCCGGATGTTTCAGCATGGCTTCGAGCGAGGCATATTTGGCGGCGTTTTCCAGTTCCTTCGGACAAAGCTCGTTCAAGCGCTTCGGATCATGATCGGCGCCCGCCACGATTTTGAACTTGTCCGGAATGGCGGCGAGTTCACTCAGGTGGTTGCGGCCGATCCGGCCCAGTCCGACGACTCCGACATTCAGAATTTTTCCCATTATTTCACCTCCGGCATGACAGGTTCGATATCCATCCAGGCGCAGTATTGGAGCAGTTCCTCTTTCACATCCGCGTGAATGACCGTGTAATGATGCTCGAATCCCTTGAGCATGATCGTGTCGATCAGGTTCTTGATCGGAGCTTCGAACCGGATCGTCAGTGGATTGCCGCGGATGAAAGGTTCGGTATCGATCGCTTCACCTTTGGCGATCAGCATCCGGAAATGTCCGTCGACGTCCTGATCGAGCTTGGCAAGGGTGATCGGGCCGGGTTTGAGCGAGAAATCGTTGGTGACGCCCTTCTTGTCGCCGCCGTCCACGCGGAAATGGAGCCGGTATTCGGTCTCCTCGAATTTGCGGCAGAGCGAAACGGGCGCCGCGCCGCAGTGCCACACCACTCCGGTGTTGGCTTTTTCGTCGTAGGAGATCAGGTCCACGAACAGCGGAATGCCGCCGCCGGCCAGCTGTTTGAGCATCGACATGGTGACCGCGCCCGGGACGTCGCCTTCGCAGCTGGAGGGAATGCCGCAGTCGTTCAGCATGCCGATCACCGCGCACGGCGCGATGCCGAAGATGTCCGAGAATTCCGGCCAGCAGCGGATCGCCAGCGCTTCGATATTGTATTTCCGGGTCATGGCCTTGAACGCGCCGAACATTTTTGCGGCGAGTTCGAGTTCCTTATCCGGAACGTTGTTGACCTTGCAGGAGGAGCGTTTGACCACTGCGCGGGCCTCGGCCAGCTGTTCGGGCGTGAGTTTTGCCGCCGTATCGACCACTTCCACCAGGTCAGCCACTTCCACCGCCACGCCGAATTTGGCGCGGGTCTTCATTTCATCGAAATTCGAGGTGTAGAAACCGGGGACGCGGCCGCCGGCCAGCCCGATCCGGCAGTTTTTCATGGCGCTGATGCAGCGGGCCGCCGCCAGATATTTCTTCAGCGCGGCCGGCGTTTCCGCAGGCATGACTTTCAGGTATCCATACTGCTTGCCCAGACGCCGCATGACGAACGCGCCCAGATTCGCGCCGCAGAAGGAATTCTGTTCCCACATTTTGCCCGCACAGGCTTCCTCGGGATTGGCCAGCAGCACGATCGGCGCCTGGATCCGTTCCGCGATCACCGGGATCAGTGCGCCCGCGGGGAAGGTGACAAAGTGCATGACCAGCAGATCGATCCCCGCCGCGGCGAGCATTTCCGCGCCGGCCTGCGCTTCTTTTTCACTGGTGACCAGGCCTTCCGGCGCGATCAGCTTGCAGCCTTCCATTTTGGCGAGTTCTTTTTCCGTGTCCTTGGCCAGACCTTCGATCCTCGGGGTTTTCCAGCTCAGTTTCGAGAGTGCCAGATAACCGATTTTCAATTCTTTCATACTTTTCCTCCTTGTATTTTTGCAGGTTTTGAATATATTATCTTCCTGTAATATAACGGCGTTTTTCATTTTGTAAATGAAGAAAATAAACTAACATATACACAAAACGAACATTCAGGACGTGGAAATGGAATATTTTGACGGTTTGACTTTCAGCATGGCCGGTTCCAAGCCGCAGTCGACGGAATACGTGCACAACGAACCGCGGTATTACGGGATCCAGTTCAATTATAGCGGACCGCTGCTGCTCCGGATCGACCACGGCACTTTGTTCGAGGTCAGCGGACCTCATGTATTCCTGACTTATCCCGGACGTTTCTTCGAATACGGACCGACGGACGGTTCGATGCGCCACCATAATTTCATCTGCACCTGCGGACCGCGCATCCGGCAATATATCGAGGGCGGTCTGTGGGTGTCCGATCCGGCCGCTCCGCTGGTCGCAGTGCCGCATCCCGAAAAATTCCTGCATACCATGCTGGAGATCATGACCCTGATCCGTCAGCCGGGACCGTCCGCGCCTCGTGCGGTGCTGATGTTCGAGGACCTGCTGCTTCAGATCCGGGAAGCGGAGAAAGCGGAAAGCCGCCATGTGCCGTATCAGTCCGAACAGCTGAAGACGCTGATCCGGCGGATCGGCGCCGCACCGGAAAAGGAATGGGATTTCGAGGCCGAAGCGGAGAATTTCCACGTGACGACGACCCATTTCCGGCGGCTCTTCAAGGAGATGACGGGCCTGCCGCCGCAGCAGTTCCTGATCCAGTCCCGGCTGAGCAAGGCGGCCGAACTGCTCAAATCCACCTCGGACCCCATCAAAGAGATCGCGGCGCTGTCCGGCTGGGAGAATGTCTTTTATTTTTCCCGTCTGTTCCGGCAGAAATATTATATCTCCCCGCTCCAGTACCGCAAGGAGTTTCATTCCTGAACGGAACGTAGTGTAATGCTCTTTATCTCAATTTTTTCTATCTGCTGAAAACCTGATTTGAATTTTCATCGGTAGCGTTACAGCAGACATTTTGGTTTATTATTAATCAAACTTCAGCGTTTTCAGGCATTCCGTGAATTCTTCCCGCCGACGCTGATAGTTTTCCTGCTTAACATTTACAAAAAACTTGACAATGCGGTTTTCACGGATGAAAAGGTAAAACAGAGTTCTCATCTTTCCCGGCTGGGCGGATAAATCCGTGCAAATGCACAAGGTATCGGCAATCATTAGTTTCCTGACTTCATAGACTTCCGTTTGAGGTCCAGATTCCGATTTAAACAATTCACTGAACTGATATTTCAAAATATCTTCTGTGGTATTCTGGTAAAGCGGCAAATATGAGCCAGGGGATGATTGGATTATGCAAAAATCCTGTGGTTTGTTGTAACCAATAAATATTACACAGCTGCCGCCGGCAATTTGTGCTTCGATCTGTTTGACTTGCTTTTCAAATTCCTCTTGGCTGATGGCTTTCTGCTTGTTCCTGCGGTTGGCAATCTCCTGACGGATCGTCTCGGCTTTCAGAACTGTCCACTGGGCCGGCAGGGTCATTGAAAGTTTCAGCGGCAGACTTTCCAGTTTTTGAGTTTTCACTTCAGCAATATCGAATTTCTTTTCCGGAATTGCCCACCAGACCAGGAGAATGATTACGATCAGCACCAGTCCCATGAAGATCCAATGTTTCCGCGACCACTCGAAGAATCCCCCAAGTCTGGCGAAAAACGTCTGCCAGCCGTGCTGGAACGCGTAATCGAATTTGTCGTGCCATGTTTCCCCGTAAAGAAGCTTACGTTCGATCAAGACTAGTTCCTCCTCGGTTTTCTTCAGAGAATCCAAACGAAGACGCACGTCCTTGTTGCACAGCCGAAAAGCCAAAAGCAGAAAGAATTTCAGTTCGGGAGTCAGTGGCAGCTCCGCTGGAACAGTCGGAAAATCCTGCGGACTGCATCCCGTGACAGCGCAATAGATCACTTTCCCGAAGGCATAAAGATCGTTTTTCTGCCGGGATTTCCGGTCGGTCCCGCTGTCGGATGATCGTTCTTCCGGCGGCAGGAAATCGAGCGTCCCGGCCAGCTGGGTATAAGTTGCTGAAAGCGACGAAAGCAGTCCGATGTCGCTCAGCTTGGGCTGACCTTTGACGAAAATGATATTGTCTGGCTTGATGTCCCGGTGGGCGAATCCGGCCTCGTGAATGGTCTTGATCCCATCAAAGATCGCGCGCAGGATCTTGAAAGTGTTATTCTGCTGCAGCGGGCCTTTTTTCAGCCGTTCCGCGAGGGTGTCGGCCAGGTAGGAATCCTCCGAGATCGAATCCGCCGCTTCCATCGTGTAGAAAAACGTGTCGGCATCTTCCTCGACGTGATAAATCTGCAATAAATTCGGCGCATTCTCGGTGATCTTCCGGTAATTGGAGACACCGCGCAGTTCGCGTTCCCAGTCGTCCCCGAGTTTGGTTTTGGAGATAATCTTGACTGCAAGTTTTCGTCCGGAAATATCCGTGCAGACATAGACCTCCCCGTAAGCGCCCCCTCCGCAGAAGGTTCCGAGCGTCAATCCGTGATAAACTGTTCCCGTTTCATATGACATGGCTTAAATTCTATGATTTTAGGGATAAAACTCATATAACAAATTTTGTCCAGTAGCTCTTAAATGAAGTGAGCAGAGATTTCTTTCGGTGAAAAAATTAGGATGATATTGTTTGCAGAGAAACAATTAAGCCGGACAAGAAGAGACGGATCATCCGTAATAAAAACGAAAGGAGTTTTTTCGCTTATAGCTTTTTCCGCAAATCTGACCAAAGCATCAATGGTATCGTTTCGAGAACAAGCTGCATGGGAATAATTCATCCCTTCGATTTTTACAAAACCGTTCTGAACCAAATCGGAAATGAACGATAATTTATTATCCGATTCATTTAACGATTCCAATTCATTAAACTGAACTCCCGGCATTAGTATGGCAGTTGTGTTTTGTCTGCAAAACGATGCTACTTTTTGGATACTGCCGCAAGACCATGAAATCCATGCGTCTGTGCCAAGAAATATATAGTTCCTTGTCAAATTTTTAAGCCATAGATCGGCTTCAAGTCATTGTTTTTCTCTAGCATGTTTTTGATTTTCTCTAGAAACTTTTATCTTGGCATCCTCTTGTTTTTTGTCTAGCCAAACACGTTTACAGGTAATAATATACACCAACGTATAAGCCAAAATCAGAAGCCACGATATTACAGCACCAGTTGTACGAGTTACATTATTTTCAAAGTAATCTATACCAAAAAGACCACAAACTATTATAATAACCCAAGAAACAACCCCTAATGCCAAAGCAAGTAAAAATAAAACCTTACAATACTCTATGAATGTGATGAATAAATATTCAATGAAACTGACCTCTCTCTTGTTTTCTATGCTCTTTGAAACAAGTTGATATAAAAAATTTTTTTTCATTTTGCGCAGAGTCTCCATGTCGTTTTTGCCTTTTTCATATTCCATCATTCTCCATCACCGTGAAATTTCCAATGGTAAATATCGATGAAGAATTTTCTATATTTTTTATAAAGCTCCAGATTGTCATGTCCTAATATTTCTTTTATCTCTTTTCCCGAAACAAAACTGTCAATTGGTTTTGCAAAAGATGCAATTTGATGTTTCAGAATATTGATCATAGCGATATCAACAGAGTTCATAATAACAAAAAAATAAGTAAGTAAATGAACCAATTCTGATTTATCATGATTTTTTACTCGATAGTTTAATGCAAAATCAAAAGCAATAATGAAATTCCGCAATGCATCTATTTTTTCATTAATATCAGTTTTGTTCTTAAATATACTCTCAAATAATGTCATAGAAGCTTCGTGGCTCATCGCGATAGCCAAATTTATCTTTTTATGCTTTTTATCAAGTTCTTCTATCTGTTTTGAAGCATTTTCTATTTTATTCAACTCCTTTTCGTTAAGCTTAAACTGAATAAGACATATTATTATGGGCCATGCAACACCAAAAATCGTTAGTATTGTTAATAGTGTAGTTAAATTTTTATCATATTCATTCTGCGCCTCTTGGCGTGCCACATAAGCAACGTGTTTCAGAGTATCATCTAGCTCTCTTTTAGAGATAATAACATTTTGATCCGTACGACTTGGATGATTTGACGCAACTTTATCTACAACTTTGATCTTGACAATACAATCTTTGATTATTTTCGTTTTTGCGTTATCAAACAGTATTTTTACCAGAAACCCTAGCAAGACAAGCAAGACAACCCAAAAAATAACACAAAGCTTTTTCATGAATAGATACTCCTTTTGAAAACATTATTTCCATACAAATTTTCCCCAATATAGCACAATTGCACAGTAGTTTCAAATATTTTTCACCCGTTTTTTTGAAGAATTTCAATATTTGTAAAGGGACCGTACCTTCGAGTCACAGTAAAATTGGACATTTTGTGTCAAAGCCGTTCCCGGCAATAACTTTTCACTTAACTTACTCCCGGTCCGAATGCGTTTCTTGCAACATCGGGCCGAAAAAGCCGGATTTTTTCGACTCCTGCCTGTTGTTTAAACGCTCTTTCATCAATTTACATCACCAGTCCGGCCATTGCAAGGTGGAAATCATGATACTGGCAATAAATCAGACATAAATTTGTAACCGGTCAGCCTCATCGGGCGGGCTTTGCGGGGAAATCCCGGTTCACTTGCGCCGAGCCATGTCTTACGCGTTCCGTGTCCACCGTGACCTTGGCGAAGGAGAATCCGTATTCTTTGTTTTCCGGAGGCGGGGATGAATAAAAAAACGTGCCGCCGGGATTCGGTGACACGTTTCTGTTCGGGATCGGATGAGAAGCGTCAGGACTTTTTGGTCTTGAATACCGCCTTGCCGGTTTCGACCGTGTCTTTGGTGATGATGCATTCGGTGACATCATTGCGGGACGGCAGTTCATACATGATGGAAGTCATCATGCTTTCGATGATGGAGCGCAGACCGCGGGCGCCGGTGCCTTTGACCACCGCTTTTTCCGCCAGCGCATCCAGCGCTTCCGGTTCGAAACGGAGTTTGACATTCTCGTAGGCCAGCAGTTTTTCATACTGCCGCGTGAGGGAATTTTTCGGCTCGGTCAGGATCTTCATCAGGTCCGGCTTGGTCAGCGGTTCCAGCGCGGTGACCACCGGCAGACGGCCGATGAATTCCGGGATCAGTCCGTAGCGGACAAGATCTTCGGGTTCGACCGAATGCAGGATCTTAGCCGGTTCGAGCTGCTCTTCCTGGGCCGCTGCGGCTTCGGAGGAATTGAAACCGAGCACATGATGGCCGATACGCCGCTGGACGATCTTGTCCAGACCGACAAACGCGCCGCCGCAGATGAACAGGATGTTGGTGGTGTCCACCTGGATGAACGGCTGGTTGGGGTGTTTGCGTCCGCCTTTCGGGGGGACATTCGCAACGGTGCCTTCGAGGATCTTGAGCAGCGCCTGCTGGACGCCTTCGCCGGACACGTCGCGGGTGATCGAAACATTCTCGCTTTTCTTGGAGATCTTGTCGATCTCGTCGACGTAGATGATGCCGACCTGGGTTTTTTCCACGTTGAAATCGGCGGCCTGGAGGAGCCGGAGGATGATGTTTTCCACATCTTCGCCGACATAACCGGCTTCGGTGAGAGTGGTGGCATCGGTGATGCAGAAGGGCACATCAAGCATGCGGGCGAGCGTCTTGGCGATCAGGGTCTTGCCCGAACCGGTCGGCCCGATCAGGAGCACATTGCTCTTTTCGATCTCGACATCGGCAAAGTCCCGGTCGACCGCTTTGGCGTTTTCCGAACCTTTTCCGAAGAGGCGTTTGTAATGGTTGTGGACGGCGACGGAAATGATCCGTTTGGCCTGTTCCTGGCCGACCACATATTTGTCGAGTTCGGCTTTGATCTCGGCCGGTTTCGGCAGAGGACGGTTCATCAGGCTTTCGAGACTGTTGCGGGCCTCGGTCTGTTTTTCATCTTCCTGACTCGCAAACAGCTGATGGCAGGTCTCGACGCAGTGCTGGCAGATCATGACGCCGTTGTCTGCTTTGATCAGCGGTCCGGTTTCGGCTGTGTAGCCCGGCCGCTTGCAGAAAGAACAGCAATCCTGTTTATTGTTCGCCATAAGTAACCTGTTTCTTATTTGGTGCCGCGGTGCTGGAGGACATGGTCGATGATCCCGTATTTGGCCGCTTCCTCGGCGGACATGAAGAAATCACGGTCGGTGTCCTTGGAGACCTTGGCGAGGGAGACTCCGGTGTGGAAAGCAATGATCCCGTTCAGTTTCTGACGGAGTTTCAGGATCTCTTTCGCCTGAATGTCGATATCCGAGGCCGTACCTTGCGCACCGCCCCAGGGCTGATGGATCATGATCCGGGAATTCGGCAGGGAATAGCGTTTGCCTTTGGCGCCGGCGCAGAGCAGCACGGCACCCATGCTGGCGGCCTGTCCCACGCAATAGGTCTTAACGTCGCAGGAAAGCATCTGCATGACATCGTAGATCGCCAGACCGGCAGTCACGCTCCCCCCGGGGGAGCAGATATACATGTCGATGTCTTTCTTGGGATCTTCACTCTGCAGGAACAGCAGTTCCGCGATGATCAAATTGGCCACTGCGTCGTTGATCTCGGTTCCCAGCAGAACGATCCGGTCCTTCAGCAGACGGGAGAAAATATCGTAGCCCCGCTCGCCGTTCGCGGTCTGTTCCACCACCATCGGGATCGTGTAATTATCGAATGCTTTCATCCTCGTCATCCTCCGTTTTTCCCGCGGACCGAACTCAGGCTTTGGCCTGTTCCGCAATGAAATTGGTCACTTTGCGCATCAGGATATCCGACTGCAGTTCGGTATATCCGCCGTTGCTTTCGAGCATTTTGTGGAGGTCTTTTTCCTTGTAGCCGAGATACGCGCTCATCTGGCGGATCTGCATATTGACTTCTTCTTCGGTGACCTTGATGTTTTCCACATTGGCGATCTTGCGCAGGATGAAGAATCTCTTCATCTGGACGGCTGCGGCCTTCTTGGCTTCATCCAGATATTTGTCCTTTTCGGCCTTGAATTTCTCCACATCTTCCTCTTTCTTGACCTGCTGTTCGGCGATGCGGGAGAATTCACGCTGGGAAGCCATGCTCAGGACGCCCTTGGGCATTTCGAAATCGGGAACTGCGGCAACGATCTGGTCGGCCGCTTTTTCCCGGATCTGGGCCATTCTGGCTTCGTCCAGTTCGTTCTGGGCTTTGGTCTTCAGGAATTCATGCAGCTTTTCCACGTTTTCCATGCCGAGTTTTTCCGCCAGTTTTTCATCGGATTCCACGGGCACGCGGCGCTGGATCTCTTTCACGTTCACGGTGTAGTTGACGCTCTTGCCGGCCAGTCCGGGTTCGCGCCAGTCGGCGGGGAAATCCGCTTTGAATTTGACTTCGGCGCCTTTCTTCGTTCCGATCATGGCTTTCTGGAGGCCGGGGATCTGTTCCGGTTCCATCAGGTAGAACCAGGCTTCGTCCGCTTTGACCGCGCGCTTCAGGCCCGCGGAAGCATCTTCCGGCAGCACGAAATCGGAATCGTAAGAGACTTTCAGCATGTCGCCGGCAACAGCCTCGCCGTCCACATTCAGGAACTCGGCATAAAGTTTCTTGAGGTTTTCCAGTTCGGCGGCGAATTTTTCATCCAGTGTTTCCTTCTGTTCGACTTTGATTTCCAGACCCTTGTATTCGGGCAGGTCGAATTTGGGAGCGACTTCGAGTTCGAGGGAGAACGCGTATTCCTTGCCGGTTTCCGGCTGGGCTTCCGCCTTCAGCTGTCCGAAGGACACGATATCCAGGTCCTTGTTGCCGGTCAGTTTCTGGAACGCGGCCTGCTGGAGCACTTTGGCCACATCGTCCAGAATGTAGTTTTTATATTTGCTCAGGATCAGCGAAGCCGGAGCTTTGCCTTTCCGGAAACCCGGCAGCTGGGCATATTTTCCCGCTTCCTTCACGGCATCCTTGAACGCCGCATCGACCTGTTCCGCCGAATATTTCGCATTCATTTCACGGGTGCAGGCATCCGTTTCCTTCAGCTCGATCTGAACGTTTTCAAGCAGTGCATCAATAGCCATTGTCTTTCTCCTGTTTTTTAAACTATGGTTCCTTATTGACCGTTCAAAATAACTTTCAAAGTCTATTAATATAATGCCGGTTCGCGTTTTTTTCCACATGGAAACCGTCATTTTTTGAAAAATCTTTCAATTCCTGCGTCCGTTCCGCTTGAAATAATTGATTTTCCGAATATGTTACCTTCCCGTTCGTCTGAAAGGGAAACGGGATTTTTTGCAAATGGAACATGATGAGATCATCCTGCGCGGCGTCAATGTCAACAACCTCAAAAACATCGACCTGACGCTGCCGAAAAATAAGATCGTGGTGTTTACCGGCGTTTCCGGGTCGGGCAAAAGTTCCCTGGTCTTCGACACGATCGGTCTGGAGTGCAAACGTCAGATGTATGCCGCCTTTCCCGCCTATCTGCGTTACCGGATGCCGCGTTACGAACGGCCCGCCGTTGAGGAAATGCGCAACCTGACCGCCGCCGTCGTGATCGACCAGCAGCAGATGGGCAGCAATCCGCGGTCCACCATCGGCACCGTGACCGACATCGCGCCGCTGATCCGTCTTCTCTTTTCCCGCATCGGCGAACCCCATATCGGCGCGGCCATTGATTTTTCCTATCAGAGCACTTTCGGGGTCTGCCCCAACTGCAACGGTCTCGGCGAAAAGCTCACCGTGGACGGCGACCGCATGGTCGACCCCGAAAAATCCCTGAATGGCGGCGCCGTGCTCTTCCGCCAGTTCTCCAAGAGCAACTGGCAGTATATGATCTACACCCAGTCCGGGCTTTTCGACAACGACAAGCCGGTCAAGGATTACACTCCCGAGGAATACCATAACCTGATTTACGGCCCGGCCGAAAAAGTCCGCGTTCCCTTCTATCTGAAAACCGGATTGGTCTATACCGATTACGAGGGACTGGTCCCGCGTTTCGAACGGCTCTATATCAACCGCGATCTCACCAAGCTGCCGTCCGTCAAAATGGAGGAAGTCAACCGTTTCCTGATCAAGGCGCCATGTTCGGAATGCCAGGGCACCGGTCTCAGCACCAAAGCGCTCTCCTGCCGGATCAACGGACGGAATATCGCCGATTATTTTTCCATGCAGATCCGGGATCTGGTGACCGTCCTGCGCGAGATCGACCATCCGCTCGGCACGCCGATCGCCCGGCAGGCCGCGGACGCGCTGCAGAAAGTCGCGGACATCGGACTCGGTTATCTGCCGCTGTCCCGCCGTACCGACACCCTTTCCGGCGGCGAAGCGAAACGGCTGAAGATCGTCCGCTCCCTCCGCAGCAGTCTCAATAACACCACGTTTATTCTGGACGAACCCAGTGCGGGCCTGCATCCGCATGACGTCGAACAGCTGAACCGACTGCTGCGCGAACTGCGCGACCATTACAACACGGTGCTGGTGGTGGAACACAATCCGGCCGTCATCCGCACCGCCGACCAGGTGGTCGATCTGGGACCCGAAGCCGGACGCCGCGGCGGCGAGATCACTTATCAGGGACCGCTCGAAGGTCTGCTCAGGACCGATACCATCACCGCGCAATATCTGCGCCGCCGTCTGAAAATCGAACGGACGGTCCGCCCCTGGAACGATGCCTTCCGGATCAGCCATGCGCACCGGAACAATCTGCACGATGTTTCGGTCCGGATCCCGAAAGGCATTCTGACCGTGGTGACCGGAGTCGCCGGTTCCGGCAAAAGCACCTTGATCTGCGAGGAGTTCGCGCCGTTCTGCGAAAATGCGGTCTTCATTGACCGCAAGCCGGTCGGCGGTTCGATCCGTTCCACCCCCGCCACCTATACCGGCTGCATGGACATCATCCGGCAGCTGTTCGCCAAAGCCAACGGCGTTTCGCCCGGCATGTTCAGCTTCAATTCCGAGGGCGCCTGTCCGGTCTGTCACGGCAAGGGCGAAGTCACTCCCGACGTCGCGTTCGCCGATCCCGTGGCGATCCCCTGCGAAGCCTGTCATTCTTCCCGTTACAGCGAGGAAGCGCTGAAACTGCTTTATCACGGCAAGAATATTCTTCAGGTGTTGAATATGACCGTCCGTGAGGCAAGGGAATTTTTCGCCGGGCAGCCCCGCATTGTCCGACGGCTCGAGACCATGGTCAACGTCGGTCTGGGCTATCTGACTCTGGGACAATCCACCGATACGCTTTCCGGCGGGGAAAACCAGCGGGTCAAACTCGCCGAGGAACTTCATAAAACCGGACATGTTTTCATCCTCGACGAACCCACTACGGGCCTGCATGCGGCGGACACAGCCAAACTGCTGGAACTGCTCCAGCAGCTGGTCGATGCGGGCAATACGGCAGTAGTCATCGAACACAATCTGGAAGTGATCGCCGCTGCGGACTGGATCATCGACCTGGGACCCGGCAGCGGTTCCGACGGCGGACGCGTGATCTTCGAAGGCACTCCGGCCCAGCTGCTCGAATGCCGGGAATCATTTACTGCCGAAGCTCTCCGCCGCGAAACCGGCCGGTCCGGCATTCAGTGGCGAAGCACCAGATGAGGCAGCTGCCGAATCAGAAAGCATTACGAACACAGGGAATTCGTTTGTTCATCGGGAAGGAACTGCTTCCTTAATACAGATTTCTCCGCCCGAAGGCAAACGGATTGATCTTATGACAGTCAGCCGGAAGCCTTCTGGTGCAACCGGTTTAAGATCCGGCTGCTGATAACGGGTTTCATGATGTTCGATCAGATAGAATTTTGATTTCGGCGGATGGAAATGGGTCAGTGACCGGAATTTCCGGTATTTCTGAAGACCGAACCAATCAGCCGGTTGACCGTAAATGATCGAATCGGATGGGAATCCGGCATCGGAAAGAAAATTCAGATAAACATCATAATCCCGGCAGGAGGCATTTTTATAATACAGGAAACAGAACTGCGGCAATTGGAGTCCTATCCAGAACAACAGCAGCAGCGGGATCTTCTTCACGTTCAGCTTACCGAATGCTTCTTCCGCCAGCATCAGGAATGCTGGATAACAGAATAATGCATAATGGAAATTTCCCCGACGGATCAGGAATGAAGCCAAAAGCAGAAAGACAGATGCATTCAGCGGAAATGATAATTTTTTATCCCGCAGGCAACTGTGAACGATCCATATTGCTGCAGCTGCAAAAAGAAAAAGATCCGGCCAATAACGCCACGGGAAATGACCCCTGCCGAAAAAATGCATGTAAAGAAAATTCGATGGAGCATCCAGGACTTGAGACAAATCACTTATGTTGAACAGTTCAGAGTGATGCATCAGCAGATAAAAACCGAAACCGGCAAATCCACCGGCCGCAATCCGCAGTAATGCTTTCCAATTTTTCAACCGGAACAACTCGCGATCATAACTTGCCGCATAAGCTGCGAGGTAACATCCCCCCATGATCCCTATGGGATGCGTTTCTACCGCCAGACAGAGGACCAGAACGGAGGAAAAATAATATTGCCCCGTAAACAGCAGCAGCGAGGCCGACTGCAGGAAAAAAATAAAAGCATCCGAACGGCCTTTATTCGCCGCACCCAGGAAAAGGGTTGACATTGCCAGCAGCAGAACCAGTTCAAACGCCATCTCCTTCGATTTCCAGATCCGTTTCCCGATCCAATACCAGCAGCCGAAACCAGCAAACATAAAAAAATTGGACAGCAGATGCACATTGGCACGGGTGAACCCGATCAGACTCAAAAAGCCTCCGTAGATCCAGCAGAAAAGGTGCGAGAAAAAGCGGACTCCCCAGTATTCCGGCACTTGCTCCATGAATACCAGATCTTTCGTTTGTCCATCATGGATAAAGTAATATACCCATGCCGTCGTCCAGGTGTCATCAATATCGTTCAAAAGATAGCGGTCAAACAGCAGTAAATAAACGATCGCAGCAACTGCGGCCGCGAAACAGTAAAACCAACGCTCTTTCAACCAGTCCGTTTTTTTTCTTCCCGGTTCCATTCTCCGATTCCATATTATTATATTTTTGTTATGAGGTGGTTTCAAAACCGATAAAACCACTTGAAAAAAACAGTTGAGAGTCCTTTTGCCCCAACCCAAAAAGGGATCGACGAGAACAGTCAACCGCATCATTACACTAGCATTGAACCGGATTTTTTTCAAGAGCGGGAAAGAGATTTTGAAGTTAAAATCTCAGAAAATGCGTCGCACTTCCCCGGCTTCGGGGCTCTTTAAATCCTGCCTTGTTCATTTTGTCTGCCCCGGTTCATTGAAAATATGTCCGTCCGGATGTATATTACTGGCAGCAACCTGGATTTACGGGAGGAGTTAAATGGAAAAAACTGATGCAGAAAAACTGGCCATCATTCTGCCCTGTTTCAATGAGCAGGAAGTTTTGCCTGATACGCTGCGCATTCTGACCGGTTTTCTGGCGGAATTGATTCGAGAAAACCGGGTTTCCGCGGACAGCATAATCCTCGCAGTCGATGATGGCAGCACCGACCGGACCTGGGAAATCATCCGCGATTCATCGGGATCCGCTGGCCCGGTCCGGGGGATTTCGCTTTCCAGAAATTTCGGGCATCAATACGCTATCCTGGCGGGATTGTTTACTGCGGATGCCGATCTTATGGTGACCCTCGATGCCGATTTACAGGATGATCATCGCTGCATTCGTGAAATGGTTGACCATTACCACCAGGGTTGCGATATCGTTTACGGCGTCCGGAAAAAACGGGAAACAGACACCTTTTTCAAGCGGACTACAGCCAGAATGTTTTATCGGCTGATGACCTTTCTGGGATGCCGGATCATCCCGGATCATGCCGATTTCCGCCTTATGAGCCGCCGCGCGGTGGAAACGCTCCGCCAATTTCCGGAACGGAATGTTTTCCTGCGAGGCATGATCCCGCTTATCGGCGGAAAATCTGCAGTCGTTTATTACGACCGGAAGAAAAGAACTGCCGGAATCAGCAAATACCCGTTCGGAAAAATGTTGTCTTTTGCCTGGGACGGCATTACCAGCATGTCGGAAAAACCTATCGCGCTGATCGCACAGTTCGGACTGATCCTGATGCTGATCTGTCTTATTCTGGCGGGTTACTGCATTTTCCAGAAATTCTGGGGTTATACCGTACCCGGATGGACCTCGCTTTGCATGATTTTGTGCGGGTTCAGCGCCATCCAGTTCCTGGCGATTTCCATCGTCGGTCAATATGTCGGAAAAATTTATAAAGAATGCAAGGCCCGTCCGCTTTTTATCATTCAGGAATCTTCCGGTCCTCTCTCTGAAAAATCCTTTTCCTCATCTAAACCGGACGAAAAACAGTAAAACGGTCTGATGGATTTCGTATTTTCCATGGAAAAATCCGTCTGGCAGGAAAAATATCCCTCATCATAAAAACAGACCCGGATCGGCTTTTACACCGGTCCGGGTCCGTTTTTGAAATACCGTCAGCGATTAGGCTTTGGAGAAGGAATCCTTGCCCACACCGCAGACCGGGCAGGTCCAGTCGGCGGGAAGATCTTCCCATTTGGTTCCGGCGGGAACGCCGTTTTCGGGATCGCCTTTGGCAGGATCATACTCGTAACCGCATGCATCGCATACATACTTGTCCATTTTTGTTCTCCTTATGAGGTTAGTTAGCGGCAAGGATCTTCTCGCCGATTTTCACTCCGTAATCGAAACAGTTTTTCAGGTCCGCATCGGTCGGGACATATTTGATCTTGAGTCCCTCGACCGCGGATTCCAGTTTCATGGCGGCGAACTGCTCGTAGATCTGAGCCACCGCTTCGCCGCTCCAGCCGAACGAACCGAAGCCGGCCGCCAGCACGTTTTTCGGACGCAGTCCCTTCAGGTAGCAGAGGACATCCGCGACCGCGGGATACATCTGGTTGTTCAGGGTAGGGGACCCGACCACCAGGGCGCCGGCGCACATGACTGCCGCCGCCACATCGCTGCGGGTATGCGCTTCCAGCGACATCATCTTGACCGCCGCGCCCGTCGAACGGATGCCGTCGGTGATCGCGACCGCCATTTTTTCCGTGCTGTGCCACATGGTGCTGTAGACCACGACCGCGCGTTTTTCCGGTTTCTGCGCCGCCCATTTGGCATAATAATCCATGGGACGTCCCAGCAGGCTGCGCCGCCAGAGCGGACCGTGATCCGGCGCGATCACATCGATCGCCAGATTCAGTTTCGGCAGGTCTTCCAGCAGTTTCAGGGTCTGCGGCGCATACAGCAGCAGGATGTTCGCGTAATATTTACGCATCTCCTGCTCCACCACCGCCGCGTCGTTTTCATCGGCGAACAGTTTTTCCGTGGCCAGATGCATCCCGAAACCGTCCTGCGAAAACAGGATCTTCTGCTCCGGAATATAGGAAATCATGCTGTCGGGCCAGTGCAGCATCCGCGTTTCGACAAAGGTCATGGACATGTTGCCGAGGCTGATCACCTCGCCGGTCTTGACCGCGGTCAGCGCGGATCCGATCCGGAAATGGGCATCCAGAGCCTTCACGCCCATGGTGGAGGCGAACACCTTTTCCGGTTTGACTTCGGCCATGACCGCCGGCAGCGCGCCGGAGTGGTCCATTTCCGCATGGTTGGAGACGATGTAATCGATTTTGGCGGGGTCGCCGATCACGGACGCCACGCGCTGCATCATCTCGTCTTTGAACGGAGCCTTGACCGTGTCGATCAGGGTGATTTTGTCCGCCAGCACCAGGTAGGCGTTGTAAGTGGTGCCGCGGGCGGTGCGGTAACCGTGAAATTCCCGCAGGTTCCAGTCGATCGCGCCGACCCACCAGACTTTGTCGGTCACCTGCACGGCCTTCAGATAGTTTTCCATAAATTCCTTTCCGGTCTTGTTATTCGACCATGTATTCCCACAGTCCGTGAAGATTGCAGAATTCGCGGACGATCATGCCTTTCTGCAGCGGCACGTAAAAATCCGCCCGCGGCTCCTCGCCGGGTTTCAGATATCTGCGGTTCACATACGGACCGTTGATGACTTCGATCCATTCGATATGGTGTGCTTCCAGCATCGGGTGCGGCATTTCCTTGCCGACAGTGACGCGCATGCCGCCGTTGACCGGTTCCGGGAACGGCACATGTTTTTCCTGCTTGTAATCGGCCGTCTGCGCCTGCATCAGTTTCATTTCTTTGCCGCAGCAGCTGACCGGACAGTTACAGCCCGTGGTGACTTCGAAAGTCAATCCGCATTCCGCACACTTGTAGATCTCTGATCTGTTCATTTTTTCTCCCCCTTTATGTTTTCCGATCCGGCCGCCGCGGCCGGATTTCTGACCTATACAATTAAAGCACAATCGGCAAATGTCAAGCCGGGAATGAAAAAAAAACGCGATTTCCCTGAAACGGCCTCATCTGCAGAATAATTCGAATTTTATTTTTTTTACCGCTTGAATTTCAGCTGAATCAGATTATATTTATCGATATATATCACTTTTCAACTGATATAATCGGAGACTGACATGATTTCGGAAACGAAAAGCGGAAAAGCCAAAAAATTGCTGATCCATAAGATCCGACAGGGAAAATGTGCAGCGGGCGACCGTTTCCCGAGCGGACGCAGTTTGTCTTCCGAAATGGGGATCAGTTATGTGACCGCCAACAATATCCTGCGCGAACTGGAACAGGAAGGGTATCTGCGGAGAATTCCGGGGGTGGGCACGTTTGTCTCCTCATCCCGGCCGCAGAAAACGGATCCCCAGACCCGGCGTGCCGGTTACTTTGTGGATGTCAATACCAGCATTTTCGCCCGTTTCTTTTCTTCCGTGCTCGACCATATGCCTGCCGACGGTTCCTGGTTGAACGTGCCGCTGCGGATGCTGCCGGGAAAAGACTCGATCACCCGGCAGGAACATCGGCAATGGATCGATGAAGTATTCCAGAAACGCTGGGACTCACTGGTCATTTTCGGCGACCGGCATTTCCCGTTCCGCGAATTAGCCGGACATGAACACGAGGCCGGACAGGTCAATTTCGTTTTCCACGCCGATACGGAACTGCCATTCGAACATGCGAACCGGATCCTGGTCGACAGTGAAAAGATCGGCTGGCTGGCGGGAATGCATTTCCTCAAAAAGGGCGTCCGGAAACTGGCGGTGCTCTCCTTGCGGCATCTGGACGAGGTCTACCGGCGGCGGATCGGCGGCACGATCGACCACCACGGGGTCAAGATCCTGAACGGTCTGGAACGCGCCTATCGGGAAATGAATCAGGATTTTTATGAACAGGTCAATATCACCCCTTATACACATCACATTGCCGTGGAAGAGATCTGCGGACTGATCCGCCGCGGTTACCGCTGTTTCTTTGTCATGGGAGACGCATTCACCGGAGAAATCTACCAGGCGGCGGAGCAGATGAAACTCAAGATCGGACAGGACCTCGAAATCCTCGGGATGAACAATATCGTAAGTGATGATCTTCTGCATCCGACGCTTTCCTCCATTTCACTGAACGAAGTTCAGATCGGCAGAGCACTTTCCGAAGCGGTCATGCGCCAATGGCACGGGAAAACGGTTTTGGTCGAACCGGAGATCATCTATCGCGAATCAAGCAGAAAATAACATATGAAAGAAAATGTTCAAAAACCAAAAAAACAACAGGAGGAAACGAACATGAACCCTATTCCATCATTCATCTTTCATCAACCGGCTCTGAAGTGCAAAAAGCCATGCCGATTCACCTTGATCGAGCTCCTGGTCGTGATAGCGATCATCGCGATCCTGGCGGGGATGCTGCTGCCGGCCTTGAACCGGGCCCGGGAAATGGCCCGGAAAACTTCCTGCACCAACCGTCTGAAACAGATGGGGACCGCGCTGCAGATGTATACCAATGACCATCAGGATTTTATTCCGGGCTGTTATGACAGCATTGAAGAATCATATTAGTTCGCACAAAATCTGAGGCGTAGAAAAAAATCGAAAAAAAATTATTTCTTTTTGAATTGGCACTTGACTTTTTCTGATTAGGATGTATACTAATC
>SUWI01000033.1 GCA_015061565.1 Lentisphaerota bacterium
TTTTTTATTGATTAGTATACATCCTAATCAGAAAAAGTCAAGTGCCAATTCAAAAAGAAATAATTTTTTTTCGATTTTTTTCTACGCCTCAGATTTTGTGCGAACTAATATGATTCTTCAATGCTGTGGAGAAAAACCAAAATCAGGTGCGGAGCCGGGGGTCGAGCACGTCGCGCAACGCGTCGCCGAGCAGATTCAGCGCCAGCACGAGGATGAACATGAACGCCGTGGCGCCGCCGACTTCCCACCAGATGCCGCGCCATAAACGTTCCTGCCCGTCGGCGATCATCACGCCCCAGCTGGGCTCGAACTGCACACCAAGTCCGAGATAGCTGACGATCACTTCCGTCATCACCGCAAAGGCAAAACGCATGGTGAAATATACGATGATCAGATGCGCCAGATTCGGCAGGATATGCCGCGTCAGGATCCGGAAATCGCTCAAGCCCATCGCGCGGGCGGCCAGCACGTATTGACGGTCGCGCAGTTTCATGGCTTCGGCGCGCACCACGCGGCAGAGCGACACCCAGCCGGTCAGGCCGATCCCGAGGTAGACCGCGAGCATGCCGGGTTCGGTCCGCAGACCTTTCGCCAGCAGGGCGAAACCGCGTTCCAGGGTCGGCGAAAGGAATCCTTTGGAAACCAGCAAGGCAAAAGCAAGGATGAACAGCAGTGAAGGCATGGAAGCGAACGTGCTGTAGACCCAGACGGCAAAATCATCGGTCCTGCCGCCGTAATAGCCGGCGAGCATCCCCAGTCCGACCCCGACGAACGCGGAGATCAGCGAAGCGATCACGCCCACTTTCACCGCCGTTTTCGAAGCGAAGACCGCCCGCAGGAAAACATCCCGTCCGAGATAATCGGTCCCCAGCCAATGCTGCGAAGACGGAGGCTGGAAACGTTCATTCAGATGCCGCCGCTGGTAAACCGGTTCGATGTTATGCGCGGAACACCAGATGCCGTATCCTTCCGCGAAAACCGCCATACCGAGATAGAGCAGGCAGATCAGCAGAGCGGCAAGCGAGGATTTTTTCCGGAGCAGACGTTTCAGCGTGTCGCTCCGGAAAGAGATGTTCGCAGTCTGACCGGTCTCATTCATGTTTCTTCTTTTCCCGCATCAGGAAGACCTGCAGCAGGGAGATCTCCGAGGGGGTGACCCCGTCGATCCGTCCCGCCTGCGCCAGGGTTCCGGGTCTGATTTTCTGAAGTTTCATCCGCGATTCGTTGCGGAGACCGGGCAGCGCGGCATAATCGAAATCCGCGGGAATGCGCCAGGCTTCCAGCGCCCGCAGGTTCTCGATCGCCAGCTGTTCCTGCCGCATGTAGCCTTCGTAATGCGCCCGGATGGTGAGTTCCCGCAGGACCCGCCGGTCGGTGAACTGCGTCAGGTCCAGTCCGATCTCCGACGCCTCGAATGACGGCGGATCAGCCTCGCAGTCGCCTTTGCAGTCCTTGAGCCGGTCCCAATGGGAACGGCCCTCTTTACGGATGGAGCGGCAGAGCGCTTCGGTCTTTTCGCATTTTTCCGCATAAGCACGGAAGCGGTCATATTTTTCCTGCGGCAGCAGACCCCATTCGTAAGCCAGCGGACAGAGCCGGAAGTCGGCGTTGTCCTGCCGGAGGCTGAGCCGGTGTTCCGCGCGGCTGGTGAACAGCCGGTAGGGTTCCACGATCTCCTTGGTGGTGATGTCGTCGGCCAGCACGCCCAGATACGAACTGTCGCGTCCGAGTTCCACGCCGTCCTTGCCCGCGGCGTAACGTGCCGCATTGAGTCCGGCCAGCAGCCCCTGCCCCGCGGCCTCTTCGTAACCGCTGGTCCCGTTGATCTGGCCCGCGTGATACAAACCTTTCCATTTGCGGACATGCAGCGTGCGGTCGAGTTCTTCCGGAAACACGAAATCATATTCGATCGCGTAAGCATACCGCGTGACCTGCGCGTGTTCGAGTCCGGGGATGGTGCGCAGGATCGCCAGCTGGACTTCCGGCGGCAGGCTGGTCGAAAGGCCGTTCAGATAATATTCGCCGGTGAATTCGCCTTCCGGCTCCAGATAGATGTGATGCCGCTCATGGTCGGGGAACCGCACGATCTTGTCCTCGAACGAGGGACAATAGCGGGTGCCGATGCCGTGAATCAGCCCGTTGTACATCGGCGCCTTGTCCAGATTGGCGCGGACCAGTTCCGCCGCGCGCGAATCGGTATGGGTGAGGTAACAGTTCAGATTATGATTGACCGAGGCGGGGCGCACCGAATCGTCCGGGAAGAAACTGAACCGTTCGTCGGAATCTTCGGAGGGCTGGATGTCCAGTCCGGAAAAATCGATGGTGGAGCCCAGCAGACGCGGCGGCGTGCCGGTTTTGAGGCGGCCGGTATGCAGATGCAGCTGGTCGCGGAAACATTGCGCCAGCGCCACGGACGGCGGATCGCCGGCACGTCCTCCGGCAAAATTCTTCAGTCCGAAATGCAGTTTGCCCGCCAGAAAAGTTCCCGTGCAGACCACTACGCTCTTCGATTTGTAGCGGTCGCCGAATTCGGTCTCCACGCCGCAGACGGCATCGCCGTCGAGCAGGAACGAAGTCACCTGGGATTGACGGATGGTCAGGTTCGGCGTCTGTTCCAGCAACCGTTTCATGGCACGCTGATACGCGGCCTTGTCGCATTGCGAGCGGGGCGACCAGACGGCGGGACCTTTGGTGCGGTTGAGCATACGGAACTGGATCGACGTGGCGTCGGCGATCTGCCCCATGGCACCGCCGAGCGCATCGATCTCGCGCACCACATGACCTTTGGCAATGCCGCCGATGCAGGGATTGCAGCTCATCTGGGCGATATGGTCCAGGTTGATGGTCAGCATCAGGGTGGAGGCACCGAGGCGGGCGGCGGCGTACGCGGCCTCGCAGGCGGCATGGCCCCCGCCGATCACGATCACATCATAAAAATCATCCGGCATTTTACCGATCCGACTCCGTTTTTTATTTCATGGATGGTAATATAGTGCGATTTTCCGATTTTTTCACCCGGAAAGCGTGTTTTTTTTCGGATTTATGCTATAATATGTTCCGAAAGGGACATCATGAATCATTACGAAATACTGGGGATCACGCGGGAATGCGAATTCGCCGCGCTGAAGAAAGCCTATTACAAGCGGGCACGGGAATGCCATCCGGACCGGTTCGGCAATGCGCCGGAAAAGGCCGAGGAGTTCAAGCTCGTGGTCGAGGCGTTCGTCACGCTTTCCGATCCGGAAAAACGGCGGCAGTACGACGCCGCGCTGTTTTCCGCCCCGGCTTACACCGTCATCCCGGAACGGGAGATCATCATGGATACCGAGGCAGACGATACGCTCGAGGAACTGATCGTGGGGAACGATCCGCCGAGCAACACCACGCTTTTCACTTTTTTCCGAGACCTGGAAAAGACCTATGTTTTCATGACCAGCCGCGAGGCGCGCAATTATTATGAAAAACGCCGGTTCCGCACGGCTTCCAGGATGTATGAGCGGCTGGTTTCCCTGGCACCGACCAACATCCTTTACCGGGTGTATTTCGCGCGCTGCCAGACCGAGCTCGGACATTTCCGCAAGGCGGCGCTGCATTATCGTGCGGCCCTGGCTATCGGCAGTCACCGCGATCCCCCGCAGCATTTACTGCGCGTTCACGAGGAACTCCGGAAACTCAAACGCAAACGGCTGCCGTGGTTCGAGCGGATGCTGAACCTGTTCCGCGAGGAGCAGAATCATTCGCTGCGCACGCCGGAAGAGGAAATGATCGCCGCCGCCGAACGCGAAATGAGCCGCATGATGATCGCGGAAAAGAAAAAGCTCGAGCAGAAAAACCGCAAGCAGCTCAAGTAAGTGATCAGTTGTCAGTGGATCAGTGATCAGTTTCGGCTTCCACCTCCGCACTGCGTGCTACGGCGGATAAATCGCCGCAAGGATGATTTTTGCGAATTTTGCGGCAAAGCCGGAAAACTGAGATGAACACGAGATGCCGGGTTCAATAAGTGATCAGTTCTGTTCCGCGGCCCAGCGGGCGGTTTCCGCAATGGCTTCTTCCGGAGTGCAGTGCGGTTTGTAACCCAGATCGCGGATTGCCTTTTCGATCGTGAAACACATGTGCGTGGCCAGGAACCTCAAACCGGTTTCATGAATGTTGCCGGCATATTTTTTGAGCATGTCGTCCACGGACATGAAATTCAGATGCGCTTTCTTGCCGAACGCGGCGGCCGTGATCTCATGATAACGGATCAGGGTGACGGCATGGCTCAGGCAGATATTGTAGATCTGTCCGATGCTCCGATGGGTCTCCGTGGCCAGCCGGAAGGAGGCCGCCAGATCCTTCACATGGATCGGCTGCAGCAGCGCAAGTCCGTTGTCCGGCACATCGAGCGTTTTTTCCGCGATGATGTCGGCGATGTAATCCTTGCGGCGGCCGCCCTGATTGTCCAGCGGCAGCATGCCCGGACCCGTGATATAGCACGGACGGATCACCGTGGCCGGAAAACCTTCCTGATGGAACAGCCGCATGGCCTCATTGTCGTAAACCGCTTTGGCGGCCCAGCCGCTGTTTTTTTCGAATCCGCCGTAAGGCGCGGTCTCATCGCACGGCACGAACGGCAGCGGGGCATAGCCGCCGGTGGAACTGCAATGGATATACTGGCTGATATTGCCGGCATATTTGCGGATATGGGCGATGCTTTCCAGCGTGGGAACGGTATCGATCACCACATCATAACGGGTCTTGAAAATTTCCCGGACCGAAGCCTCGTCCTTTTTGTCCGCGGTGATCGTTTTCACCTTGGCAACTTCATCCAGGAACAGTTTTTTCTGTCCGCGGGAACAGATGGTTACGTCATATCCAGCCTCGAGCAGCTGCAGCACGACGTTGTGGCCCAGCCAGCCGGTTCCTCCGAAAACGATGATCTTCATAATCCGAACTCCTTATTTTTGATTCCAATACGGTGAGATTTCGCGCAGCCGGGCAATGACCGGCGGAAGTTTTTCGAGGACGAAATCGACTTCGTCCATGGTGTTGTAACGGGACAGGCTGAACCGGATCGCCCCGTGCGCCGCGGTATAGGGAATGCCCATGGCCCGCAGGACGTGCGAGGGTTCCAGGCTGCCCGTGGTGCAGGCGCTGCCGCTGGAGGCGCAGATCCCGAACATGTCCAGCAGCATCAGGATCGATTCGCCTTCGATGTATTCGAACGAAATGTTCGCGGTATTGGGCAGACGGTGTTCCACGTCGCCGTTCACGCGCACTTCCGGAATCGTTTTCAGGATTCCCTGTTCGAGCTTGTCGCGCATGGCGCGGACCTGGCTGTTTTCCTTTTCGATGTTGAGACGTGCCAGTTCCGCGGCTTTGCCGAGCCCGACCACCGAAGCCACGTTTTCCGTGCCAGCGCGCCGGTTGCTTTCCTGATGGCCGCCGATCACAAAGGGACGGAACCGCACGCCGCGCCGGACGTAAAGTGCGCCGACGCCCTTGGGGGCATGCAGCTTGTGTCCGGAGAGACTCAGAAAATCGATCTGGCTTTCCGAGAGGTTCATCGGCACCTTGCCGACCGCCTGGACCGCATCGGTATGGAACAATGCGCCGTTGCGGTGCGCCAGGTCGGCGAGCTCGTAGATCGGATAGATATTGCCGGTCTCGTTGTTCGCCCACATCACGGAAACCACCGAGGTCTGATTGTCGATCAGTTCCCGCGCCCGTTCCATGTCCAGCTTGCCTTTGCCGTCCACGGGGATCATGCTCACGCGGTAACCGCGGCGTTCCAGGTCCTTGGCCAGGTTCAGCACGGCGGGATGTTCAACCTTGGAGATCACCAGTTTGTCGCGCTGGGGACAGGTGAGCATGGCGCTGCGGATCGCGGCATTGTCGCTTTCCGTGCCGCAGGAGGTGAAAATGACTTCGGTCGGGGCCGCGCCCAGCAGAGCGGCGAGCCGTTCGCGCGCCGTTTCGACATGCGCCATCACCTGGCCGCCGAAATGGTGGATGCTGGACGGGTTGCCGTAGAGTTTGGTCAGGAACGGCGTCATGGCCTCGAACACTTCCGGAGCGACCGCCGTCGTGGCGTTGTTGTCGAAATAAATGACTTTTTCCTCTTCGCCCATCTCAAGCCTCCTGAACCGTCAGATTCTCGGAAACGAATTCGCGCAGTTTGGCTTCCACCAGTTTTCTCAGGGTGAGGCCGGCGTTGTGGCAGGCCGCACAGCGTCCCTTCAGGCGGACTTTGACGATATTGCCTTCGATGTCGGCCAGTTCGATGCTGCCGCCGTCACGTTCCAGCGCGGGCCGGATCTCCTTTTCGATCACTTCATTGACCTTGATCACCTTCTGGACCACGGTCAGTTTGGCGAATTCATCAGACTTGGAAGAACCTTCGCTGAAGGCCGACTGGGCGCCGGACTGTTCCCGCCAGATGCCGTCGAGGATCTGCTGGATCTCGTCCAGACAGCGTCCGCAGGCGCCGCCCGCCTTGGTGTAATCGGTGACCTGCGCGACCGTGTGCAGATTGTTTTCGAGCGCGACTTTGCGGATCTTGGTGTCGGTGACGCCGAAGCATTTGCAGACGATGCGGCCCTCGTGGTCGTCGTCGGACTCGACCGCCTGGTAACTTTCGCCGTGTTTCTTTTTGTAATCGGAGATGGCGGCCTGGAGTGCTTCCATGCCCATGACGGAACAGTGCATCTTTTCTTCCGGCAGTTCACCGAGCAGCGCCACGATGTCCTTGTTGGTGATTTTGGCGGCTTCTTCGAGCGTCTTGCCCTTGACCAGTTCGGTCAGGGCGGACGAGGAAGCGATGGCACTGGCGCAGCCGAAAGTCTTGAATTTGGCCTCGGCGATCTTGCCTTCCGCATCCAGTTTCAGGTAAATCTTAAGCGCATCGCCGCAGGTGATATTGCCCACTTCGGCAACCGCATCGGCATCCTCGATCTCCCCGACGTTGCGGGGATTGAGGAAGTGGTCCATTACTTTTTCTGTGTATTTCCACATGGTGTATCCCTCAGATGTTGTATTTTTCCAGTTCCGCGCGGACTTTTTCGGCGAGGATCTTCGCCGCGTCTTCCACAGGAAGCAGTTCGGCGTCGCGGGAAGTCCGCAGTTTGAATTCGACTTTGCCCTGTGCCAGGCTCTTGGGAGAAACGATCGCCCGGAACGGAATGCCGATCAGGTCGGCATCGCTGAACATGAACCCGGCTTTCTCGCCGCGGTCGTCGAACAGGACTTCCACACCGAGTTTGTTCAGTTCGTCATAAAGTTTTTCCGCCGCGGCGCCGACTCCGTCCTTGTCCGGATTGAGCGCGCAGAGATGGATCTGGTACGGGGCAATGGACATCGGCCAGACGGGCCCGTAATCGTCGTGCGAATCTTCGACCACGGACGCCATGGTGCGGCCGACGCCGATCCCGTAACAGCCCATGATCATCGGATGCGATTTGCCGTCCTTGTCCAGGTAATTGCAGTTCATCGGCTTGGAATACTTGGTGCCGAGCTGGAAGATGTTGCCGACTTCGATGCCGCGCTTCATCAGCAGGGGCTGACCGGTGACCGGACAGGGATCGCCCTCGCGCACCGCGGCGATGTCCACAACATCGGCATCCTTCAGGTCGCGGCCGTAATTGAAGTTGATGTAGTGATAATCGGTTTCATTGGCGCCGACCACGAGGTTCGAAGTGCCGGCGGCGGAAGGATCGACCACGATCACGGCCTTGGAAGGATCGATCCCGACCGGGGAGGCAAAGCCGGGGACCGCACCGGCGGCGCGGATCTGGTCGTCGTTGGCGAATTTGAGTTCCGGAATGCCGAGATGGTTCTGCAGTTTGGTCTCATTGACCTCGAAATCGCCGCGGATCAGCACGAAGATCAGCTTGCCGTCCGGTCCGGCGTAGAATACCGCCTTGCCGGTCTGTTCGGCTTTCACGCCGAGGAATTTGGCCACTTCTTCGATGGTCTTCTGTCCGGGAGTATGGACTTTTTCGAGCGGCTTTTCCGGTTCGGTCTTTTCGAACTTCAGCGCAGAAACGGCGATCTCGCGGTTGGCTTTGTAGCTCTTCATATCCGGCGACAGGAAAATGGTATCTTCGCCGCAGTCGGCGATGGACATGAATTCGTGGGAAACATTGCCGCCCATCATGCCGGAGTTGGATTTGATGGAAACGACATGTTTCATGCCGACGCGCTTGTAAATGCGTTCATAGGCTTCGTGGGCGCGTTCGTAATACTTTTCGAGGTCTTCCTGACTGGTATGGAAACTGTAGGCGTCCTTCATGGTGAATTCGCGGACGCGGATGAGTCCGGCACGCGGACGCGCCTCGTCACGGTATTTGGTCTGGAGCTGGTATGCCATGATCGGGAGCTGCTTGTAGCTGGTGATCTCGGTGCGGACCAGATGCACCACGGCTTCTTCGTGGGTCATGCCGAGGATCATGGGCTTGTCGTTGCGGTCCTTGAACCGGAGCAGTTCCTGGCCGACAGTCTGATAGCGGCCGGATTCTTCCCAGAGTTCGGCGGGCAGCACCACGGGCATCTTGACTTCCTGACCGTCGATCCGGTTCATTTCCTCGCGGATGATCGCTTCGATCTTGTCGATGATGCGCATTCCGAGCGGGAGCATGGAATAGATCCCGGCGGAAACGCCGCGGATATATCCCCCGCGGACGAGGAATTTATGGCTTACGGTTTTCGCATCTTTCGGATCTTCCTTGATCCGGCGGCCCAGCATTTTGGACATTCTCATGATATCTGATCTCCATAATAATGTTGATAATTTACTGACAGACGGTAATATACCCCGCGGTCGGCATGGTTTCAAGTGAAAAGAGGCGGGGAGAAAAAATATTTCCTGCGTTATTCGCAGTAGGAAAGGAAAGTTTCCAGCAGATCGGTCTCGAACGGATCCGCGGGCAACGGCGTTTTTCCCGCGACGAGCTGTCCGCGCCAATTTTGCAGGATCTCCCACATCCGGTCCAGCCGGATCTCGTATTCGTGCGGGAATTCCACGGCGGTGACGCCCGGATCATTGCGCCGGACCGTCCGCAGGATCTCGCGACACAGGGTGCGGACATGGATCAGTTTCAGTTCCGCCGGATCGATCCGTTCCGGGTTCTGGCCATGCGCCGCCTGATAACAGAACGTGGAGACCACGCTGTTGAAAAAGGGCCGGGCATACGGTCCGAAAGCGTTGGGCATCAATAAGGTGGAATAAGCATTCCCGGTTTCGGCCGCCCAGGATTCGAACATCCGGCGGGAACGGCGTTTGGATTCGTGATACGGCAGATCACGCTGTTCATGAGTCGTCGACGCCAGATAAACATGGACATGGCTGCCGCTGTTTTTCAAGCCTTCGATCAGGGCGGAGGTCAAACGGAGATTGATCTCGAGGAGGAATTCCCCGTCCGGATGCCGGCTCAATCCGGCGAAATGGACCAGGGCATCACATCGGCCGCAGAGCGCGGCCATTTCGGCAGGATCATCAAACGCACTGCGGGGAAAACTCACGGGAGTTTCCCCGAGCGCCGTCAGATACCGCCGGAAGGCCGTTCCGATGAAACCTTCGCTGCCGGTAATGCCGATCATCATTTGGCAGCCGGCTTTTCCTGGTCATCCTGATGATGATGCACCCGGCCGTCATCGCTGAAATCATCATGCTTGCTGGCCAGGGATTTGAACAGCCGGTGCAGGTCCACGGTTCCGCCGATGGAGAACCAGACGGTGGAAATGACCGCCACGATGCAGGGGATGAACAGCGCGGTAATATGGAACTTGATGGCCCACCAGTGGGCCGGCCACGGATAAATGGCGTTCCAGATGATGATGCCGAGGAAGCAGAGGCAGAACCCGTAACCGAAACTCCAGAGGAATACCGACCAGGCCAGGACTTTGTCGCCTTTCGAATAATTCTGGTCGATGCCGATGATCTTGGAGAAGGCCGAACGGAAAGTCCACGGGATCCGCGGCTTGGTCTCGCTGTCCGCATAGATCCCGCGGTGCAGCATGCGTTCCAGATTGAACGGCTGACGGCAGGTGATCAGGGAGACGATCACATACATGGAAACCGCGATCAGCATGGCGATGAAATAGATTTCCTGGGAATTGACGGGGAACCGGTCCGGCGTCACTTTCCAGACGATATAGGGGTTGAACGGTTTGGAGGCGCTTTCGAAGAACCAGCTGAAACTGCTGACCAGATCATATTTTTCGAGAGCCGGATAAAGATATTTGGCCCAGGTCTGCTGGCAGATGATGCCGGCGACCGCCAGGAAAGAACCCGAACCCAGGGCGGCAAACGCGCCTGCCGTGGTTCCCCGTTTCCAATAAAGCCCCAGCACGATGGTCGGACCGGCGCCGCCCAGCCAGATGGCTCCTGTGATCGCGAAGAACATCAGGATGTAGTCCATCTGCGCGAAGAAGAAACTGAAGAGGAAGGCGAACACCGCCACGCCCGCGATGATGCAGCGGAGCAGATTCAGCTGCTGTTTCGGGGTGAACGGCGTTTTGCGGAACGGCAGGATGATGTCCTGCACGATGATGCTGCCCCACGAGTGCATGTAGGTGGTGTCGGTGGAGATCATCAGGAAGATCATGATCGCGCAGAGCACGCCGGTGATGCCCATCGGGAGCATTTCGCGGATCGCCACGGGCACCAGCATCTGATGATAGATGGTCCGGAGCGTGCCCGCTTTGCCCCTGTCCACCGTGGCGACCGCGGCCTGCGCGGCATCCCGGTACTGGGACGGCTCCAGCGGCTTGTTCATATCGAATTTCCCGCTTTTCCGCAGGATCATCTTCATTTTCGGCGTGACTTCGCCGGTTTTGACCAGGGTCATGACATCCGGACGGATCGTGTCGAAACGCTTTTCCGCCATGATCTCTTCCGAGGTTTTCTGGGTCAGCTGCTGATGGACCCGGTTGGCGTCCTTGCGGAAATCCAGATGCGTCATGTAGGTGAATGCGGCCACCGCCAGCAGAGTATACATGGTATAGGAAAAACCGCTTCTCCAGGTTCCGAGCAGCGCTCCCATTTTCTGTTCATGCGCGTTTTTTGCCGCCGCATTGTATCCCTGGGATCCGCTCCACGCCATCCGGTTGAACACACTGGAAAACACCCCGACGAACACATAGAACAGGTTGAAGGTGCTCAGCTTGCTTACATCGTAGGGGTTGAGCATGCTCTTTCCCGGCGGACGGTTCATCAGAGCGGGAATGATTTCCCCGTCCCACGAGAACCGGTAGATGATATACGCCACAATGACCGCATAGAAAGGATAGGAGATCAGGCCCTGCACACAGTCGGTCACCATGATCGTGATCTGACCGCCCATGGTAACGATCCAGACGGCGACGCTGAGGAAGATCAGCATCAGCAGGCCGAACGTGGAAAATTTCCAGCCGCCAATATAGAAATGGACCGGCAGATCAAGGAAATACATCAGACAGCGGGCGCCCACCGCGGGAAAGATCGCATAGTTGATCACCCCGGAAAGCGATTGAAGAACCGCCGCGAAGATCCGGAACGAACGGCTGTAACGCATTTCGAAGAACTGCCCCATGGTCATCGCCCGCGTTTCCCGGAAACGGTAGGTGCAGTAGCCGGTCAGTCCCATGATCAATCCCAGCGGCGCCGCGATCGTGCTCCAGAAGTTGATGGCGAATCCCACCATGTAATATTTCTCCCAGATCGCCACCAGCGAGATCAGCCCCATGCCGGCTTCTCCGCCGGCCACGCAGATCACGTAACGGCCGGCCACCCGGCCCGCCGCCAGAAAGTCCGCCACACTTTTCACATACTGCTGCGATTTCAGCCCGATGGTCAATACGATCAGCAGCGGAATGACTACGATCACCCAATCCAGCCAACCCATGAATTCCTCCTTTTTCAATATACGATTTTTGTTTTTTGACGAATTTGATTTTCAATATACATGCCCGAATCCGTTTTTCAAGCTGAAAACCGACAAAATATAACTTTTTGGTTATTTTTTAGAAAAAACGCTGTTTCCCGTGCCGGTCGGGATGATTTCCGCAACGGGGTTTTTCCGCTTCCAGCTTGCAAAAATCCGTTTATGGTGTAAATTACCCATTGAAGGGGGAATCGGTTTCCCCGGGAAACCATCAAAAGAAAGGAGTCTGCCATGACTGTCAAACTGTCACCAGAAGAAGCCAACATCCGGAAACTTTCCAGATCGCCCATCCCGATGAACTTCGTGAAAAAACAGAACGGCGCCTGGAACCATCAGGACTGGCTGAATTTTCTCGAGTATCTGAAAGGCAAAAATTATTTCCCGATCGATACCGACCGGGTCGGCCTGCTGCTCGAAGAGAAGAAAGCACAGTATCTCGCGGCTAAAAAAGGGAAATGACCTCCTTGCGTCTGCCGAAGATCGCTTTTACCATGGGTGATCCGGCCGGCATCGGACCCGAGATCATCGTCCGGATGCTGGAGGATCATCCCGAGTTTGCCGAAAATGCGGAACTTTTCATCTACGGATCGCCCGAAGTGATCCGCGATGCGGTCGGATGTTTCTGCAAAAAACCCCTGCCCCCCATCGAACTGGTGGAGGCGACCGGGGTAAAAGTCTCCCATCTGGCAGACGGCATTCTGTCGCCCGAATGCGGACTGGCCGCCTATGAAACGGTCGTCCGGGCGGCGAAGGATGCCGTTGCGGGAAAAATCGACGCGATCGTCACCGCTCCCGTCAACAAGGCGGCGGTCTGTCTCAACGGGATCCCGTTCAGCGGTCATACTGAACTGGTCGCGGAGATCTGCGGGACGAAGGATTTCGCCATGATGCAGTCGGCGGGTTCTCTCCGGATCGCTTTCGTCACCACGCATATCGCTTTGTCAGAAGTCCCTGCGGCATGCACTTTCGACCGGATCGTCCGGACCGCAGGTCTGCTGCATGATGCGGTCCGCGCCGAAGGTATTCCCGAACCCCGCATCGCGATCGCCGCGATCAATCCGCACGCCGGAGAAAACGGCAACATGGGACGCGAGGACGAAGACACGGTCAAGCCGGCGGTGCGCAGGATGAACGAACTCGGCATCCATGCCGAAGGACCGGTCCCCCCCGATGCACTGTTCGTCCAGTCCGTCCTCCGGAAATACGACGGCATCGTTTCCATGTATCATGACCAGGGACATATTCCGTTCAAGATGCTGGCATTCGACCGGGGCGTCAACTCGACTTTGGGCCTGCCGATCATCCGCACCAGCGTGGACCACGGCACGGCGTTCAATATTGCCGGACAGGGGATCGCCGATTTCGGCAGTCTGGCCGAAGCGTTCCGCATCGCGCTCAAACGCGCTTCCGCCGGAATTCAAAAACAATCATAATATAGGGAAAAGATCAATGTTTGAATTGGACATCCACCGCGAATTTTCCGCCGCTCATTCGCTCCGCGGCTATAATGGCGACTGCGCCAACCTGCATGGACACAACTGGACCGTCCAGGTTTTCATCCAGTCGGAAAAACTGGATGAGATCGGCATCGCCATGGATTTCAAAATCCTCAAAAAAGAGCTGGATGCCGTCCTCGGCGAACTCGACCACAAGAATCTCAACGAGCATCCGCATTTCAAGAACACCAATGCCACCAGTGAAAACCTGGCCATGTATATCTATCAGCGTCTGAAACCGGCGGTCAACCTGCCCGGAGTAAGACTTTCCCGTGTCAGGGTCTGCGAATCGCCATCTTCCGGCGCTTCCTATTTCGAATAAGCCCGGCGGCGATGTCGGTGCCGGCGCGGATACCCTGCACCGGCGAAAAATAACTCCGGATTGGCTCATGCGGCTGATGTGGTCTGTCCGCGGGAACCAAAAATCAAAAGATTTTTCCCGCCGGATTGGAAAAAAGACGGTATTCATGCTATATTACTGTAATATATTTTGAATAAAACAGAAATAAGGCGGAATGCGGATGAGTTATTTTTTGGGGATAGATATCGGATCGACGACTTTCAAAGCAGTCCTGCTGACGGAGACCGGCGAGGTAAAACATCAGATCTACCAGCGCACACGTCCGGTTTCATCGGAACATATGCTGAACTGTACGGGCCATTGTGCGCAATGCGGACAATGCAACCACGGAGCGCTGAAAAAAATCGTTCTGGACTTTCTGTCCGAATGCGGAGTGGAACGCCGCGAGATCGCCTGCACGGTGGTGACGGGCAGCCAGATCGTCGAAGACACCCGGAAATATCTGCCGTTCGATTTCAAGGTCAGCGAAGTTTCCGCGCACGTGGCGGGAGCCCTGCATTTCTATCCCGACTGCAAGGCGATCCTGGATGTGGGGGGACAGGACAGCAAGGCGATGATCTACAACGAATCCATGCACATGTGGAACTCGAAGATGAGCGGGATCTGCGCGGCGGGTACTGGAGCGTTCCTGGACAGCGTGGCGTTGAAGCTGAATATTCCCGTGGAAGAGATGGAAAAGCTGGCGGACTACAGCACGGAGCTGGAATTTTCCAGCGTGTGTGCCGTGCTCAGTGCGACGTCGATCAATAAATTCAAGAACCGTTATCCGATCGGGCAGATTATCGGAGCGGCGTGCCGAGCGCAGGCGCGGACGATTATTTCCGGCGTGGGCGAACTGCTGTTCCATTACAAGGGAGATATCGTGTTCCAGGGCGGAGTCGCCTCCAACAGCGCGGTGGCGCATTATCTGGAAGAGATCACCTCGAACAAGATCCTGATCCCGAAATATCACCGGGTGATGGGAGCCCTGGGCGCGGCGTGTCTCGCACGCCAATACGCCGATCTGCGGGGTTCGCTGTCGCCGCGCCAGGTGGATTACGTGACGGACATTCCGCTGAAATCGATCCAGATGCGTGCGAATTCGACCCGGCGGGAATTCTTCTCGAAAAGCGGCGGCGACCTGCTGGTGGGACGCAATCTTTTTTACCCGACGGAGATCCTGAACGCGCTGGGAGTGCGGATCATGACGCTGGAAACCTATGCGGCGCTGTTCGCGCGGAATCCGAAACGGATCAAGAAGGCGCTGGACATGGCGGCGTACAAGGGATTCACAGCGGAAACCTGTTCCTTCCTGCGGGTGCTGGAAGGCTCCAAGCTGCCGACGCCGGATTTCTGTGTATCGACCTCGCAGCCGTGCCAGCAGGGGGAACGGGTCTTTGCCGACCTGGCACGGCAGGCCGGAGTTTCCGACCGGTTCTATTCCCTGAACACGCCGATCAGCATGAGCGACAGCAACTCGGTCGAAACGATCGCGGAAGGATTGGAAAAATCGGTTTCGCTGATGGAAAAGGCCATGGGGATCAAGATGGATATGGGACGGCTGTCGGAGGCCTGCCAACTTTCGAATGAAGCGGCGGAAATCACGCAGAAATGTAATGAACTGCGTTGGAACAGTCCGCCACTGATCCGCGGAACCGAAGCGGTATACAATGCGGTGATGTTTTCGCAGCTGTGGGGGCGGCAGGAGCTGATCGACATCCAGTCGCAGTTCCTGAAAGAACTGCAGGACCGGGAACGGATCATGAAGACGCGCTGTGCGCTGGAAGACACGCACCGGATCCTGTGGCTGCATCTGCCACCGTTCTACGACACCAAGATCCTGGATTTTGTGGAAGACACGTGCTGCGTGCCGATCGTGTTCGAGGAAGTGAACTTTGTGGACTGGCAGAAGCTCGATCCGGACGATCCGTACCGTTCGCTGGCGCGGAAACTGCTGACCACGGGCTATCTGGACCCGAAACTGCGGGTCTCCTACATCGTGGAGACGGCGCAGCGCGCCAAGCTGACGGGATGTATCCTCTACAATCACGGGTTCGGCCGCTGTTCCCTGTCGGACAGCTGTTTTGCCAAGCTGCTGCGGGAAGAACTGCGGAAGATCAATGTGCCGCTGCTGACGCTGGACGGCGACTGCATGGACCAGACGATCGACCCGTGCAGCACGTTCACCAAGATCAGCGCGTTCACGGAAGCGCTCAACAGCCGGAAATACGGCAATATCTTCGGACCGGTCCACTAACTCAACAAGGAGAATATAGAAATGTTCAAGCAGGAAAAAGACTGGAAGCCGGAACTCCGGCATGAAGTCCGCAACGGCAAGGGCGATGTGACGTTCAACCATATTTATGCCAAAGGGACGGAACTGAATAAGAATATGCGTCTGTTCGCCAAGCTGGTGCTGGAACCGGGCTGCTCCATCGGCTGGCATGTGCATGAAAACGAAGATGAAATCTACTATATCCTGTCCGGCACGGCGGAAACCGACGACAACGGAGTGAAACGGATCCTCCAGGCGGGCGACAGCACGCTGACGCGGAGCGGCGAAGGCCATTCCATCACGGCGCTCGGATCGGAAAAACTGGAACTGATCGCCACCATTATTTCTTACTGATTTTCCGAATGGGGGTTTTACATTTCAGAATATTGTGTTATATTGACATTGCAACATAAAGAAACCAGAATGGACGCAAGGAGGATATCCACATGAAGATTGGAAAAATCATGATCGGCGCTTTTGCCGGTGCATTGCTCATGACAGGCTGCATGACGGAAGAACCGATCAAGCAGAGAGCGACCGAGGAACGGATCAAACTGATCGAAAACAGCAGTTTCACCATCGAACTGCTGAACGCCAAAACCATGATCAATGACGAGGGACTGCTTACGGTCGACGCCAGTGTGCTACTGAGCCGGACCGGTTTTTTCCGCTGGTTGTTTACCGGCGATCCCAAAGTGACCGTGTGGTATCATTTCACCTGGATCGATTCCCAGGGAAATTCGCCCGCCCCCGTCCAGCGTGAAATGGCGGCCCTCCCCGGCAATATCCTGGATTTTCACGGCGTCGCACCCGATGAAAAATATATCAACTACCATCTGACCATTTCGCTGAAAGGTCCGGAAGCTTCAAGTGAAGCAGAACACAAAAAAGAAAACAAGCAGGAATTAAAGAAAACCTATGTCAAAGACGGCAAGGTGAAACCGGCGGGAAGATCCCAGGCCAGGAAGGTCGCTGATCCGAAAGCACAGAAAGAGGCCAAGCCCGCAGCAAAAGCCGAGGCAAAACCCGCAGCGAAACCGGCAGCAAAAGCCGAGGCAAAACCCGCAGCAAAAACTGATTCGAAACCGCAGAAACTGACGGAACCTTTCAATTGATTTAAGGAATTAGAAGAAAAATGATCGAACTTGATTTCAAGAAAAGCGGCGGACTGATCCCGGCGATCGCCCAGGACTGGAAAACCAATAAAGTGCTGATGCTGGCCTATATCAATGAGGAATCCTGGAACGAAACCCTGAAAAGCGGCAAAGCGACTTACTGGTCCCGCTCCCGGAACAAGCTCTGGAAAAAAGGTGAAGAATCCGGCAACACGCAGCTGGTCAAGGAAATCCTGGTGGACTGCGATCTGGATACGGTGATCTTCAAAGTGGATCAGATCGGCGGAGCCGCCTGCCATGAAGGCTATCAGTCGTGCTTTTTCCGGAAACTCGAAAACGGGGAACTCGCCGTGATCGAAGAACGGATTTTTGACCCGAAATCAGTTTATAAAAAGAAATAAGCCGGAAAGGAAATGCCGCAATTGGATACTGCCGAAATCACGGAAAAATTCTGCCGCAAAGCAGACTGGAATGAGATCACCGGTCTGGGCGCCGGATCCTCATTTTGTCTCCTCTCTGAAGTGAAAACCGTTGCGGAAGCCATCAACCGCATCCGGATCTTTCAGCAGGCCGGTTTGAAAATCCAGATGATCGGAGGCGGTATGAACTTCATCGGTTCGGATGAGCCGCTGCCGGATGTGGTTTTCATCAAACTGCAGCCGGGCGATGATTTTTCTGTCCTCCGTCTGCTTGATGACCGTCGGATCTATGCCGGAGCAGCGTGTACGCTGAGTGAGATCGTGCGTTTTGCCCTGGATCACGGACTGGGCGGAGCAGCGGGACTGTCCGGTATTCCGGGAACGCTGGGCGGTGTGCTGGCGATGAATGCCGGAGCGCAGGGGATCTGTATTGCCGACCTGGTCAAAGAAGTGAAAATGATTTCCCTTTCCGCGGCGGATATCCGGGAATTTTCCCTGCCGCCGGCTGGGTTGGGATTCGGATATCGGAAATCGCCGTTCCTGCGTGACAATATGCTGATAACGGGAGCGGTCCTGGAATTCCGCAAAGTCGATCCGGAAGCGGAAAAAGAACTGATCCAGGCGGAAGCCGTGCGCCGGAAACAGGCGCCCAAAGGCAGGAGCGCGGGAAGCATTTTCCGGAATCCGGCCGCTGCCCCGGCAGGCAGACTGCTGGAAGAAGCGGGGTGCAAAGGGCTCTCCAGCGGTGCATTTCTGGTCAGTCCGGAACATGCAAACTGGATCGTCCGTCAAGCGGGCAGTCAGACGGGAACACTGGCGGATTTCCGCAAGCTGCTGCTGGAAATGAAAGATCGGGTCAGGAAAACTCACAATATAGAACTGATACCGGAAGTGAGGTTTGCTGAAATGTCGGAAAATCGGAAAATGCGCGAAAAGCCTTTGAGCGTTCTGGTGCTGAAAGGCGGAGCCAGCAGTGAGCGGTCGGTTTCGCTTGAATCCGGCCATGCGATCGCCGATGCACTGCGCAGCAAAGGATACGAGGTTTCCGAATATGACATCCGCGAACTGGCGCTGGCGCCGGAGATGAAACAGGCTCAGATCGTGTGGCCGGTGCTGCACGGCGGATTCGGCGAAGACGGCCGGATCCAGAAGCTGCTGGAAGAAGCGGGGATCCCGTTTGTCGGCTCTGGGTCGGCCGCCTGCGCACTGATCATGGACAAAATCGAGTCCAAAAAACTGATGTCCGCGCACGGCATCCCGAATGCGAAATATGCGGTGATCGATCCGGACCATCGTGAAATTCCGGCGGGCCTGAAATTCCCGCTGGTGGTGAAACCGGTGTCGGAAGGGTCCACCTACGGGCTTTCGGTGGTGGAGTCGCCCGCTGACTGGGAAAAGGCGCTGGAACTGGTTTTCCGCTACGGCAAAGACGCACTGGTGGAGGAATTTTTTGCGGGCGTGGAAGTGACGCTCGGCATGATCGCCGGCAAAGCACTGCCGATGATCGAGATCCGCTACACCACCAAGGTCTATGACTACGATGCGAAATATCTGCATAAGACCTGCGAAACGCAGTATTTGTGCCATGCCCCGGCAGTCCCGGAACCCATCCAGGAAAAACTGCGGGCGGCCTCACTGGAATTCTTCCGGCTTTCAGGCGCTCAGGACATTCTGCGCACCGATATGATGGTCGATGTCAAGACGGGCGATTTCATCATGCTGGAAGGCAATGCGATCCCCGGATGCACGGCGAACAGTCTGGTCCCGAAAGCGGCCAAAGCCATGGGTATGAGTTTTCCTGACATGTGCGCACTGCTGCTGGAGGGAGCGGCCGCCCGTTACGCGCTCTGAAACCAACCCGATATCCGGGTTTACGAAGCGGCTCTGCAATCAGTCACTGACGACCGTTAAACGTCATCATTCCGTCTTTTTGTTCTCTGCCGGTTTTGCCGGCTGTTGATCGGAAGACGCAGTGGAATCTTTCTTTACGGATCCTTCTGCAGGTTTATTCTCCGCCGGTTTGGACCGTTCTTGCGAATCATCTTCGTCCTGCGCACCGGAAGAAGCTGTTTTCTTTTTGGGGATGAGCCGAATAGCCTGCAATTCTTTTTCCGCTTCCGGAGAAAGGGATTGGAAGGAGAAGACGTTGAGCGTATAGACGACACCCATCATGGTATTGCGGGCAGTTGCGCGCAGTTCTTTTTTCTGGGAAAGGCCGCTGACAAAAGGAGTCTGCATAAAACAATACAGCAGGATGCCGGCGATCATGAGACCGGAAAGGAATCCGGCAGCGATGGAAAAGATTTGGGCAATGGGAGGCAGGTTGAAATTAATATCAGGGTTCGGAATGATCTGCTCGGTAATTTTCTGCAGGATGAAATTGACGATCAAGAAAATGCCGGCGACGGCAATGGCATTTTTATAACCGGCTGTCAATCCGGGAATTTCGAGCAAAGTCACAGCTAAAGGAGCAAGAAATACACTGATATAAATGGAAAAAGAGAAATTGATCAGTAAAATCCAACAGGAAACAAAAGACTTTTTAAAACCGCTGCCTGCCCCGATCAGACCGCCGATCAAAACTAATAAAGTACCCATGATAAAACCTTTCCTCAGAAATTGATATTGACCCGTTCGAATTCTTCCAGCGGGATCTCGCCCCGGAGCAGCATGTTGCCCGTGATATTGAAAATGGTGTTTTCACCCTGATTTCTCTTGATGTATTCCTGAATGGCGGAAACGGACGAACCGGAAGATTCCATTACGGCACGAAGCTCATTGGTCATGGTCAGCATTTCAAAAACCGCCTTGCGTCCGGCAAAACCGGTATGGTCGCATTCCGGACAACCGGAGGAAGTATACAGTGAATCGGTCGGGATCCCGTATTGGCGGCAGAACTCCAGCTGTTCGGCATTGAGTTCGGCTTTCTTCCGGCAATGCGGACAGAGGACACGGACCAGACGCTGGGAAATGATCAGATGGAGACAGGCTGCGATCGAGCGGAGCGGCACCCCCAGGTCAGTCAGGCGGATGATGGTACCGATGTTGTCATTGCTGTGAAGGGTCGCGATGATCAAGTGTCCGGTCTGGGCGGCATGGGCCGCAACTTCCGCAGTCTCCTCGTCGCGGATCTCGCCGACGCAGATGACATCGGGATTCTGGCGCAAAGCATTGCGGAGCAGAGAAGCGAAGGTGATTCCGGCCTTGACATTGACTTCCATCTGGCTGATATGTGGAACGACCCGTTCGATCGGGTCTTCGATGGAGATCACATTTTTCATGTTGTAATCAATGGCGCCGAGCATGGAATAAAGGGTGGAGGTTTTACCGCTGCCGGTGGGACCGCACATCAGGATCATACCGGACGGCAGTTTCACGCCATTCCGCACGATAGTCAGCTGCGCCGGCGAAAGGCCGATATCTTTCAGATCCCGTTTGCTGTTTTCGGAGGAGATCACCCGGATAGTGATTTTTTCACCGCCGAAAACACCGACCGTCGCCACACGGAACGAGGTATTGACCCCTTCATACAACGCACTGAACATACCGTCCTGAGGACGGCGTTTTTCCGCAATATCCATGCTGGATGCAGCTTTGATCATGCTGATCACGGAAAGGGCATCCGCTTCCATCAGCGTATCATAGATCCGGATCATGCCGTCCACCCGGAACCGGATCACATAAGCATCGTCTTTCGGATCGATGAAAATATCACTGCTCCGGCGGGTCACAGCATCATAAACCATCTTTTTCACCCGGCCGACGATCTCGGATTTTTCGGAGTTTCCGGCAAAAAGATCACGCCCGTGGCTGTCCAGAAAGACCAAGTTGAGATAATCGGTGTTTTCTTTCGGCTGCCGTTTCTTGAAATTCAGATATTCCTTGATTGTATCGCGATTATTCTGATACCAAATCCAGCCCGGTCCGAAAGGACCTATGAAGAAAGAAAGCAGGACCTGATACGGATTGCTTTTCTTTTTTTTATTCAACTCCTTGACGGTAAATAATCCGACAAGGAGCCAGGCATACAGGATTATTATTGTAATCCAATTGGTATTCATCTCAGCCTCGACTCCTCTTTTTCAAATTATAGAATTCTTTAATATAATTGTATTTTTAAAAAAAACAAATCAATACATTTTTTTCATTGAAAAATACTTTGATTTGTACAGTGTGGCGCCAATGCCGAAAGACGACCAACGGAAAAAGTCAAATCATTGTTGTATTATTGGACATCCAGATCACCGGAGGCAGGATGCCGGGCGAGATAGTCGGCAATCTCGGAAGCAGACTTCAGTCCGATCCCCTCGACCCTGGCGGCGATCTGTTCCGGCGTGGCTTTGCGGAGCCTCGTCACCGAGCCGAAACTCTTCAGCAAAGCCTCTTTGCGGACCTCACCGACACAGGGTATCTCATCCAGGATCGAATTGCGGATGGTGCGCATGCGCAAAGCGCGGTGATAGGTGATCGCGAACCGGTGGGACTCATCGCGGATCGCCTGCAGAAGTTTGAGCGCGGGCCGGGACTTGTCGATCAGGATCGGTTCCGAATAGCCGGGGATGAAAACTTCTTCGTTGCGTTTGGCCAGGCCGATCACGGGAAACGGCGGACAGCGCAGCGCGACCAGGGCATCGACCGCATAGGAAAGCTGTCCCTTGCCGCCGTCGACGATCATCAGATCGGGCAAAGGAAGCTGTTCGGCCAGCAGGCGGGAAAAATGCCGCGTGATGATCTCACGCATCATGGCGAAATCGTTGGCTCCTTCCACGGTCCGGATCCGGAAACGGCGATACGCATTTTTATTGGGCCGTCCGTCTTTGAAACAGACCATCGAAGCCACGGAAAGGGTGCCGGAGATATTGGAGTTGTCGAAACAGATCATCGTCGCGGGCGGAGATTTCAGTTTCAGAGCCTGCTGCAGATCCCGGACGGCGGCTTCCCCGTCGACTACCTCCGGCAGATGGGCATTGGGAAAGGTGCGGGTGCGCACACCGTAAAGCGATTTGATGTTGCCTGCGACATCGCGGAAAAGGGCGGCTTTTTCGAAATCGCATTTTCCCGCGGCCTCCCGCATTTTGGTTTCCAGCACGGCAATGATCTCATCTGTATTGCCGTTGAGCACATCGATCAGGGACTGCACGCGCGCCCCGTATTCTTCTTCGGAGACCTTGCCGACGCAGGGACAGCAGCAATCGCGGACCGTCCCGGCCAGACAATGCGCATATTCCTCCTGTCCGGGATCGGCATGGGCACAGGTCCGCAATCCGAAATAACGGGAGAGGAATTCCATGGTCTGTCTGAGCGCGCTGCAGTTGGGAAACGGGCCGTAGTAGAGACAGGAATCGTCTTTCTGAAGCCGGGTCAGTTTCGGATGCGGAAATTTTTCCGCAAGGTCGATTTTCAGCAGCGGCATCCGCTTGTCGTCCCGCAGCAGCACATTGTATTTGGGGGCGTATTCCTTGATCAGCCTCGATTCCAGCAGCAGGGATTCATCCTCGCTGTTCACGGTTATGCATTCCCAGCTAGCAATGGAATTGATGAGCGAACGGAGCTTGGGATCGGCCCGGGTCTGGCGCGACGGCTGGAAATACTGGCTCATCCGCCGGCGCAGGCTGGAGGCCTTCCCGACATAGATCACGGTTCCGAAAACATCCCGGTAAATATAGCAGCCCGGCTTGGCGGGAATGTCGCCGGGGTGGAATATGATCTTTTTCATGCTCATCGGCAGTAACTCCGCAATTCACCGTTCCGCGGCGACGGGATATCCGGTTTGACGGAGCAGTTCACGTGCCTCGGAAAAACCGCGCGTCACGAAATCCGTGTCATGAGCATCGGCATCGAGGACGATGGGGATTTTCCTGGCATTCGCTTCCCGGAGCAGCCGGGGCGACGGATAAGGTTCGCCGCAGGGCTTGAACCAGCCGGCCGTGTTGATCTCGATCCCGGTGCCATTGGCGGCGGCCGCATCGAGGACCTTCAGGGCCTGCGGCAGATATCGGTCCGGATCGGGGAGAAAGCCGAATTTCTTCGGCAGATCAAGATGTCCCAGAAAGGTGAAATGGCTGCACTGCGCGGCGCCGAGCATCTTTTCCCAGTAGATCCGGCAGATCTCTTCGATCTGATCCGGCGTCAGCGGCTTCCAGTATTCCTCGCTGTGGTCGATGGGAAAAGTTCCGGAAAAATGCACCGAACCGATCAGATAATCCAGGGGATATTTCTTCAGTTCGGACATCACTTCATCGATATTTTCAAAGAAGAAATCGACTTCCAGTCCGGCGTAAAGCGTGAAATCTCCGGCGTTGAAGTTTTTTTTGAGCTGCTCGAGCTCGGCACAATATTCATCAAGCCGGGACAGGTCGATGCTGTAGGAGATCGGCATCATGGCCGGATCGGGATGAAAGACATAATGGTCGGAGAGTCCGAACACCCGGATCCCGGCAGCCCGGGCGGCCCGGCACATCGATTCAGCATCGGCCTGGCCATCGCTCCAACGGCTGTGATTATGGAGGGAAAAATCCATCGGTCCCGGATAAACAAAATATGGTTTCAATCGATTCATTTTCACTTTGCCGTTTCATTCAGTTTTTCCTGCCGATACTATACACCGGTTTTCATGAATTGCCAACCCCGCTGCCGGTCACTCCGCACCAGTTTTTCCAAAAAATCAGGACTTCTTCCTTGACAAATCACTTTTGATGTGTTATTATTATTCAATCTTTCAGGAAAGGAGTCCATTATGAAAAAAGTTTTCGCCATGCTGATGCTGGCCGGACTGGCTTCGCTCGCCAGTGCCGGGGATCTGGTGATCAAAACGGGTGCGGTTTACAGAAATTACGTGATCATGGGCGCTGCACCGAAAGGCATTCGCGTATTTTATAATAATGGCGAGGGCGACCGGGAAGTGATCCTGCCCGTCAACCAGTTCCCGGACGAGCTGAAAGACACCGTCAACCGCTTTGCCCGGAAAATTCCGGAAGAACAGAGAAAAGCCCAGGCTGAAGCCCAGCAGGCTAGAGCGGATAAAGCAAAAAACACCCAGCGCGCCAAAGCTGCGAAAGCCCGGCAGAAAAAATCTGCAGATCTCGTGAAGAAAGAGCAGGAAGCAAATAAAAAACTTCAGGCAGATATGATGAAAAAGTCCCCCAAGGGCAAGGCAACCTTCAAAAAGTGACAGGTCCGGGTATCTTTCCCGAATCGGGTTTCAAATCAGGCAGGAAGGTCCGGATTCCGGACCTTCCTTTTTATTGCGGCAGAAAACCGGGAGGTCATGTCAAAAACCCGGCGGAGGAGCCAGCAAAGTGAAAGGATACCACGGGAGATTCCGGAGGATCCAGAAAAGCACCAGGATCACAATATACGAACGGACTATGACGGGCTTTCCCGACCATTTTCGAAAAGGATTTTTGCCTGAGAAGGACCGGCCAGACCGAAGGCGGATCAGGATATTTTTGAACTCAAACCGGCGCGCAGCTGTTCCGTAGACAGCGGTTCGCCGCGGAATTGCCTGAGACATTTCAGATACTCCGATGCGGGATAATATTCCGCGCCGAAAAGCGAAGTCACGGGTGTGACCATCTGGGTATCCAGCAGCTGCACTCCGCATTGTTCCAAAGTCCGTCCCAATGCCGCCAGGGCGATTTTCGAGGCGCCCGACTCGCGGTAAAACATGGATTCCCCGGCAAACACTCCTCCGATGGAAACGCCGTATAAACCGCCGGCCAAAGCGCCCGTTTCCCGGTTCCAGACCTCGAAAGAATGAGCCCAGCCGGCCCGGTGGAATTCCTGATACGCGCTGATGACCGCCGAGGTGATCCAGGTAGGTTCACCGTCGTTCCTTTCGGCGCAGTTGCGGATCACCTGCTCGAAAGAGGTATCGATCCGCACTTCATAAAGATTTTTCTTCATCAGGCGCAGGACGGTATGCGGGACATGAAAAACACCCAGCGGGATCAATCCGCGATGTCGGGGAAAAACCCAGGGGATCGCGGCATTCTCATCCTCATCCGGCCAGGGGAAAATGCCATGCCAGTAGGCTTCCTGCAGCATGGGCAGGGTAATGACGTCGGAATACCACCTCACCCCACGGGAACTTCCGCGGGGAAACGGAAAATAGAATTCCTCCCGGAATGAGGGCGGCTGATCCATGGCCGGAGAACCGTTTCGTTTTTACAGCAGGCTTTTCACCAGATTTTCGACCTCGGCCATATCGGCGGTCGGCTCGAACCGGGCGACGACTTTGCCGCTGCGGTCGATCACGAATTTGGTGAAGTTCCACTTGATATTGCTGTTGTGCTCATAATCGGGATCGATGCCGGGCAGGATGCTGCGGAGGATGTCGGCCATTTTTCCTTCGCCGAACCCCTGGAAGCCTTTCTGCGATTTGAGGAAAGCGTAAATGGGCAGCTGATTATCGCCGTTGACATCGGATTTTTTCATCTGCGGGAAAGTGGTGTTGAAATGGACCGTGCAGAATTCATGGATCTCGTCATCGGTGCCGGGCGCCTGACCGCCGAACTGGTTGCAGGGGATATCCAGGATCTCCAGTCCCTTGTCGTGATAATCCAGATACATCTTTTCAATCGGGGCATATTGCGGCGTGAATCCGCAGCCCGTGGCGGTATTGACGATCAGGACGACTTTGCCTTTCAGATCGGCCATTTTGACGACTTCGCCCGTCCGGGCGGTCACCGAGTAATCATAGAAACCTGACATTTTCCATCTCCCTTGTTTGGTTGGTTCGGCGGAATCGAAATCAGCCCCGCGTTGGAAAGCAATGTAGTCCGCGGTTCCGGAAAAAGCAAATTCCGAAGTGCATTTTTCCGGAAAAGTTTTTTCAAGCCGCGGTCTGGGTTTCAGTCATTGGTTTTCCTGACGATCACGATGCGGTCGCAGGCAATGGAATTCTTTTCTTTGGAACCGGGATAGTATTTCGGTCCGGTCAGTTTCAGGGAAACATAAACATCGACCGTATCGTCCGTGCCGGGCATCCAGACTTCGCCGGGGAAGATCCGGAAGAGATGCTTGTAGCCTTTGAAATGGATCCGCAGTTCGTAACTCGGGGAAATCGCGGATTTCCCGATATGGTAGAAGCAGTATTTGCCTTCCATCCCGACCTTGGCCGAACGGATCTCCGCAACATCTTTCCAGATATTGGCGGCGGAATCATATTTCAGATGCTGGATCGGGAAGCCCTGTTCGGCCTTGTCATTGTAAACGGCATAGCCCCAGGCGGCCTGATCGTCCTTGATCCGCTCCGACTTGAGCATGGCGCCCGGGAAGAATTCGAAAATCCGGGCCGGATCGGTCTTGCCGAAGATCTCGGCCGGCAGTTTTTTCGGTTCGGCGCCCTCCTGCACCATCCAGTTGCCGATCAGCCGCACCAGCTGTTTTTCCTGGCTGACTTTATGATTTCTGATCTGGGCGATGCTCTTGGTGTAAAAAGCGTCCGTGGCCTTGCAGAAAACCGTTTTGATCCTGTCGTTCAGCTCCTGCGCACTGGTTCCGTAAGCGGGGATATCCTTTTTGATCCGGCGGTAAAAACGCAGCGTCATCACATCCAGGGGGACCCGCACCCGGCGAACGGAAAACAGGATCTCCGGATCCGAAGCGGTCAGTTTTTCCATCTGATCGAAATAGCCTTGCCATCTTACCGCATCGGCACTCTTGAAAAAGGCATTCCAGACACCGTGGACCGCATTCCATTTGACAAAGACCTTGATCTCTCCGGCGACTTTTTCCAGTTCGTCCAGATATTTCCGCATCAGCGGAGCCGCGGCGCCGTATTCGAACTTCATGAAATCGTCGATCAGCGGATCGGTCTCCAGACCGGGATCGCACAGCAGACGCGCCATCAGGTATGACTGCAATTCCGTGAAACCGGTCATGCTCGCAGTCCCGTTCGGATGCGAAAACACGAATCCGTTCGCGCCGGCTTTCCGTGCCAGTTTGATATCATTCGCCACACGGCGGACATTGCCCACTGCCGGAGTCAGCAGCGTGCCGAAAGTCCACGTATTCACATAATATCCGATCCAGATGGTTTTGCAGTGATTTTTCCACTCTTTCAGGTTCCGGTAAGTCTCCGCATTGGTCGCGGCAGTCCAGTCCTTGCTCATATCGTCGTCGATCGGGCAGAAATTCAGGATCACGTTGTCGGGAAGAGTCAGCCCCTCCGGCGGGAATTCGGTCTGTTCCTTCCGGTAGGCGTAGGTCCAGATCCGCACCTTCGGGAAATCTTTGGCGGCAGCATCGGCCAGTTCCTTCACGAACAGGAAAACCGGTGCGCCGTTGGTCTTGTATTTTTTGACCGCAGCCTGACAATCCCTGCAATAGCAGAACTGTCCGGGCATATCGAATGCGGTCACGGAAAAAATATTCATATCCGGCGTTTTCCGGATGTGCTCATAGAAATTCTTCTTGAATTCCGCCCGCAGTTCCGGATTGCTGAAACACAGCTGACGGACGATCCGCTTTCCCTGCTGGTTCATGGAAAACCATTCCGGATGATCTTTGAAATACCCCTTGCCTTTGAAGGCCCCGATCCGGGATTTTTTCGGAACATCGGGAATATAGTCGAAGAAGGTATGCGAAGCGGGATTCGCCCGCCGGGCATCGTTGACGCCGATTTTGATCTTCGGCTGCTTCCCGTTCATCCCCGGCAGCGGGAAATACCGCATCTTCAGATTCTGTCTGCACCGATAGAGAAAATAATGACCTTCCGGACGATAGAAAAACCAGTCCGGACTCATGGACCGGGCGGCAAATTCATAGCTCTTCCTGCGGTCGGTATCAGGCAGTTTGAAATTCTTCAGATCAGGAACTTTTCTGCCGCCGCGGGCGTCATACCAGATATATCCGCAGTCGGTTTCCAGAAAATCATGCACGGCGTGATGGATCCCCGATTCGCCGCCGCCGGACAGCAGCAGATCTTTTCCTTCGGTCCGGATCCGGAATTCGCTTGCTTTCAGTTCCGGATCCAGCTCGCGCAGAATGATTTGTTTTCCTTTCTTCTCCGGAGTTCCTTTCACCACGGCAAACCGGGTCCCGGAAGCTTCCTCCAGATGGTTCTTCAGCTCCTGCGCGGCATAGCTCAGATTGTCTGACGCATTCTTCGGCAGGACGATCCGGTAAGCAGTCTTTCCGTTTTCGGTCAGCTGCAGGCCGGCAAGAACCTCAAATCCCAATACCCCGGTCAATGTTATTGTCCCGGCCAACACATATTTCCACAAAGACATCTGAAGTATCTCCCCGATCAATACCGGAATTTGAAGGACTGGTAAATGGTTCCGCTGGCTTTCGCATTCCAAAGGTCGTTGCAGCTGCAGTTGTTGTGTCTCCACCGGGAAGAAGCGGTCTTGACCGAACCGTTCAGATATGCGGTGTTCATCCCTCCTTTATGAGCTCGGTACTGCGCCATATCGTAAGTATTTCTCATCTGCGTTTTCTCGTTGACGCCGCAATTGTTCTTATTGACTCCGTTGACGGAGCTGTAATATTTCCAGTAATCCGCGGTCACCATATATTTTTCAATATGGTCTTTGAGCTGGGAAAGTTTATATACGGTACTGGTTCCCGCCGCAGTGCAGCCGCACTGGCTCAGATAAGTCGAAGTCACCAAAGCCGGGTTTTGAAAACCGACATTCATCGAGTAGCTCATGGTGGGAATGGCGACAAAATCCTGGACCCCGTTTCTGGTCGAATCACTCGGACAGGCGAATATTTTTTTATGGCCGGCCTGAACATCCTCCGATGCGGCCGTATGATAAGCATCTATGATGATCCGTTCGAACCACGAGCGTCCGAATTTTCCGGTCGGCTGATAAACCGTCAACAGATGATCGGAATTGTCGTTTGCATACATGAACCAGTAATTGTAAATCGTTTTCTGCTGGTTGATGCAGGAAATCGAACGGGCGCTTTCCCGTGCGCTGTTCAGCGCCGGCAGCAGCATTCCCGCCAGAATCGCTATGATCGCTATCACCACAAGGAGCTCAATAAGAGTAAATGATGTCATCCGTGAAACGGCCGGGATCCGGCCCATTACACATTTCCCAGGTTTTTGTTTTTTCATCCTTGCATTCATGATTTTTTACCTTTCCTTAGAAGTGTTTGTATTGAATTATCTGTTCGTGCTTTCACGGACGATCAATTCCATCGGAAAATTCATCCGGACCGGACCGGTATTTCCGGCTATTTTCCGGATCAGAATATCCATCGCGGACCGGGCCATCTTTTCCCGGTCATAGCCGAGGGTAGTCAGTTTTACGGGATAGTACGCGCCAATCGGCAGATCATCGCATCCGACCACCCCGAAATCCTGTGGAATGCGGATTCCCTCGGACAACAGCTGATTCATCAAAATCACCGCGGTAAGATCGTTGACCGCGATAACCGAATCGAATCCGCCGGGGATCAGTTTTTCCCGGACCAGATCGCGGTTTCCCTTTTCCTGCGCGTCCAGGTCCGCATTCAAAGTCGGCAGAAAGAAGACCTCGCCGCCCGGACATCCGAGCCGGAATCCTTCCATCCGTTTCCGGCAGCTCAAAGGCTGCTTGCCCTGATCGCTGTTCCCATGCAGCAGCAGCGCGGTTTTGCGGTATCCCTGCCGGCGGAGATGTTCGGCGGCGGTGATGATGCCGCCTTTGATGTCGACATCGACCGCTGACGGGTTCTGTTCATCGGTATTGAGCACAAAAACGATTTTCGGATCGTCCTTGAGCCGCTGGTCAAGCCGGCAGCCGAGCTGGGAATAGTCATGCGAAAAGGAGATGATGCCGTCGACTCCGTTCTGTTTCAGGGAATAATAGGCCTGCAGCAGTCTGTCGGGATTGTCATGCGCCTGCGCGGAAAGGATCCGGTACCCGAGTTCGTCCGCGCGCTGTTCGATTTCGGCCAGCACTCCATACATGGATTCCGGAGCGCGGGAATCGATCAGCACGCCAATGATCCGGCTGGCGTCGCCGCGCAGGATCCGCGCACTCGCATTGGGCACATACCCCAGCTTCCGCGCCGACTCCTGGATCTTTTCCCGGGTGGAGGCCGACGCATGGGCGTATTTCTTCCCGCCCAGCACCGCCGCGACCAGCTGGAAAGAGACGCCCGCTTCCGCTGCCACATCCCGTACCGTAACCGCCATTTCCCATGCTCCTTCAAGGTCATGTAGAACGTTCTACTTACTATAACATATTATAAGCGGTTTTCGAAAAATGTCAACCCCCCGAAAAGAAAAAAACCGTTTTTTCCGGAAGACGCCGTTGGCGTCAGGGGAATTGGGGACAACAGTCAGGAATATCTCTAGGAATACTGGGAGTGCTGGGAGTGCTGATTCCCGACCAGTGATCTCGCGCCATGACATGTCTTTCGCGCTGACCCAGAATTCCTAGAAATCCTAGTATTCTTAGTAAGTTCGCGCCACACCGCACCCTCGGACGGCCAGCCATCTTCCTGCCGACCGCCGCACCGATCCCTCGCATGGTCAGTTTTTTCCCACGGCGGCTGCCCTGATTCCACTGACGCCATGCAAGACGCCGGCCCCGGTCC